>JBIKMR010000036.1:0-22152 GCA_044359155.1 Candidatus Hydrogenedentales bacterium | reverse complement strand
CGGCCCGGTTGCAGGAGCGCGGCTTTACGGTGAACCGCATGGAGCGGGCCGATGGTGGTGGTGGGATACTGCGCGTGTCGAAGCGGCTGGGGTGGGACGAGCTTAGTTTGTTCTCGGAACAACTGAACGCCATGGTGCGCAGCGGGCTGCCGCTACCTGCCACGCTCAAGGCGCTGGCCGCAGGCATGAAGCAGCCGCGTATGCGCGAGGCGCTGGAAGGAATCCGCACCGATCTGGAGCGCGGCCTGCCGCTGCACGAGGCCATCGAGCGGCGGCACGACGCGTTCCCGCGTATCTACCCCGCGCTGATCAAGGCGGGTGAACAATCTGGCAACTTGCCGGGCGTGTTGCAGTTGCTCTCGCGTTACACCGCCCACGCCGCGCAGCAGCGGCAAGAAATGATCGCCGCGCTGGCGTATCCCGTCATCCTGCTGGTGGTGCTGTTCGGCGTCTTCGTCTATTTCTCCGAGGAGGTATTTCCAGAGATAAAGGTACTGGCGACGAGCGATACCGGCAACTTCTTACAAGATATTGGTTTTCGAACCATGAGTCTGGCCACGCACAGGGGCAATGAGGTTAGCTTCGCCATGGTGGCGCTGCTGGCATTGTTCTTCGTGGCGCGCTTTCTGCTCAACCGCACCGAAGTTGGCCGCTACCGTCTGGATTGGCTGCGACTGCGTATGCCCACAGCAGGGAAGGCGCACTATCTCGGCGCCATGTCGCGCATGAACGAAACACTGGCCATCCTGCTGCGTGCGCGCGTGCCAATTGTTGAGAGTCTCGAATTGGCAGGCGCCGCCTCGGGCAGCCCCGTGATGCAGCGCGCGCTGAACGACGCATCCGGCAAGGTGTCTGGGGGAGAGCGCATCGCCGACTCGCTGATGCTCAATCCGCTATTCACGTCGGACTACTGCTGGCTGCTCGCCGCCGCTGAGGATCGTGGCGATTTGGAGGAGGCGCTCGACAGTTTCGCCCAACGCTACTCTGCGGAGGCAGAGTCCCAGGACAAGGTCTGGGCGGCACTCATGAACTCTGGCCTGATCGTGGGTGTTGGCGCGGTGGTGCTGGTCTTCTTCCTTGGGTTATACGGGCCACTCATTTTTGGTGCTATGCCGTTTTAAGAATTGTATGGGTAATTAAGGGAGAGCTGCCCTCCCGAAAGACAGATGCTTCGCACGTAGTCGGAACTTGATGAAAGAGACCTGCGCATTGCACGGAAAGCCACAACGCCCCGACATCAAGGATCGCAGCCCGATCCTGCGCTGGCTGTTAGGGCGAAATCCGCCCACGCCGCCTGCGCCGTCGCGGGGCGCGCTCGAGGTGAATGCCTGGGCCACGGTGCCGGAAGGCTTTCTCAAGATGCTGGACCGGAAGCCAGACTGGCCAGGGCCGGTCTATTTTCGCCGCGCCGCTTGGCGTCGCGATCTGCTTGATGTGACTAGAAGTCTCGCGGCCATCGCGCGGGCAAATCATCCGCTGTCGCGCGGCATGGGCGCCCTGCTTGCGCGCGAGGGTGGGCGCGCCGAAAACGGCAAGCTCCGCAGCCGCAAGCTGCAGCTTCGCATCCTGTACGGAGTGTTGGTTCTATTGGCGGCGCTGCTTCTTGCCATCGGCTTGACGCTTGATGTGAAGAGGGAATTGTTCCAACCCATTGGTCGGTGGCTGATGTATGACTTCGAGGAGTTCGAAAGAGTTCTGCTCATAGTCCTTCATTTTGCCTTGTTTCCGTTTCTCATCCGGATGCTTGTTAAGCGCCGGTACAGGAAACGCCAGCGGCTGCTTGCCGCGCTCCTGCGGCGACTGAACAACGGCGAGCCGCTGTCGGAAGCCATGCGGAAGCTGCACCGCTTTTTCCCTCCGCACCATGCCGACCTCGTCGCAACCGGGGAACGCACCGGACAGTTGGCCGATTGCCTTACGCAATTGGAATCAGATTCTTCAATACGGTTGCTGGAGACACAAGGAAACCGACTGCCATTCGGATACCTAACGTTGGTTTTACTGTCCACCGTTGTGATAACTACATTTCTATATATAAAAGTACATCCCGTCTTTGCGGAGGTGCTCGAGGATTTTGGGGTTGATGCTGAAGAGTTGCAGCACGTTTACCCGCTTGAAGATTTTGAGCGAGCATTCTTCTGGTGCTTGAACCCTCCCTTTGATCTTCCAGAGAAACTGATCTGGTATTGCCTTCCCGTGCTGTTCGTGGCGGCGTTTCGCTTGTTCTTGCGCCGACCCCGCGTCGTCTCTTCACTTCTTCGTATCCCCTGGTTTGGCCACACCGCCACCCTGCGCAGTCTGCACCATGCCAGCCTGTTGCTGGGGCGAGAACTGGATGCGGGCATACCGATGGTGGAGGCGCTGGGGCATGTGGCTGCGGCGGACATTCCCGCTGCGCACCGGCGCGTGTTCGAGCGTGTGCGTGCGCGTTTGCAACAGGGGGAAACCATGGGCGATGCGCTGCGCGAGGCGCGGCATGGATTTCCACCCGGCTTCGTATGCTTTGTGGAGCTGGGTGAGCAAAGCGGGCAATTGCCTCAGGCGCTGAAGCAGGTGGCCCAGTTGTATTGGCCGGTTATCCAGGCACGGCAGAGGATTACCCGCACGGTGACGCTCTGCACCTGCGTGTTGGCAGTGTCTGCACTGGTGCTGGTGGTGGTGGAAACCACCTTCGCGTTGAACGTGGCGATTATCGATGCGTGCTTCTATGCGCTCTAAGAGGAACATACACACCGCCAACGCGGGCACCAGCCTGCTCGAGGTGCTCTGCGCGCTTACGCTGATCACGGCGGGGGTGTTTGCGTCGATGCAGGTGTTTCACCAAAGCGCGGACCACACGCTGGCGCTGGCACAGGAACAGCGCGCGCTGCGGATTATCGAGAATGAAATCGAGCGCCTGCGCGCTACGCCGTTTGACCAGATGCCGCTGGGGGAAGAGCGTCCATTGCTTTCAGCAATGGACGAATTGGCTCCGCTGCCCAACGCCGAGGGGGTGGTGCGCATTGCCGCGCATGCCGAACTCGCGGGCCTGCGTGAAGTGACGGTGAAGGTGACATGGAGCGGGACGAACGCGCGGCGAATTACGCGGAGCCTGACCACGTTGGTGGCGGAAGAGGGGGTGGGGAGATAATGCGGGTTATTAAAGCATTTGCGGGTAACCCCCTCACCCCGCCTGAGGCGGACAAGCCTAACCTCTCCCCCTTCGAGGGGGCGAGGGGACCTGAGGGTGGGGCTCGCGGCAATGTTGGCAATCTTGAAGATCTGACGGCTGACATCGCTGATGCAACGGCTGCGCCTACGTCTTTCTCTCCTGTCCCCTCGCCCCCGTCTTCGGGGGAGAGGTTAGGCTTGTCCGCCTCAGGCGGGGTGAGGGGGCAAACACACACCGCAGGCTACACCCTGCTCGAAGTCTTATTGGTGGGGGTGTTGATGAGCAGTCTGTTGGGAATGGGGTTGAAGTTGTACATCAGCGCGCAGGCGATGACGGAGGTGACGCGGTTGGCGCATGGGCGGCTGGAGCAGAGCCGCAGGCTGGACCATGACATTCGCGCGGTGATTCAGCAGGCGACGGGGCTGGCGGATGCGGCGGGGAATTACCGCGCGGATGCAGACACGCTGGTGCTGGAGCTGCCGCCGGAGCAGGGCAAGGTGCAGCGGGCGGTGGTGTCGCGCGCGCCGTCCACGGGGATGCCGTTCATTGCACGGATGGAGCAGGCGGGGGAGGCATGGCAGCCGCTGGACTTCGACACCTATTCCCATCCGCTCTCGGTGCTGGCATTCGACACGGCCACGCCGGGGCTGGTGCGGTGTGAATATCAGTTGGCGCTGGAGACGGGCGAACGCGTCCCCGACGAGATTCCCACGCAAGTACTCTGGGCGCATCCGCGCGGGATGCAGGAGGCGAAGGAATGAGGAATCAACAACGCGGCGCGGCCCTGCTCTATGTCATCGGGCTGATGGCGATTGTCAGCTTCATGGCCACAGGCGTGTGGCAGTCGATGCATATACAGACGCGCGAGGTACACGTGGGGCAGCGCGATGCGGTGGTACGACAACTTGCGGAGGCAGGCATCAGCCATGCACAAGCCGCGCACGCGCAGGGGGTGGCGTTGCCGGTTGGCGTCGAGCACGCGCTGGGTGTGGGGTATTACACCCTCGCCACGGAACCCCGCGAAGGTGGCGGGTTGCAGGTGGTGGCCACGGGATTTCTGCGCGATGGGGCGGTAATCGCTGCGGAGCACCGGTGCAAGGAGGTGCTGCCATGAGGCACCGCCGCCACGGTTTCACCCTGCTCGAACTCACCTACGTGATCGCGCTCATCGGGGTGCTGGCGGCTATCCTGTTGCCTGCACTGGCGCGTGGGCGCGAGGCGAGTCGCCGTGCATCCTGCGTGGCCAACCTGTCGCAACTGGGCATGGCGATGATGATGTACGCGAAGGAGAACGACCGCGCCCTCCCCTGGAGCGGCGGCAAGGGAAACGCGGATTGCCTGCTCGATCTGCGGCACCGGTATTCGCCGGAGCTGGAAAGCTTTATCTGTCCTTCTGATCCCAACACGACTGAAGAGCACTTCATGTTTCAAGATTCCGAGCTTTTGAATACGCTGGATGTCGCAAGGATGAACGTCCGCCTAGTAGGCTCGGCCAGCCTGCGCGGCAGTTATGATTATCTCGGTGCATATACCTTTGAGCCCATCCGCCTGCCGCACCCCAGCCAGCCCATGCCGGTGAGAATTCCCTTGGTGTGGGATGCGATTGGCGGATTGACCGACGAACGCACAGACCCCGCGTGGGAAGATGCGGGCCACCATCCCCACGATGCCAGCCACCTGCCCAGCGGCGGCAACATACTCTGGCTGGATGGGTCGATCACCTTCGAGCACGGGCGCGACTGGGCAGCGCCCAACTTGCCCGTGTATCCGCAAGGCATTGGGGTGGACCCCATCATCGACGTGCCGCCGGTGCCGGAGAACGACCAGTAGCGCAAGCTACGCGAGAATGTCTCGCACGACGTGGGCTTCTTCGACGCCGGTGAGGCGGGCGTCCAGACCTTGGAAGCGGTGGGTGAGGCGGGCATGGTCGAAGCCTAGCTGGTTGAGGATCGTGGCGTGCAGGTCGCGCACGTGGACCTTGTCCTGGATGGCGTTGAAGCCGAGCTCGTCGGAGGCCCCCCAGGTAACGCCGGGCTTGAAGCCGCCGCCCGCCAGCCACATGGTGAAAGCGTTGGGGTGGTGGTCGCGCCCGTCGTTGCCTTCGCCCTGCACCATGGGGGTGCGGCCAAACTCGCCGCCCCAAATCACGATGGTCTCGTCGAGCAGGCCGCGCGCCTTGAGGTCGCTAACGAGCGCGGCGCTGGCCTTATCGGTGTCGCGGCAATTCTGTTTCAGCCCGTTGCGCAGGTCGCCGTGCTGGTCCCATGCCTCGTGGAACAACTGCACATAGCGCACGCCGCGCTCGATAAGCCGCCGCGCCAGCACGCAGTTGTTGGCAAAGGAGGGCGCGCCGGGCTTTGCGCCGTACATGTCGAGGATGTGCTGCGGCTCGTTGGATATATCCATCAGGTCAGGGGCGCTGGTCTGCATACGGAAAGCCAGCTCGAAGGAGTTCAGGCGCGTGGCAATCTCGGGGTCGCCCATCAGGTCGAGGCGCTTTTGGTTCAGGCTGCCAATGGCATCGAGCGTGTCGCGCTGCGTTTCGGCGTCCACACCGGGCGGGTTGGAGAGATACATGACCGGGTCGCCGCTGCTGCGGAAGACGCAGCCGTCGTGCACGCTGGGCAGGAAGCCGCTGCTCCAGTTGGCCGCGCCGCCGCTGGGGCCCTTGGACCCCGAGCTGAAGACGACGAAGGAGGGCAGGTCGCGGTTCTCGGTGCCCAGGCCATAGGTGACCCACGACCCCATGCTGGGCCGCCCGAACTGTTGCGAGCCAGTGTTCATCAGTACCTGTGCTGGCGCGTGGTTAAACGCGTCGGTCACCATGCTGTTGATGATGGTGGCCTCGTCGGCGATGCTGGCGAAGTGCGGCAACAGTTCCGACACGCGCGCGCCGGATTGTCCGTACTGCTTGAAGTCGAAAACCGGCCCCAGCAATTTCGAGTTGGGATTGATGAAGGCCGCGCGGTAATTCTTCAGCAGGCTTTCGGGCGGCAGGGTGCCGTTGAACTTCGCCAGCTCAGGCTTGTAGTCCAGCAATTCCAACTGGCTGGGCGCGCCCGCCATGAAGAGGTAGATCACCTGCTTGGCTCGGGGCGCAAAGTGGGGCTGCTTGGGGGCAAGGGGATCGGCAGAGGCAGCTGCCGTGCCGCCCAGCAACTGGCCGAGCGCGGCAGCGCCCAGGCCCATGCCGCATTGCTGCAAGAACCAGCGCCGCGCTATGGGCGATTCACCGTTTGTGGGGTAGTGCTTTGGCATGTCTGTGTAATCCCTACTCGCGGGTGATGGTCTCGTCCAGGTTCAGCAACACGCGCGTGGTCAAGGTCCACGCCGCCAGCTCGCCGTCGGTCTCGCCGCCCAGCAGATCGGCAGGGGTGATGGCCCCGCTTGCCACGCGCGTGCGTTGCTTGCCGAGGAAGCCGACCAGCGTGGCGAGTTCGTCGGGCTGCGGCGCGCGCGAGGTGCAGCGCTGGAAGGCATAGGCGATGCGGGCCTCGTCCGATGCCCCGCCCTCGGCCAGGGTCTTGGCAGCCAGCGCCTCGGCGCTTTCCACAAACATGGGTTCATTCAGCGTAGTCAGAGCTTGCAGGGGGGTGTTGGACCGGAGGCGGCGCACGCAGGGGGAATCACCGGGCGGGGTGTCGAAGGCCTGCAAGGCGGGATAGGGCACGCTGCGGAAGCGGAAGGTGTAGAGGCCGCGCCGGTAGCGTTGTTCGTCGGTGGTGTTCCAAGGCTTGGGGCCATAGCTGGCGGGCGGCTCAAAGAGGAACTTGGGCGCGGGCGGATACACACTCGGCCCGCCCACCTGCGGGTTCAACAACCCGCTAGCCGCAAGCACGATGTCGCGCACAATCTCGCCCTCGACGCGGTAGCGCGAACCGCGTGCAAGCAGGCGATTCGCCGGGTCTTTCTCCAGCAATTCTTGCGACACCTGGGATGCTTGCCGGTAGGTGGCAGAGGTGACGATCAACTTGTGCAGGGCCTTCACGTCCCAGCCTGAATCCATAAACTCCGCGGCCAGCCAGTCCAGCAATTCCGGGTGGGAGGGCGCGTCGCCCTGCAAGCCGAAGTCGGACGAGGATGCAACGATGCCCGTGCCGAAATAATGCTGCCACACGCGGTTGACAAGCGTGCGCGCCGTGGTGGGGGATGCGGGATCGGTCAGCCATTCTGCCAGCGAGAGTCGGTTGGGTGGCGCATCGGCGCGCATGGGATGCAGGAACGCGGGCGCGCCGGGGGAGACTTTCTCGGCCTTCGAGAGGAAGTCGCCCCGGTCGAGCCGGTGGGTTTCGCGCGGCTGCTCGAGTTCACGGTAGACCAACTGCGTGGCGCCGTCGGGGTAGTCCTGCCAGAGCTTTTCCTGTTTCAGGTTTTCGATGGCGAAGACCGGCTCGGTGTTGCGCCAGAAGTCGAACACGGCCTGGGCTTCTTCCGGGCTGCGGCCTTCGGGGTCGCGCGACACGATGGCGCGGATGGAATCGGGCACCGCCTCATTGGGGAGGGCGGTGGCATCCGTGACGGACAAGCGAATTCGCCCAAGGTTGTTGTTCTGGTTGTCGTCGCTGTTCCAGCCGCCGTGGTTCTGCATCAGGGTCACGCCGAGCATCATGCCTTCAGGAACGGTGAGCGGCTGCGCGAGGGTGAAGATGACGAAGCGCGGCTGATTGCGACGGCCCGCGCCGTTGTCCGTGGTCCAAGCGGTCTCGCCGTCGCCATCGAAGGCGTATTTAATGGGACCCGTGAAGGCCTTGCGCTTGCCGTCTCGGTCGGGGTATTCCGGCCCGAGCGCACGGCGCGGGGTGTTCACGTCAGCCATGGCCGAGGCGATCTCAATCTTGGGCCACTTGTGGAACTCCTCGATGGCGCGCTCTGCCGGGCCCATGCGGAACTCGAACTCGGACAGCGCGCCGCTGCCGTAGATGGAGCGGCCCGGGCCGTTGCGTGGCAGGTCGGGGTCGGTAAGCAATTCGAGGCGAATAGCAGTGACGGTGGCGACGGGGCTGGGGGCAATCATGCGAGGGGAGAATCTTGTGGGGGCATATCCTGCTGCCAGGTACGAGCCGTCTCCCCTAGGCAAATACTTCTGGCCACCGAGGTAGTTGTCGTCAAAGGAAAGGTCGAGCGTATGCCACTCGGGCTGGGGCATGGCGCGCACGCCCGCTTCCCAGCTCTGCTGGCGCAGTTGCCAATCTTCGTGTATCTGCCGCAGGTTCTCGTCTCCCGCCTGCAAAGCCGCCACCACTTCCTGCCTGCGGTTCTCCTCGGCGGGGGTATACACCGTCATGCAGGCTTCGTAGGAATTGTTCAGGTACGACAGAAGCTGGTAGTACTCGGTGTGGGTAAGCGGGTCATACTTGTGCGTGTGGCATTGTGCGCAACTCACGGTGAGCCCCATCACCGCCCGCCCGATGACATCCATCCGGTTGAAGATGGCCTCCATGCGGAACTGCTCGGGGTCGATGCCACCTTCCTCGTTGATCATGCTGTTGCGCAGGAAACCCGTGGCCACGCGCTGGTCCTGCGTGGCGTTCGGCAGCAGGTCACCCGCCACCTGCTCGCGCACGAACTGGTCGTAGGGCATATTGTTGTTGAGCGCGTTTATCACCCAGTCGCGCCATGCCCACACCTGCCGGGGCTTGTCTTTCTCGAAGCCGTCCGAATCTGCGAACTGGGCCGCGTCGAGCCAGTGTCGCGCCCAGCGTTCGCCAAAGTGCGGCGAGCTCAGCAGTTGGTCCACCGCGTGCCCATAGGCGTCTTCGTTGGTCAGGTCGCCCGCAGGGGCCGTCGGTGGCAGGCCGGTAATGTCCAGGCTCAAGCGCCGCAGCAAGGTGGTGCTGTCCGCCTCGGGCGCGGGTGCCAGCCCTTCCTTCTCGAGGCGCGCTAGGATGAAGGCGTCGATGGGATTGCGCACCCACGCGGGGTTGGCCACGGCAGGCATGGCGGGTTGCACGGGGGCCGTGAAGGCCCAGTGCTCCGGCCACTCCGCGCCCTCGGCAATCCATTGGCGGAAGAGTTCCTTCTGCTCCGGCGTCAACACCTTCTTCGATTCCGGCGGCGGCATCAACTCGTCGGGGTCGGTACTGAGTATGCGCGCTATCAGGGCGCTCGCGTCGGGGTTGCCGGGCACAATGGCGGCATGGCCGTCGCGGTCGGCGGTGGCCTCGGCGTGAACATCCAGCCGCAGGTTCGCCTTGCGCGATTCCGGGTCAGGCCCGTGGCATTGGAAACAGGTGTCGCTCAGGATGGGGCGGATGTCGCGCTGGAAGGACACTTCTCCCGCGTGCGCGGAAAGGCACAATACCGAGACCGCCAGTAGGGGTAACTTTGTGAAAGCAACAGCCATGCTCACCTGCCCTGCCGCCCGCGCCCCGCGCAGGCAAGCACATGATTCTGGAACACTAGGTGTTGCCGAGGCAAGCTGCAATTTAGCCGCCGATGAACACAGATAAGAATTGAAGAAGCGGGATTTCCCGCAAAGGCGCAAAGGACGGCAAAGGAATTAAGAAGCCCCATTGAAGGATTCCTTCCTGCCTTATCGGAGTTCATCTGTGTTCATCGGCGGCTAAATAACAACGCCCGCCTTCAATCGCTTGAAGGCGGGCGGAACGAAACGCGAATCGGTGGACTACTTCTCCATCGGGATCAGCTTCCAGCTTTTGATTACTTCTTCAAAGATAGGGCCCCATTCCTTGAACTGCTCGTAGGTGCCCGTGAGGCCGACCGTGTAGAAGCTCTTGTTGCCGGCGGACTTGATGTGCCAGCGGTGGATGTCGTCGCCCTTGCTCTTGTCCACCTCTTTGTACCAGTAGGTGTTGCCGTCGAAGGCATAGCCCTGCTTCTTGTCGAAGTCCTTGATGTCCTTGTACTTCGGCGAGGGCGAGCTGATGTCCTGCTGGTCGCCCTTCTTGTTGGTGCTGTACATGGTGCCCGAGTCCACGTCCGGCATCCACACCCAGTTCACGTAGACCTGAAGGGCGGGCTGAAGGCCGCCACCGCTGGCGCCACCGGCGCTCGAAGAGCCACTCTCTTCGGCGGTTTCCCCGCCAATGCTCAGGCCGCCCACATTCAGCCCCAGCTTTTTCTTCTTGGTCTTCTTCTCTTCCTTGTCGCCGCCGCCTGCCGCAGGCGCGGAACCCGGCTGGTAGATCCAGCTCGACGTTTCCGCAAGGTCGCCCTGCAATTCAAACTGCGCGGGCACCTTAAAGGAATAGCCCAGCTTCTTGTTCTCGACCGTCTTATACTCGACCGCACCGGCCTGCCCACTCAGGACCAGCGCCACGCCCCCGGCCAACGCCAACACCGCCGAACGCAATATCTTCGTCTTCATTAACCAATTCTCTTCTGGAAACGAAACGCATACCGGCAACGCACCGGCAGTGTAACTTTAGAAGAGGATTGGTGAAAAGGCAAATGATGGGCAAAAAAGGTAATAAAACCGGGGCTAGTTCGGGGTCTTCGAGTAGAACTTCGAGAGGTTCTGGAGCACCGTCGTGAAGTTGTCCCAGTCCTGGAAGAAGATCGAAATCAGCAGGAGGATGGCGCCCTCGATGGGGCTCGTGCTGCCTTGAGCAAGGCTGGGCAGGGCGGTGATGGGCTGAACGTGTTTCATGGGGTTTTCCTTCCAAGGGCATTCCGGGTTGGCCGGACGCCATCCCCGCATTATATAATCGGGGTTTCCCCGAGTCTATCTCGCTCCTGTCCCTTTGGCGGGCAGGTCTCCCATAGGAGTGCTGCAAGGCATGAATCCGTTTAAACCGATTGCCGACATTCTCGCCGCCGCTCTGCCGGGGGCCGAAGCGGCGTGCTTCACCTTTGGCGCGCCGCCGAATCCCCAACTGGGAGACGTGTGCGTGCCGCTGTTCATGGCGGCCAAGGCGCTGGGCGCGCCGCCGCCCAAGGTGGCGGCACAGGTGGCGGGGGTGGATTTTCAGGGCTGGGTGACCGAGGCGAAACCCACGGGGCCTTACCTGAACCTGCGAATAAACCGCAGCCGCTTGGCCGCCGCGATTATCGAGGGAGTGAACAAGGGCGGCGCGGGCTATGGTTCGGCCCAGTCTGGCGCGGGCAAGCGCGCGCTCATCGAGCACACCAGCATCAACCCCAACGCCAGCCCCCACGTGGGCCGGGCGCGCAATGCGCTGATTGGCGACTCGGTCACGCGGCTGCTGCGCTTCGAGGGCTACGACGTCGAGGTCCACTATTACGTCAACGACATGGGCAAGCAGATTGGCTTGCTGGTGCTGATTGCCGCCGAACTGAAAGACCTTGCGTTCGATCAGATTCTAGACGCCTACGTGGCGGCGAACGAACGCGCCAAGGAAGACCCGGACTTCGCGGCACAGGGCTATGCATTGCTGGCGAAGATGGAGGAGGGCGACCCCGACGCTCAGAAGCAGTTCCGCGACGTGACGGCGCTGTGCCTGAAGGGACAGCTTGAAGTGCTCTCGCGGATTGGCGCGGCCTATGACGTGTTCGACCGCGAGTCCGACTACGTGCGCCACCCCAAGCTGGACGGCGTGCTGGATGCCCTACGCGAGAAGGAGGCGGTGTTTACAGACGACGACCAGCGGCTGGTGGTGGACCTGCAAAAGCTGGGGCGCGAGCCGGAAGAGGGCCGCTTCTTCGTGCTGATGCGCGCCAACGGCAGCTCGATGTATGGCTACCGCGACATCGCCTACACCATCCACAAGATGGAGCAAAACGCCGACCTGAACCTGTGGCTGCTGGGTGAGGACCACAAGCTGTACGCCGAGCAACAGGCGCTTATCCTGAACGCGGCGGGCTATGCCGCGCCGGAAACGATCTACTATTCCTACATCCTGCTGAAGAGCGGCAAGATGTCCACGCGGCAAGGCAAGGTGGTGTTGTTGTCGGACTTCCTCGACCAGGCCACGGAGCTGGCCGCCGAGCGCGTGGCCGAGCAATGCACGGATCTATCCGCAGCCGAACAGAACGCGATAGCGGAGCGTATTGCAATCGGCGCGGTGCGCTTCTCAATTCTGCGCGTAACTCCGAACAAGAATGTAACCTTCGAGCTGGAGGGGGCGCTGGCCTTCACCGGCGACACCGGCCCCTACGTGCAGTATTCCTGCGCGCGCATCCACTCGATTCTGCGCAAGTACACGGGCGACGCCAACGCCCCGTTGGCGGCAGACCCGCCGTTGACGGCAGACGCCGAGTGGGCGCTGCTGCTGAAGATATCGCTGTTCCCCGACGTGGTGGCCAGTTGCGTGAACCAGCGCACGGTGGCGCCCATTGCCAACTATGCGCTCGAACTGGCGCGCCAGTTCACCAGTTTCTACCACGACTGCCCCGTGCTCACGGCGGGCAATCCAGAACTGTCAGCGGCGCGCGTGTCCCTGTGCCGGGCCACATTGCAGACGCTGACCAACGCGCTGAACCTGCTGGGCATTGATGCTCCCGAGCGGATGTAACGGCGGAAGAAATCGAATCCAAAGCTCTAGTCTGTTAAATTGAACGGGTTCCCCACGAGGTACACGCCATGGGTTATCCACTTCCATCCAACGAGCAAGCGCGGCTGGCCGCGCTCAAGCGCTACCAGATTCTCGACACCGACCCCGAGTTGGTGTACGACGATATCGTCGCGCTGGCTGCGCGCCTGTGCGACACGCCTATTGCGTTGGTTTCGCTGCTCGACGAGACGCGCCAATGGTTCAAGGCACGCACGGGCTTGGATGCCCAGCAAACCCCGCGCGAGCTGGCGTTTTGTGCCCATGCCATAGTTTCTGAAGAGACCATGATCGTGGAAGACGCCGAACATGATGCGCGGTTTGCAGAGAACCCCTTGGTTACCAGCGGCCCCGGCATCCGGTTTTATGCGGGTTCACCACTGACCGACAGCGATGGGAACTCCCTGGGCACGCTCTGCGTGATTGACATCGTTCCCCGGAAGCTTACGTCCGAACAACAGGCATCGCTCGAAGGACTGCGGCGGGTGCTGGTGACGCTGATCGAGCAACGTACCCTCAGCCATGAACTGGCCGAGGCGCTCCAGCACCTCAAGACGCTGCACGGGCTATTGCCCATCTGCTCGTATTGCAAGAACGTCCGCAACGACGAAGGCTATTGGGGGCGCATCGAGGAATACCTGCACGAGCACGTGGATGCAGACTTCACGCACAGCATCTGCCCAAGTTGTATGCGCCAGCAATTCCCTGACATCAGCGCACGCATGTAAGGCTCCTCGTGAAGGTCTCGCCTATCCCTCGACTTTCGATACTTCCTGCGAGCCAAGCGCCTTAGCTTGACAGGGACTGTATATCGTAGCCCCGGGTTGGCCCGCGTCTTGGGGGCACCCGGGGGATTGCTCTACTCGTTGCGGGGTACAGGTTTCCTCGTTCCGGTCCCGTGTCGCAAGTTATGTCGCAAGTTTTTGTGGGCGGTTACCCCAACACGGGGCGCAGGGCGGCTTCGTTGTCGCGCAGCCAGCGGGTGATGTCTTCCATGATTTGCGCGGGGGCGGTGCGGGGTTGCCATCCTGTGGCTTGGGTTACCTTGGTGTTGTCGGTGAGGTAGAGGGGGATGTCCGCAGTGCGGGTGTCTGGCTCGGGGGTGATGGTGATGGTGTTGCCGGAGGCCGCCTCGCACAGGGCGGTAAGCTCGCAGAGGGACACGCTGACCGCGCGCCCGCCGCCCACGTTGAAGAGGCTGCCGTTCAGCGTGTCAATGTTCTTCACCTGGTGCAGCACCAGTTCGAGCAGGTCTTCGATGTGGAGAATGTCGCGCACCTGTTTACCGGTGCCGCCGTAGCCGATGTACTTGAGCGCACCTCCGTAGACATGGCGCGCGGCCCAAAGCACGACGACCCCTTGGTCTGCCTTGCCCATCTGCCATGGCCCGGTGAGCACGCCGCAGCGGTTGGTGATGGCGCGGATGCCGTACATGTCGGCGTATTCGGTGAGCAGCAATTCGGAGCACAGCTTGGTGGCGCCGTAGAGCGAGCGCGGGCCCTCGAGCGGGAAGGCCTCGGACAGGCCCGCCGCGCTCACGCCGACCACGGGCTGGTCTGCTTCCAGCTCGAAGCGGGTTTCAGTCTCGCGGTATTTCAAGGTGCGGATCGTGTCCATGGGATACACGCGGCTGGTGGACAGGAACACCACGGCAGCGTTGTGTTGGCGCGCGTGGTTCAGGCAGTTCACTGTGCCCATCAGGTTGGTGTCCACCACGTAGTCCGAAGCGCCGCCATAACCCGCCAGCACGCTGGGCTCTGCGCTGCATTCGAGCAGCAGGTCCGCCGGGCCGGTGGCGGCCAGGTCGCCCGGCTGGCGAATGTCGCCGTGTAGGAAGTTCACACCGCCCGCACGCAGGCGCGGGAGGATCAGTTCCGACCCGCGCCGCTTCAGGTTGTCCAGCGCGGTGACGGTGGCATCGGGATAGGCCGCCTTGAAACCCAGGGCCAAGTGCGACCCGACAAACCCGGCGCCGCCGGTGACAAGGATGTTCTTCATCGACGCTATCTCCCGCCGCGCACCTTGGCGACGATGTTCTCGGTGGACATGGCGGGGTCTCCCGCGATGAGGGCTATGCACCCGCCGGACTTCTCGACAATGGCGCGTTCGCCGGGATGGATGCCACCGTGCAGGTGGTGCATTCCCTTGGCGTAGACCTCGGGCCGCAGGGTGTCGAGTATGCGCTCGCAGCTGGGCTCGTCGAACACGGTGAGGTAGTCCACGCAAGCCACGGCGGACAGCACCATCATGCGCTCGGCCAAGGGAGACAAGGGACGCCCCGGCCCCTTGAGCGCTTCCACGGATGCGTCGCCATTCACGCCGACGATGAACACGTCGGCCAGGCGTGCCGCCTTCAGCAGAAACTCGATATGGCCCGCGTGCAAAATTTCGAAGCAGCCGTTGGTCCATACCACGGTGCGCTCTTCGCGGCGCGCGGCCTCGGCAATGTCCACCAGTTCGTCCAGCGTGCGCAGCTTGTTGTCGTAGGGCGACGCGTCGCTCATGCCACTGTCTCCGCCCGCCAATAGGCCAGCACATCGCGCAGCACGTCGTCGATGCTTCGCTCAGGCTGCCAGCCGGTGTGGCTTTGCAGCTTCTCAAAAGAGCCGCGTATCTCGGGGATATCGAGCGGGCGAAAGCGGGCGGGGTCGGACTCGACCCGGATGTCCGCCGTGCTCTGCGCAAGCAGGCTGTCGAGCAGTTCGCGCACGGGGTAGGCTTGCCCGCTGCACACGTTGTAGGCTTCGCCCGGCGTTCCGGAAAGGGCGGCAGCTTCATAGGCCGCCATCACGTCGTCCACGTGGGAGAAATCGCGGCGCGCATCCAGGTTGCCCACGCGCAGCACCGGCTCCGCCTTGCCCGCCTCGATGGTGGCTATCTGTTGCGCAAAGCTGGACAGCACGAACTGCGCCGTCTGCCCCGCGCCGGAATGGTTGAAGGGGCGCAGCCGCACAATTTCCAGCGGGGAGGTGCGGGAAAGGTACGCGCAGAAATCGTCCGCCGCCGCCTTGGTAATGGCGTAGGGATTCTGCGGGCAGAGCGGGTGCGCCTCGGTAACGGGCAGCGATTGCGGCGGGCCATAGGCTTCCGCGCTGCCGATGAACACCACGCGGGGGCGATGCGCCGCGCGCTGCAACCGGGTGAGCAGATGGATGCTGCCCATCAGGTTCACCTCGAAGGCTCCCGAGGGATCGGCCATGGCATCGGGCACAAAGGTGCGCGCAGCCAAGTGGAACACATGCGTCACTTCGCCCACGGTATCCACCAGCGTGTCGATGTCCGCAGGCACGCCGAAATCACAGGGGAGGAAGCCCGGCGCATTGCGATCCGACAGTGCGAGTTCCCACCCGTTGGCCCGCAGCCTGCGGGCCAAGTGTGCGCCAGCGAATCCCGCTGCGCCGGTAATCAGCGCGCGCTTGCTCATCCGCCTTGCTGCTTGGCCTCGGCCTTCACGCGCTCAATGTCGGCGTCCACCATCATGTGGACCAGCTGCTGGAAGGAACATTCCGGCACCCAGCCCAGCGTCTTGCGCGCCTTGGCGCTGTCTCCCAAAAGCAACTGCACTTCCGCCGGGCGATAGAACTTCGGGTCCACCAACACGTGCTTTTCCCAGTCCAGCCCAGCCCGCGCAAAGGCAATCTCGCACAGCTCGCGCACGCTGTGGGTCTCGTCGCTCGACACCACGAAGTCATCCGGCGTGTCCTGCTGCAGCATCAGCCACATGGCGCGCACGTAGTCGCCAGCGAAACCCCAGTCGCGCTTGGCTTCCAGATTTCCCAGTGACAGCTTGTCCTGCAGACCCAGCTTGATGCGTGCCACGCCGTCCGTCACCTTGCGGGTAACAAACTCGAGCCCGCGCCGGGGGGATTCGTGGTTAAACAAAATACCCGAGCACGCGAACATGTCGTAGCTCTCACGGTAATTGATGGTTATCCAGTGGCCATAGACCTTGGCCACGCCGTAGGGGCTGCGCGGATAGAGCGGGGTCTTTTCCGTCTGCGGCGTTTCCTGCACATGGCCGAACATCTCGCTCGATGAGGCCTGGTAAAAGCGGATGGACTTGTCCACCAGGCGCAGCGCCTCGAGCAGGCGCGTGACCCCAAGGCCCGTCACTTCGCCCGTGAGCAGCGGCTGGTTCCAAGACGTGGGCACGAAAGACTGCGCCGCGAGGTTGTACACCTCGGTGGGGCGGATGTCGCCCACGGCCTCAATCATCGACCCCTGGTCCGTCAGGTCCGCCTGCACCAGGGTCACTTTATCCTTGATGTGGCTGATGCGCTCGAACTTCTCGGTGCTCGAACGACGCACCACGCCGTACACGTCGTAGCCCTTTTCGAGCAAAAACTCCGCTAGGTAAGAACCGTCTTGCCCGGTGATGCCTGTAATCAGCGCACGCTGCGCCCCTGAATCCGCCATGGGAATACTCCTCTGCATTAAATGCGGGGCGAGTCTAGTGGATAGCCCGCCAACCGCGCAACCGCCGTTCCCGCAGGAGCCACGCCGAAGGCGGACAAGCCACGCCAGAAGCGGGCAAGCGGCGGAAGATGCGTTTCACTGGGGACTGGTGTCAACGAAGGGAAACCGAAGTCGCCTCACACAGAACAGAAGGAACGCTTCGGTGGTGGAAATGGAGTTTGAGTCTGTTACGCTCGCATTAAGAATGAAGTCTCGAAAAGAATGCGTAGTGCGTCCCTTTGTTTACCTCGCTCCTTTGTTTCCCTCGAGCACGGTTGCTTCCACACCCGCACCCTGCACAACAAACAGTATGGCATCAGCTGCGAATGATTGGACCTTAACGAGGCACGATAGCCAAGCCCGTCCATGTGGAGAGAAAAATGTAGAGGATTGCATGCATCGCCGTGAGCGGGAGTATGTTCCGGAACTTGAGAAAGTAGCTGGAAGCGAGAATCCCTGCGGGGAACAAGGTGGCCAATTCTAGTAGCATGGTAGACACCGATTTTCCGGGCAGCACCAAATGTGCGAAGCAGAAGGAGAAGCCCACTGCAAGTGCCAACAGCCAGGTGTTGCGGAAGGCGCGGAGTTTGGCTAGGGAGACCAGGCCGACTGAGCACATGGCGAACTGCTGGGGGAATGCCCCCGTAATGTATTCGATCATGCGCGGCACATAGGAAGGTTCAAAGCGGGGCCCGCCTGCAAATGCTATGCCCGTCGAGACACTAAAGCCACCGACGCCAATCCCCAGGAGTACCAATGCGGCCGCCACAGCGGGAATAGTTAGGGGTGTAGTGAGCCCCCATTCGTCCAGCTTCTCCGGTTCACGTCGCGCCCGCGCGGCGATGTACCCAAGTATGAGAAGTGAAGCCACCAGCGCGTCGGTTATGTTGAGATGCCACTCCGGCTTGGTGGCGGCAACCACCTTGATCGCTGCGCCGACGATGCCGACGAAGACGACAAACTTTACGTCCATCCAATCGATGGGCTTGACCGTCTGGGGGTGCAGGCTGTCGTTTGCTCTTTCGCTCATGTCGATGCCTTGGGCGTGTTGCTTCGCAGGAAGGCTTCGAGAAGCTCAAGCAAGGCTGAGGACCCACCGAGGCTCCCATGGGTCAGGCCGGGCAGGACGATGAACTGGTGCTTGGCCATGTGCTCATGGAGGGCCTTTGCATCGGGCAAGAGGCCGTCTTTTTCGCCAATGATGGTCAGCGCGGGGATCTTGTTGCTTCGGAGCTGTTCCTCGGTGACACAGAGATCATGGGAGGCGCGGACGAGGGCGGCGAAAGGGCGGGAACTGCCGGTCAGGGCTATCGCAGTTCGGATCCCAAGGCGCCTGACGAAGGTGAGCTCCGGATAGCCTCCCAAGCGCTTGAGTACAATGCCGACTTCGCCGCGTTCGAATTCCTGCGCGACGCCTTCGGCGAAGGCAAGACTCTCCGGAACGGGCTGCTGCCAGCCTGCCGCACACATGGTCGCGCTAAGGACCCGCTCGGGATGGGTCGCTACGAATTTCAACGTGATAAAGCCGCCTAGGGAGTAGCCGACAATGTGCGCCTTTTCGATTTTCAGGTGGTCGAGCAGGCGGGCGAGATCTTCCGACATCTCATTGCCATATTGCTTGGGGTCATGGGGCTTGTCGCTACGGGCATGGCCGCGATTGTCCAGCGCGATGACGCGGTAGTGCTTCAAGAGCGTGTCACGCTGGCCTCCCTCCCGCCATTGCAGGTTGGCAGAAAACCCGAGGCCGTGCAGCAACACGACGGGTACGCCCGTGCCTTCGTCGGTATAGTGGATGCGCACACCGTTAGAGTCTAAGTAATGCCCTTCCGGGCCGAGAACTCGGCTGCGGAACTCGTAGATCCCGACCGCCGCCACCGCCGTGACCAGCAGCATGAGCACGCCGAAACCGGCAAGAATTTTTTTGCGCCAAGTGAATCTCATGCGTCTTCCTTAGTTGGAACCTTCATCGAAATCCACCTACAAGTATTTGTCAACCCAGTTTACAACCAAGGGAAACGCGATCGCGTGGATTGCCGTAAGGGGCAGGATGTTCCTGAATTTCAGGAAGTAAAACACGGCACAGAAGCCCACGGGAAAGGTGAGCAGCATCTCGATGGGCACAATGGTTCCTGGCACGCGGTGGGGACTCCAGAAATGTGCCAGGCCGAATGTCAGCCCCACCGCGAGCGGCAACCGCCAGGTGCCGCGTAGCGCCGGAAAGGTTGCCAGACTCGCCAGCCCGATAGAGCACATGACGAACTGCTGGGGGAAGGCGCCCAAGATGTACTCGATCGACCGGGGGAGAAAAGCAATATCGAAAGACGGTCTGCCGCCAACCGAGATCGAGGTCATGGCCAACGTGCCCACCGTGCCAAGCAACAAGGCCAAGCCGGTCAGCAGGAGAGGCAGCGTTAGCGGCGTGGTAATGCCCCAATCGTCCAGCTTCTCCGGTTGCCGCCGCGCCCGCCAAACGATATAACCCATCGTGAGGACAAAGCCGAGCGCGCCGCGGGTGTCCATCCTGACCTGTAGTGCCGGTGCCGACATTTCCAGGACAAGCGCGATCACAGAGACCACGCCCAAGATCAGAGTGAACTTTACATCAACGCAGTCGATTGGTTTGTTCACGCTGGTGTCCAAGGTGCCGCTGGCTTTTTCGCTCATGTTTTCACTCCGTTACACTGTATGTGGATCCCGCAAGCACCCGCATACAGTGCACAACCGTCTTGCCGCGCGCGCGGCCCGCTTGGGCCTAAAGACCGTCCACCCCGATCACGCGCCAAACACCATCTTCCAGCGTCGCATAGATGGTAAGCGTCGCGGAGCCTATCGGCGCGGAAACATCCACCGGGTAAACTTCCGCTTCGTCGCCCTCTATGTCGTACTCGGCATCCTTCAGGGAAAATCAGGGACGGACCCGATTTGATTTTGCACTAGATAAATATAAATTGGAAAGTTAGGAAAAGACTCCAGACTAATTCCTTACCCCCGATACGCGTCCCATTCGGGTTCGTTCTCGAAAATCCAGTGGTAGTACTCGCCCTGCTCCAGTTTCGACCCGGCGGCTTCGTCCACGATTACGGTGCACTTGGGGTGTAGCTGCAATGCGGTGGCGGATATCATGGAGGTGATGGGGCCCTCGACGGCCTTGGCCAGGATGGTGGCCTTCTCTTCGCCGGTCACCAGCATGAGGCAGCGCTTGGATTCGAGGATGGTGCCCACGCCCATGGTCATGGCGCGGCGGGGCATACGGGCGGGGTCGGAGAATAGCGGGGCATTTTGCGCGATGGTGCCGGGGGTGAGCGCTTTGCAGCGCGTGCGGGACCGCATGGCGGAGAGTGGCTCGTTGAAGCCGATGTGCCCGGTACGCCCGATGCCCAGCAGTTGCAGGTCGATTCCTCCGCAGGCGGCGATGCGCTGCTCATAGAGCGCGCACTCGGCGTCGGGGTCCATGGCGGAGCCATCGGGCAGGTGGGTGTTGGCGGGGTGGATGTTCACCTTCGAGAAGAGGTGGTGGTTCATGTAGGTGCGGTACGAGTCGGGGTCTTCGGGGGACAGGCCCACGTATTCGTCCAGGTTAAAGGTGCGGGCGTGGGTAAAGTCCAGCCCCTGCTCCCGGTGCAACACGGCCAGCATCTCGTAGAGGCGTTCCATGGTGCGGCCCGTGGCCAGCCCCAGCACCATGTTCGGCTGCTGAAACAGGGCATCGGCAATCAGCCGGGCGGTCAGGGTGCAGGCGGATTCGGCGTCAGGCCGGATGATAACTTCCATGTGGGGTGTCCTGTGGTGTTGCGCGCTGCCATGAATCGCGGGCGCGAAAGGAATACACTTGCGCATGGGCAAGCAGGATAGGCGCAGGATACCGGCTGCTGCATACTTGCCGCAACAGGCCACGCCCGCCACGGGGGACAACCGCGCGTGATTAAGCACAAGACGCTCTGGATGCTGGCCGCGCTATGCGTGGCGGTTGCATCGGCCATTGCGCTTGCGCGTTATGTGATGGACGAGCGCGCCGCCGCCGCTGAGCTGGCACAGCTGGCCATGCTGGATGAGGTGTTGTATCTGCTCGAAGTGGACCCCGGCGCGGACTGGCCGGAAACCCAGCGCGCGCTGCGTCGCGCGGCGGTGGCGGTAGACGCGGGGGAGTTCCAGAACGCAGAAGGCTTTTACCTGCTCGCCCAGCAATACGTGCGCGAGGTGGACTACAACCAGGCCGAGGACTTTTTCCGGCTGGCCATAGAAGCTGCCCCCGGCTGGAGCAAGCCACACGCGGGGCTGGGGCGTCTGTTAAGCCGAAACGCCGTGGGGCGCAGAGACGAGGCGGCGAAGGAACTGAACACGGCCATCGAGCTGGACCCCGAATGGTGGGACCCCTACGACAGTTTGGCGATATTACACCGTATGGAAGGGGAGCTGCACGCAGCGGAGGAAGCTGCCACCCGCGCGGTGGAACTGGCCCCATACCTCGTCGGCCCGCACAATAACCTCGCCAACCTGTTAGTCAGCCTGAAGAAGTATCCAGAAGCGGAAGCCCAATACCGCGCGGCCATCGCGCTGGACGAGTCACACGCCAAGCCCTACTACAACCTCGCCTGCCTGTACAGCCTGATGGGGAAGAAAGACGAGGCCCTGTCCCACCTCGAACTCGCCATCGACCGCGTGCCTGCGCTCCGGCTGGAAGCCGTGGCCGACACCGACCTCAAACCGCTGCGCAAACTCCAGCGCTTCAAAGACCTCGTCGCCCAGCCCGCCCCGGAAGTGGAAGAACCCGAAGCGGAGGGGGAGTCGGCGCAGCAAGCAAACTAATAATAATGTGACAAAGGCCATCCATCGAGAAACGGTCCTAGAAAATTTTGTGTCGTCTCGAAAGATTCCTAATCTCTGTAACTCTAACGGCTTTCACCGGCGAGCCAATTTAATTAGCGAATACTGCGCAAACAGGCAGCAAACGAAAGTTGTAGAACTAAGCTAACTGCAATTACTGAGCGGGATTGCGTAGAGTTTGTTTATTGACACCCTAGGGGGCCTGTGTTATAACGTGTTTCATGGCGTAAAGGCAGGGGTATTGTCTTTGCC
>JBIKMR010000245.1:0-6628 GCA_044359155.1 Candidatus Hydrogenedentales bacterium | reverse complement strand
GCTCGATTCGCCGCCGTCGGCCATGCGCTGGGCAAGCGCTTCCACGTGCCAGCGCAGGGCGGCCAGTTCGCGGCGTGCGGAGGCCAGCTCTTCGCGGGTCTGCTCGCGCAGGGCATCCAGTTCTGAAAGCACGAGGGTGTGGGTCTGGCGGGCCACGTCGCGCTCGCGCTTCAATTCGCGCAGGCGACCCTGCGCCAGTCCCAGCTCCACGTCGATACGCGCCTGCCCTGCGCGGGCTTCTTCGTAGAGGCTCGCCTGCATCTCGCGTTCCGACGCGACCTCCGCCAGTTCCGAACGCAGGGTGCGTTGCGCGGCGGATTCTTCCCCGGCGGCAATCGACTCCAGCCGGGCCGACAGGTCGAGGTCCGCCGTGCCGCGCTGCTCGCGTAGGCGTTCGAGAAATTCCGCAATCAGCGCATAACTCTCGTTGTTCGCGTCTGCCGCGTCGGGGCGGCTGGCGACAAGGTGGTCCAGCACGGCGGCGGCCTGTTCGGCCATGCGGCGGGCTTCCTCGATGGCGGCATCGCGCTCCGATTGCACGGCGGCAAGTTGCTGCTCCACGCCTGCCACTGCTTCGAGTTGCCCACGCATATGGTTGGCGGTATCGCGCTCGGCTTCCAATTCTGTTGCCAAGAGTGTGGCCTGCTGCGCCAGTTCGTCCAACTGGCTGCGAGCCGCGTCGCGTTCGTCGCGGGCTTGGGTCAGTTGCAGCGGCAAGTCTCGGCTGCGCCCCATCTCCTCGCGCAGGCTCTGGTTGTCGGCCTCGTGCTGGCGCACCGCCGCGCGTGCTGCCTCGCGTTCTGCCCGTGCGGTTTCAATCTCCACCCGCATCGCCTCGTGCTCGCCCTGAAGGCGAACGAGCTCGCGCGAAGCATCGCGCGACTGGCGTTCGCTTCCCTCGAGCGCGGCGTACTTCTGCAACAGCGCGGCGATCTCTTCTTCGAGTTGCACCACCCGTCGCTGGCTGCGCTCGAGGCGCGTTGCCGCTGCATCTCGCTCGGCCACGAGGGTGTTGTTGCGCGCCTCGATTTCATGCAGGCGGGCGGCATCTGGGGAATCCGGCACCTTCCACGCGGGCGCGCCGGTAAGCCCGGCCACGTTGCCACTGCGGCCGCCCAGCGAGACCACGTCCGAAGACGTCAGCCTACGACGAAAATCTGCGCTGAAGGCTTCGAGCTGAATGGGCGGTTGCTGCGTGGCGATGACCACCGAGAAATGGTTGTCGAGAAACGCGGCGATGACGCCCTCGAGATCGATTGCGTCTTGCCGGAACTGCGGCAGCGAGTCCACCAGCAGGATGGCGTGGCGCGATTTCTGGATGGGCTCGGGGTTGCGCGCCAGCGCACGCACGCGGATGGGAAACTCGCGGGGGGTGATGAGGGCAAGCGCAGTCTGCGGGTGGCGATCGCGCACATGGTTCACAATGGACCACAGCAGGTGCGTCTTGCCCTGGCCATGGGGCCCCATCAACACCAGCGGCGAGGCCACCCCTTCCTCAAGGTTGGCCACGCGCAGGCATCGCTCATGCGCCGTGCGGTTTTCGGGCAGCACCTGGAAATTATCAAATCGACACGATTGCACCGGCCACTCCTTTTGCGCCTAGGGCGCACGCTGCGATTGTAGGCAGAGCACGGCCAATGTTCAACGCAATTGAGCGTGACGCTAGGGAGCGAGGGACAGCATGGGTTGCAGGGGGCAGCCTTCGCATTGGGGTTTGGTGCGGCAATAGTGCTTACCGGTGTAGTCGAGCAGGCCGTGGAATTCTTTCCAGTGGGGCACGTCTGCAGGGAGGTGGGACTCGAAGAAATGGCGGAGGGGTTCGTAGCTGATGGTGTCGGGCACCCAGCCGTGGCGGCTGAGGATACGGCGGGTGTAGGTGTCTACCACGAAGGTGGGGAGTTCGCAGGCGTAGAGGAGGATGTCGTCGGCTGTCTCGGGGCCGATGCCGTTGAGGGAGAGTAGTTCTGCGCGGAGTTCGCGAAGAGGGCGCTTGGCCATGCGGGCGATGCTGCCCTGGTAGTGGTCGATGAGGTAGGCGCTGAAGGTGCGGACGCGGAGGGACTTCTGGCGGAAGTAGCCGGAGGGGCGGAGTGCGGCATGGAGGGTGTCGTCGTCTGCGTCGCGCAGGGCCTTGGGGGAGAGCAGGCGGTGGGCCTTGAGGTTGTCGATGGCTTTCTCGACATTGGTCCATGCTGTGTTCTGGGTGAGGATGGCGCCGATGGCGATCTCGAAGGGCGTGTCTCCGGGCCACCATTCGGTGGGGCCAAAGTGCGCGAGCATTCGCTGGTAGGCTTCATCGAGAAAGGCGCGGGCTGCGTCGGGCTGGGGCATCAGTTGGGGGTGGGCTCGGCTGCCGGGGCGGGCTCAATAACCACGGGGGCCACGGGCGCAAGGGGGGCGGGTTCCGGTGTTGGCGCGGTTTCCGCCGGGGGCGTTACGCCGGTATCGGGCACGGGGGTGGTTCCGGGTATGTTCAGCAGGTCCACGGCTTCGCCCTCTATGGGCAGCGGCTCGGGTAAGGAGACGGGACGGGGTGCATTGAGGATGAGAATCTCGACGCGGCGGTTTTGCGGGTTGCCGGTGCCGGGCACGTTCTCCGCCACGGGGCGGTATTCGCCGTAGCCCGCAAGCGAGAGGCGGTTGGGGTCCAACCCGCCGCTGTCGATGAAGTTCTCGACCACGGCGGCGGCGCGCGCGCCGGAGAGTTCCCAGTTGGAGGTGTATCGGCCCGCGCGCAGGGGGACGTTATCGGTGTGGCCCTCAATGCGGATGGGGTTGCCAATGCGGCTAAGGCTGTCGGCGATGGTGTCGAGCACTTCCTGCGCACCCTCGTCCATCCCCGCGCTACCCAAGCCAAAGAGCGCGCTGTCGCGTAGCCGCAGAACGAGACCCTCGCGATTCTCTTCAAAGGTGAGGCGGCCTTCCTTAACGAGGTCGGGCAGCACCTTGGTCAGCTCTTGTTCCATCTCGCGGTATTGTTCGCGGCGGAGCATGGGGGCGAGCGAGCGGATGCGACTCTGCTTGCGGGGTTCATCGGCGGGCTGGTCGGAGGGGCGGCGCATTCCGGGAATGGGGAGGACTGAGTCTCCGCCGCTGGGGTTGGCCAGGCCGGTGGGCAGGGTGCCTATGCCGAACATCTGTGCAAAGCTGACGGAGAAGGCCTCGAGCTTGGGCTCGCTTACGGAGGAAATGGAGAAGAGGAACACGAAGAGAGCGAGAAGGAGGGTGATCATGTCGGCATAGGTGAGCAGCCAGCGGAGGCCGCCGGAGCCGTCGTGTCCGCCACCGCCGCCGCCGCCGTGGCCACCGCCTTTGCGGGCGAGTCCCATTAGATGCGCGCTCCCATCAATCGCCTTCTTCGCCGACTTCTTCCTTGCGGAAGAAGACGCGGAGCTCTGCGCCGAGGGTGCGGGGGTTGTCGCCGTTCTGGATGGAGAGCACGGCGTGGGCCTGCACCAGCTTCATGAATACTTCGTGGTGCGAGCGCACTTGCAGCTTTGCGCCAATGGGCAGGAAGCAGAGGTTGGCTGCCGCGATGCCATAGAAGGTGGCGATGAAGGCGGTGGCGATGGCCGCCACCACGTGGGAGGGATCGCCGCCGCCGTGACCCGCAAGGGCGAGGGCGGAGATGAGGCCGCATACCGTGCCGATGATGCCCATGGTGGGGGCATAGCCGCCGAGGGCGGTGAAAAGGGCGATGCCGGAGTTGTGGCGTTCTTCCATGGCGTAGAGTTCGTTCGCCAAAATTTCCTTGAGCTTCTCGGGGGTCTGGCCATCCACCACATGGCGAAAGCCGAGGGCGAGGAAAGGGTAATGGTGTTGGAGTTCTTCCATGCGACTTTCGAGGGAGAGGACGCCCTCGCGGCGGGCAAGCTCGGCCAGCTTTACGACGGTGGCGATGAGTTCGCGCGGGTCGTGGTGCTCGCCGTAAAAGGCGATCTTGAAAAGGGTGGGCAGCTTGACCACGTCGGCCATGGCCACGCTGGCCATCACCGCGCCGAAGGTGCCGCCGAAGATGATTAAGAGCGCAGACATTTGCAGGAACGCCGAACCGAAGTCCGGGTTCAAGTGGCCGAACTCGAGAATCATCGACGTGATTGTGCTGAAGAAGGCAAGGCCCAATCCGCCTGCCGTTGCCGTGTCCAAGACTTTCTTTGCTGCCATATTTACCGTTCCGCCGTGGCCTTAACCTGACTTCTGCGCATTGCCATTCTTGCACAAGCCGTTGCCCGCCGCAAAGTTGGGGACGCGACTATAGGAACTGCCGCGCCGCGTCCACGACGTGAGCCACAGTTATCTGCTTCATGCAGCGGTGGTCGGTGACGCAGGTGGGTTTTTGGCAGGGGCCGCAATCTACATCTACGCGGATGACTTCGCCGCGCTCGTAGGGGCTGGTGGTGTAAGCGGGGGCGGTGGGGCCCATGATGCAGATGACGGGTACACCGAAGGCGATGGCGATATGGCGGGGGGCGCTGTCATTGCCGATGAGGAGGTCCAGCTCGGCGATACCTGCCTTCAGCTTGGCTACCGATGGCGCGGGTTGTTGCACATCCAGCAAGGGATGGCGCGCCGCCGCGAGCACGGCATCGCGCGTGTCTTCTTCTCCGGGCCCGGTAAACAGCAGGCACTGGGCGTTAGAAGATTCATGCAGCGCATCCGCCACGGCGGCGAATCGTTCGGGCAGCCAGCGCTTGCTGGGGCCGAAGGCGGCGCCGGGGGCGATACCCACCACGGGGCGGGCGGGGTCGAGGCGGGCGCGGAGTTCGGTGCGGGCTTGTGCGGGCGCATGGAGCGCGAGCCCGGCGTGATCGTCGGCGCAGCCAAGGGGGGCAAGCAGGCTGAGATATTCCCGCGCCATGTAGATGGGGGCGATGCTGCCGCTTTCCCGGTGGGGCTCGACACGGTGGGTGAGGAGGAGGCTGCGGCCTCCCCGGTTGTAGCCCAGGCGGGCACGGCAGCCTGTGGCGAGGAGCAATAGGGCGGCGCGCGTGGAATGGGGGAAGGCTATACCAAGGTCGGGGCGGGCAGGCAGGGCGGCGGCGGCGCGCCGGAAATCGGCCCAGCCTGCGCGGGGGGGCAGGGTGATGGCGGCGTTGGCATAGGGCAGGCCATCGAGCATCTCTATGGATGCGCGGTTTCCTGCGAGGGTGATGTGGGCATTGGGATGTCGCGAGCGCAGGGCACGCAGGGCTGGGGTACACATGACCACGTCTCCCAGCCAGTTGGGCAGGCAGGCGAGTATGTGGTTTGGTTCAGCTGGGGTGCGCATGGCGCGTCCGGGCCAACGGCTAGCGTTCGTGCTCTGCGGCAAACTCGTCGAGGGCTTCGCGAATCATGGCCTTATGGTCGTGCTCGTAGAGTTCGCGGTCTGCCTTGCGGCGGAATTCTTTGCGCTGTTCGTGGTAGCGCGCGGAATCGGGCTGCTTGTCGCGTCGGTCTTTTCCGCCGCGTCGGTCTGGCAGCCATGCGCCTGCGGCGTCAAGATACAACCCTTGCTGCTGTGCTTCGCTCACGTCAACCCTCCCCAAATGCAGGGGCTTCCTTTGCCCCTGCCGCAAGATACTCGCACGGAAGGCCCCGTGTTTGCTACACTTATGCGCTCCACGCGCAACGGCGCTTCCGCCGCGCAGTTTACCACAAAACCTCGAAAAGGAAATGTTCCCATGGCCGATACCGTCAAGGCAACCAACGTAGTGTGGCATCATGCCCAAGTGTCCCGCGCTGAACAAGAGGCCCGACATGGCCACAAGTCTGCGGTGCTTTGGTTCACGGGGCTTTCCGCCTCGGGCAAGTCCACCTTGGCGAACGCGGTTGCGGGCGCGCTTTTCCAGAATGGCACCCACACCTACGTGCTTGATGGGGACAACATCCGCCACGGCCTGAACAAGGACATTGGCTTTACGCCGGAAGACCGCGTGGAAAACATTCGCCGCATCGGCGAAGTGGCCAAGCTGTTTGTGGACGCGGGGGTGCTTGCGCTTACGGCGTTCATTTCCCCGTATCGCGAAGACCGCGACAAGGCACGCCAGATCAATGGCGAGGACTTCATTGAGATTTACGTGAAGTGCGACCTGGACGTGTGCGAGCAGCGTGACCCGAAGGGCTTGTACAAGAAGGCGCGTGCGGGGGAGATTCCGAATTTCACGGGGATCAGCGCGCCGTATGAAGAACCGTTGAACGCTGAGTTGGTGATCGATACGTCTCATGAGACGCTGGAAGAATCTGCGGAGCGGGTGATTGCGTTCTTGCAGGAGCGCGGGGTTGTGGGCGCGTAAGCGCTGTTGACAGAAATTGTGATGCGGGCGGACCTGTTGGGTCCGCCCGCTTTTTTATTAACCGGTGTATCGACGCAAGGCGCTGGTGGCGAAGAGGAGGAGGGCAGCGAGGGAGAAGGTGAGGAGATCGCCGAAGAGTTGGTTTAGGGTGTTGGTGGCTTGGGGGCAGGCGCAGCCGGTGGGCGGGGGGATGGCCCCGGCGTTGATGAGCTCGGCCTGGGTTAGGCTGTTGCTGTTGTCGGTGTCCAGGGCGTTGAACTGGGCTTGGCTGAGGGTGATGGCTGCGGCTTGCAGTTCTTCGGGGGTGAGCTGGCCGTCGTCATTGGCATCGGGGTAGGCGTCGAGTATTTGCT
>JBIKMR010000244.1:0-6637 GCA_044359155.1 Candidatus Hydrogenedentales bacterium | reverse complement strand
AAATTCCATTGACAGATACAGGGGATTCGGCGTAACCTTTTTTGAATTAAGCAGGCGCATGGGGAAGCCTGCTCGGGCATGGGAAGAAGGGGAACTAACTCATTTTTCCTTCGGTAACTTATTTGTCTCTATTACTATGCTCATTTATTTCTTTCGAGATTAGCACACCAACGAGAAAGAGTACGGCCATGAATCCTTATCGCACCCTTGGAACTTGTCTCGCCCATTCATGGTTACGCTTGCTCTTGCTGGTTACCTTGGCGCTTATCCCTGGCCGTGCGAATGCCACGGTAATCCTCGACCAAATCGCCTACATGGGGGGATCAAGTGACTTCGTCGTGATGAGCAATAACATCGCCTTTATTACCGTGGGTGATGAGCTTCATGTCATTGACACCACAAATCCAGCTGACCCAAGCTTGGTAGGATCATGCTCGCTACTCGGTGCCAATGCGACAACCGTCGGGGAAGTCGTTGCTCTCGACCTTTCCGGTTCAAGCCTTTTCGTTTTGCGGGACAACGGAAGCGTGGCCTTTCAGGTGGTAGATGTAAACACCCCGACAGCCCCTGCCCTCGTGGGTTCATACTCTCCCCCCGCCTCCGCCGAGATGAGCATCTCCGGACGTTCCATGTCTGTGGAAACCAGCCTCGTTTTCCTCGGCATTTCCAGCTTTGGCGTACTCGTCGTGGATGCAACTGATCCTTCAGCGCCCGTGCTGCGGGATTCCTACGACATCTCTCCCGCCCCCGGCGTAACTACGCCAACGGTGCAAGACGTCTCCGCCGTGGGCTCACGTGTGTTCATAAAGGCGGATGTCCCCGATGCCATATTTTCCGTCGATTTCAGCTCACCGGGTGCCCCTGTGCTTCTGGGAGGAAGCTCGACTACAAATGGCCAGCGCAAGATTCTTGCCTCTTCAGATCATGTCTATCTCTTTAACAACAGCATCCAAATTTTTGATGCAGACTTTCCTGCCACCTTGCCCCTGCTCGGCACCGCAACCGCGTCATCCCAGTCTTTCGTGGTATCCGGTACTACCGCCTATAGCACTAACTCCCTTAACTTCGAAGCGATTGACTTGACCAATCCCGCGAATCCAGCGGTACTGGGATCGTTGACAGTCGATGGCCTCAATCAGGTTAGCAAGGGCGATTCTGCCCTTGCCAGTGGGCGAACCGTGTTGGCAACGGGTTCTGAATTGAGCATTCTGGATGTGAGCACCCTGGCCACCCCCGCCTTGGCAGGAGGATTCTCGGCCCATTACGTGGGCGAACCGATACAGGCTCCCCTCTTCTCGAATGGTCGAATGTACATGGTCACGGACACTTCTGACTTTAACGGGCCTGGAACTACCGAGATTGCCGCATTCTTGACGATGACCAATTCTCCCCCCGTATTGCTGGGAACTATCGAGTTGGTGGCAGGCAACTTCCCCAATGATGTAGCCGTCAGTGGCGACATACTCTTTGTGGTCACGGACAACGCGCTGATTGCTATCGATGCAACCGTGCCCCAGAGCATGGCTTTTGTAGGAACCGCAACGCCCCCCGGCGCGGGTGAATTTGGCGATGCCGTCGCCGTGTCCGGCACTACAGTGTATGCCGGTGGCGCCGATGGCGTGAATATCTACAACGCACTCAACCCCGCTGCGATTGTCACTGTCGGTCAATACGTGGGGGATTTCCCAAATATTGTTTCGGTTTCAGACGTGAAGGTCAGTGGAACCCGCCTGTATTGCGCAGCAGGCTTGGACGGCGTGCAGATTCTCAACGTGACCGCCCCTGCCGTGCCATTGTTGCTCAGTGTAGGAAACGTGGGCGGGGCCAACATCCGGGAAATCCAGTTGGCAGGCTCGCGCTGCTACGCGCGCAGCAGCGATGAAATCATCACCTTGAGCGTCACCGACCCCACCGTGCCAACCATACTCGGCGAGCTGCCCCTCCCAAGTACATCGAGCCTAGAGGAATGCCCCTCCTGTGAGGAATCCTTCAATGACACCTTCACCATCGTGGGTACTGCAGGCTACGTTGCGGGTGGTGCCGATGGCTTATTGGTCGTGGACTTTTCCGACGTGACCGATCCCCAGATTGACGATTCGTGGGATACGACTTGGCTGAACTTCCTTGCTCTGGACAGCAGCCTTCTCTACCTTGCAGAAGATGCCCTTGAGATTGACAACCCCGGAGAAGTTGGTCTGCGCATTGTTACGCCCCCCGAGGTGATCGGTGGCAATACACCGGTTGTCGGCAGCATCACCGCCTCTCCCTTCTTCCCGATTGACAATGAACGCTTAACCCTCACCGCACCGGAAGGCGGCACTGCATATCAGTGGCGAAAGAACGGCGTGGACATGGTGGACGATGCCCGCATAACTGGCACGCAATCCAGAAGCCTTGTCTTCACCCCTGTCTTCGAGTCGGACGAGAGCACCTACACCTGCGCCTTCGATGATGGCAGCAAGCAAGCTGTCGAGACGCCCCCCTATTCTCTCGTCGTATACCCGGTAGGCTCGGTGCCTGCCTCGAACGGCTGGACCCTGACCTTTGGCGCAGCAGCCCTGATTGGGCTGGGCCTCGCCGCGCTGGCGATCAACCGCCGGAATGCCGCTAACCGCGCATAATCAAACATAGCAGAAAAGCGTTGCACCACTCTCGTGGTGCAACGCTTTTTGTTTTGCATACGATTTATCGAACTGCCCCTATAGGGCGTAGATAAACGGAGAGATAACCCCAGCCTGCCCAGCAAGCACAAACAATCCGGCCAACAATAGTAGCGCGATGATTATGGGGGCCAACCAGAACTTCTTGCGGACCTTCAGGAAACTCCAAATCTCGGCAACAATGCTGTCCGAGCCACGTGCTTCCTGAAACTCGTCATCTTGCTTCGCTTCGTTGTTTGCGAAATCACTCATGGTTCAATCCCTTCCTCAAAACATTCGCCGGAATTCTTCGCGCGTACGCGGTTGGTAATCCGGCTTCTCCCAATAAGTCTCCGATTCCGGAAGATACGCGCGCTTCAGGGGGTCTTCCCCGAAGTAGTGAATCATCCAGCGAGCTGGGGTAATCATAAGATAAAACGCGACCGAAAGAAAGACCCGCGTCATGATCCAATTCAGCACAATGGCCAGCTTCATCCAGGCAATGAACACTGGCTTGAGCAACGGCGGCGCCACCAGCCCCAGGGTTATCAAAACGCCCCCAAGGCTGAAGAACACGACCGGTATATGCTCGAAATTATGCAGCCACCAGCGCAGCAGGCCAAACAGTAGGAATGCAATTCCTACCACTACACCAAACTTGCGTTGTTCCTTGCGGTCGGATGTGTCTATGTGAAGCATGACTTATTCAAGCCCTCGTGATTCTGAATAGAGAAACGCCGTGCAGGCTGAACGGCTGCACGGCGAGGAATTAATTGCTAGAATCAGTGCGATATATCGCAGGCTCTTCAGCCGCGATAGCACGAGCAACTACATCTGGGCTTGCCGCTATTGCATAGAGCAGCCCAATAGCGGGCCCCAATGGCAGGCGACGACGCTGCTCCCAGTCTCGCACTGCGCCTATGGAGAGCATATACCGATCTGCAAATTGTTGCTGGGTTAAGCCAAGCCCTTCACGTATGCGCCTAACGTCTGGAATTCGGCGCATCCGGGTCAATTCGTGGGACTTCATAGGTTGAGCATCAGAATCATCCAGGGCACGCCGCTCGACTTCTTCGTCGGTCATGGCGCGCAAGGCGTCCCAATCGGTTCCGCCACTCGGAAGGTTCTTGAGATCCTCAAGAGTCTCTATGGTGTACCGCATCATAGTGTTTTCGTTCTTCACGGGATGCCCTCCTGGCCGATATTAATCGGACAATTTCTTCGTCTCGCAGTGTATAGACCACGAACACCAGCACGCCATGCACGTATCCCAGCGCCTTGAGCCGAGTCTCCTCGAAGCAAGTAGTGTCTTCATGGAGTGTGTCGTGGCTAAAAAATAGCCCGAGCACGTCTTCGAACCCGATACCGTGCTTGGTCTTGTTTGATTCAGCTTTCTTTTGGTCCCAATCGAATCTCATCAAATACTACGGCAATGCCGTACCTCCTGTCAAGTCTTTTTCTAATCGAGTTCAAATTGCTCTTTCCAGTTCTCGGTTTCTTTCCAAGGCTTCTGGTCGCGCTTGTCCAGCAGGAAGTGTCCGATGCAGAGGTAGTCCATATTGGTACGCATGAAGCAGGTAAACGCTTGTTCAGGCGTACATACAATCGGCTCGCCCCGCACGTTGAAAGATGTATTGATAATCACCGCATAGCCCGTCAGCCTATGAAATGCCTCGATCAGGTCATAGTATGGCGCGTTCATCTCGCGGGTCACCGTCTGAATACGGGCTGAGTTGTCCACATGGGTGATGGCTGGTATATCCGAACGGATCACCTTCAGCTTGTCAAAGCCCTGCCGCGCCTTGTCCTCCTCGCTCTGCTGGGTTAGGCGCTCCGGCAGCACGTCTGCCACCATCAGCATGTACGGGCTATCCTTGCCACGCAGGTCGAAGTATTCATCCGCCCGGTCTGCCAGCACCGATGGCGCAAAGGGGCGGAACGATTCGCGGAACTTAATCTTCAGGTTCAACACAGACTGCATTTCGCGCGAACGGGCGTCTCCCAAAATGCTGCGTCCGCCCAAGGCGCGCGGGCCAAACTCCATCCTGCCCTGAAACCACCCGACCACATGCTCGCTGGCCAGCAACTGCGCCACGTTCACCGCACGCTCTTCGGGTTCCAGCTTGGTATAGGGGATTTTGTTCAGGTCAAGGTATCCCTGAATCTGCTCGTCCGAAAACTCCGGGCCGAGGTAGGTGCCTTTTTGCCGGAGCACATCCGCCGTGCGCGGCTTGCCCAGCATCTGGTGCCAGGTAAGCAAGGCGCAGCCCAGGGCATTGCCGCCATCCCCCGCGCAAGGCTGCACCCACACATCCTCAAAGGGCCCCTCGCGCAGCAGCCGCCCATTGGCCACGCAGTTCAGCGCCACCCCCCCCGCCATCACCAGCTTCTTCTGCCCGGTCTCCTTGTGTACTTGTTGCCCAATCTTGAGCAACGCCTCCTCCGTAATCTCCTGCACCGACCGCGCCAAGTCCATCTCGCGCTGGGTCATCTTCGATTCCGGTTTGCGCGGCGGGCCGTCAAACAGGCTCGCAAAGGCGTCGTTCGTCATGCGCAATCCGCCCGCATAGTCGAAGTACTTCATGTTCATGCGGAAGGAACCATCTTCCCGCAGGTCGATGAGTTCATTCCGAATCACGTCCACATACTTTGGCTCGCCATAGGGCGCCAGCCCCATCAGCTTGTATTCCCCGCTGTTCACCTTGAACCCGGTGAAATATGTGAAGGCCGAATAGAGCAACCCAATCGAGTGAGGAAAGTTGATCTCCTTAAGGATCTCGACCGTGCTACCCTTGCCCACGCCATAGGTCGTGGTCGCCCACTCCCCCACGCCATCAATCGTAATGAACGCCGCCTCTTCAAAGGGGCAAGGATAGTAAGCCGACGCCGCGTGCGACAGGTGGTGCGTGCTGAACACAATCTCCCCGTCATAGCCCAACTCCTTGCGCAGCGTGGTGCGCATGAATATTTTCTCCTTCAACCACGGGGGCATCTGGTCGAAGAAGGACATCAGGCCGCGCGGCGCCACGCCCAGATAGGTCATCAGCAGGCGCTCAAACTTCACGAAGGGCTTGTCGTAAAAGGCGACGTACTTCACATCGTTGATGCCGATGCCCGCCTCACGCAGGCAATAGTCCACCGCGTTCTTCGGAAAGCGCGGGTCGTGCTTCATGCGCGAGAAGCGCTCTTCCTGCGCCGCCGCCACAATCTCACCGTCGCAAAGCAGCGCGGCTGCGCTGTCGTGGTAATAGGCCGAAATGCCGAGAATGTAAGTCAAGATAGGAACCCTCGCTGTACGCTGCCCGCCCCGTCATCCCCGGCATTCTATGCAACCGGCAGCCGCCATGTCACCAGCGAGAGGTTGCAGACCGCCCCCAGATGTGCGACCCTATCTAAGCTATGCCGCAGTCACCGCAGGGAGAGCCACGCTATGTCGCACGAAAATCACGGTATGGACCGCCGCGCATTCATCAAGGCAGGTGCCTTGGGTGGCGCGGCCATGGCCCTGCCCACCATTGCGCAAGCCAGCGTTCCCAAAGACAAGCAGATTGCCACCAAGGCCGGTGCCCTGCCCGAACGCCCCTTCGGGAAGACAGGCCACACCCTCCCCATCTTCGGGCACGGCGGCTCCGCCATGTTCAAGGGTGACATCGCCTACTATGGCGTACCCCTGCTGCCGCTCGAGGAGCGCATCAAGATGGTGCGGCACGGGTACGACAACGGCATCCGCTATTTCGACACCGCCCGCATTTATGGCGAGAGCGAGGAGATCATGGGCAAAGCGCTGGGCGACGTGCGCGACAACGTGTTCCTTGCGTCCAAGGTGTTAGTGATGGAAGTGGACCGCGTGCGCAGCAGTGTTGAGCGCAGCCTCGAAGCGCTGGGCACCACCTACATTGACTGTATGCAAATACACGGCCCCGTCATCGAACGGCTGGGTTACGACGGCTGTATGCCCATGTATGACGAACTGGCAAAGCTACGCGAGGAGGGAATGA
>JBIKMR010000427.1:0-6673 GCA_044359155.1 Candidatus Hydrogenedentales bacterium | reverse complement strand
TCCATTTTGTTAAGCAGTTGGTTTTTATAGAAAACGTAAATGGAATAAAGTATACCTGCAACAACAAGCAGTATAATATCAAAGTATAAAATAATTGAAACAGCTTGATTTGAAACTATCCATATGAAAAAACAATAAAACAAAATCCCAAATGCCATTTCTAGCTTTAGATTTCGTTTTATTATCGCAATTGGACGTCTTGATCTTTTATTCAGAATCTGATTTAACTCTTTCTCATTTATTGGTATTGAAGAGTTGCTAGAGCCATCCCATAATTCCTTTAACTTTCTAAGTTCCATTCTGACTAGACTTTAGTAATCTGGCGTAATTTTTCTTTTATTCGATTCATTTTTACCCTTAAGGTACCCTGATTGATACCCAGTACATCTTCCATGTCCTCATAACTTTTGTCATCGAGATAAAGCATAACAACTGCTTTTTCAACTTCAGTAAGTTTCGAAATGGCACTAAACAACAGATTTAAATTTTCTTCATCGGCGTCCATATTACTTTCTTGTGCCTTATCATCTTTGAGAGAACCTAAAAAACTAATAGATACTTTTGTTTTGTTTCTTCGCTTCTCTGTAAGTGCAGTGTTCAGTGCAACACGATACATCCAAGTACTGATCTTAGATTCATTTCGAAAATTCTCAAATGACTTCCACAATTGGATGACAATCTCTTGGAAAAGATCCTGTTTTGCTAATGCATCCGCAGCATAGACATGACATATTTTATGAATCAGGCCTTCATGCTCAGAGATAAGTCTTAAAAATTTCTTTTCTTTATCAGAGTTCAAACAAACAGTTTGTTATTAGCTTATATGTTGCAGCAATGGAGAAAATGTTACATCCGGTAAAATATATTTTAATTAATTCTAAAACGAATGAAAATCATAAAATTGAAAACTTGTTTTGAACAGGATTTAGAAAAGCTGCACCAGCCACACAAAAAACAAATGAATAAAATGCTTACAAATCAATGATTTGTGAGGGTTTTTCTTTGAAAACAAACAATGTAATCCAAATTAGTATCCGGGTAATTTCCGAAAAGTAGTAATACTGACTTACCTCTCCTCTTGGCTATATTTTAGGAAGTAATGCATCCGATACTAGCTTATTTCCTACTTCATTTAAATGAACCCGATCGGTAGTAAGTATCCCAGCTTCTTTATTTGCTATGTTATGCTGCTCCAGATATTGTATAAAAATCTTACGCAGGTCTACCAGATCACAATTCTTCTCGGCTGCTAGCGATCGTACTACGTCACCATAAGCATTCAAATCTGCATCCTGAGGATTAGCTCCATTTAATTTTTCACCAATAACTGTAGGAGTACAGAGAACCACACGAATGTTATTTTTCTGAAAAAGTGTAATGAGTGCCCTGTAAAACTTTTCATATTTATCTCGTTCTGTTCCGGTACCTGATGTCTTATGCCAAATATCATTTATACCAATGTAAATAACGACCATATCAGGTTTTATATCTAAGACATCCTCCTGCACGCGCAAATACAGATCATAGACTTTATTACCACCAATGCCTGCACCTATTAACTCTACTTGATCTACCCTCCCTTGAGCATTTAATTGTTTTTTTAGTTGATCAATATACCCTCCCGCATTCACCCCCATTTGTGTAATGGAATCCCCAAAGAATACAATTTTCTTTTTGGGAGGTTTGACAAATGCAAATGACAGAAGTGCAAAGACTATAAGCAACAAACTATATTTCATAAGATTTGATTCTTTTTATTATTTCAATACAAGCACGACCATTGTGATAAGGGCATTTCCAAAAGCCTGCCTTAGGTAATGAAAGTAAACTACCATCTTCGTGAATACCCCAAAACCACTCACCATTTTTATTGTCACGAATTTTTGCTTTTATAAATTCCCAAGAACTCCAAGACCGGTCTAAGTAAATTTCTTTCTTTCCAATTTCCCAGGCATTAAAAAATCCAACCATGGCTTCCGCCTGCGGCCACCAGTGTTTTTCCTTATTCAAATGATTATTCAGCAAATCCTTTTCATAGAAAAGACCACCATCAATGTCAACGGCTACTGAAGAGGCTGTAGCCATTTGCAAAGCGATTTCAGCAAATTCTATTTTCCTTTTTTCAAGACCTGGTAAACAAGCTGCTTCATACAACAACCAGGATGATTCAATATCATGGCCATAACTTTCAAAGTCTCCCACGGGAGTCCAATCTGTCAAAAAATAGAGTTGCTGTCGCGAAGTAGAGGATCTTATAATGTGTTTTTTGAATAGTGCAAGAAGTTGGTCTATTGCTTGTAATAAACCTTCGTTAGGCCATTCTTGTGCCAATCGAGTATATGCCTCTAAAATATGAAGGTGCGTATTCATCGACTTTGCCACATTAGGATCCTTTTCACTTAATCGCATATCCTCCAATATCGACCAATCATGAGCACGCGCTTCCCAATATCCGTTGTTCACTTTATCTTTCCCACTCTCTTCCATCAAAACATAAATCTCTATAGCTTTCTTAAGTGCTTCGGGATTATTAGTAGCTGCTGCATACTCGGTTATTCCATATAAGGCAAAAGCCTGGCCATATAACTGTTTTCTATTTTCCAGCGGTACACCTTTATGGTCAATTGACCAAAAGTAACCTTCATTAATGGCGTCCTTAAATTGTCGCATTAATCCCTCGTAAGCCCGGTCAGCCATCACTAAATATTCTTTTCGGTTTTGGAGTTGATACGCTGCAGAAAAGGTCCAGAGGATCCTACTATACATCACCAAACCCCTAGAAGCATGCGTCAAAACTTTATTATATGCATCAACCTCACCATTGAATTCAAAAGAGGATTTGACCATATGGCAAATCCACCATTGTAGAATAGACTGAAGTTCTTCTTGCAACTCCTTTCGATATTGAGCAAGCAAAGAGCTTTGCATTTCAATTGAAATTCTAATGACTGTAATTGTTACGATCAATCAGCTGGTTAATACGATCCACTGACGCAGCAGAGCGTAATCCATCTGAAGGAGTATTAATGACATAATCTAGCAAGCGTGAGATAGAGGTGGTAGCTACATGCACACGGGTATCTGAGGAAGCATAATAAATGAAAACAGCTTCATCAGAATCTTTAATCCAACCATTAGAAAAAACTACATTCGAAACATCTCCTATTCTTTCCATTCCTTCGGGAGCCATAAAATATCCAGCAGGTTTATAAATTACCTTCGTAAGATCATGTAGATCAGTCATGAACAAATACAGAACGTATCGTAATCCTGCTGCAGTATTTCGAACGCCATGCGCAAGATGTAGCCACCCTTTTGAAGTTTTTATAGGTGCTGGACCTAGACCATTTTTTGATTCATAGACAGTATGATATATTTTTTTATCAATCAGTAATTCGTCTTTGATTACTGGGTACGTGATATCATCAAGCAAACCGAATCCAATACCTCCACCATTACCAGCTTGAATGAATCCATCCTGAGGTCGCGTATACAAAGCATATTTACCATTCACAAATTCCGGATGTAGCACAACATTTCGTTGTTGGGGGGACGGTGTAACTAAATCAGGCAGTCGCTCCCAGCCAATAAAATCTTTTGTTCGTGCAATGCCGCTTTGTGCAATTGCGGCAGACTGATCGCCTTCTCCAGCAGAAAAATCACGACGTTCAGTACAGAAAATACCATAGATCCATCCATCCTCATGGGCAACCAATCGCATGTCATACACGTTAGTATCAGGGTCATTCAACTCTGGCATTGTGATGGGCCGTTCCCAAAATTGAAATTGATCTACGCCATTAGGACTCTCTGCAACTGCAAAAAAAGATTTTCGATCAGCTCCCTCCACTCTTGCGATTAGTAAATACTTGTTGTTCCATTTTATTGCACCAGCATTCATTACAGCATTAAAAGCATTTCGCTCCAAAAAAAAAGGATTACGATTCTTATTTAAATCAAAACGCCATGGCAAGGGAATATGTTTAGCTGTTAATACCGGATTTTCATGACGTTCATACCAGCCATGTTCCTGAAAAACAGGTGTATTCTTTAAATTAAATAGCGCCTGCTGATCTGATTTAATTTTTTGCATTCTATTTTCAAAACTCATAATCATCAAATTATACTTCTTCAAAAATTAGTCCTCCAGCTTGTCCCACCAGGTTTTTTTAAGGATCAATACAATAGCTAAGAGTATAGATACAGTGATAAGCAATGGAAGTTCCATCCACAATACCACATACATCGGCAAGATGGTCAAACAACATTGTGCTATAACACCCAGCACAACATTGAACATATCTAGTTTAAAATTCTTATTAGCCTGGAAAGATGCATCTTTCGCTATTACTCGTTCGTACACTGGACCCCACCAACCCCAAGGCTTTACAGTAGTATAAAATCTTTCTAAGGTATCCCAAGAAGTAGGTGGTGCAGTATAAGTACCAACTAAGCAGCCTACAACAGAAATTAAAAATAATATTGGCCATATATAAAGAAATAAACCATCATAAAACTTCAAAAAAACTAAGGCAGATAGTATACCACTAGCCATCCCCCAAAAGAATCCATTGGCATTAAATCTCCACCAATACCACTTAAAGAGATTGGCTGCAATGTATCCCCCATATAATCCTCCTACAATCCATTGTAGGACGCTATTGACATCTTTTGCGAAAAAACCTAATATAATACCAACACTCACAACTAAAATTCCAATAATATAATTTGCACGAATGATAGTTCTATTAGTTGCAACAGGATTAATATACTTCAGGTAAACATCATTGATAATATAAGCCTGTGCGGCATTTAGAGTACCAGAGAAGGTACCCATAAAAGCTCCTAATAATCCAGTTAGCACCAAGCCTAGAATACCTACCGGTAAAAAAGAATTGATGGAAGCAGGTAAAATTCTTTCAAAGTCAACACCATTGGCTCCTTCCAACTGCAATTGAGGAAAATATAATAATGCAAGAACTGTTAAACCAATCACCATGGAATAACGAACGGGAAGTAAAACGATTGAAACAAATCCAGTCATCTTACTAGCTTCTTTAGGTGACCTAGTCGATAATACTTTTTGCATATCGTAATTAGGAGCAGGGCCGGCTAAACTTGCAAAGACACCTTTGAATAGCATCATCATAAAGAAGATACCAAATAGCTCAAATCCATCATTTTTAATTTTTTCGTTGGCGGCAGGTACCAACCGCGACCAGTCTAGATTTAGATAAGCACCAAAAAATGGATCCAGCCAGCCATCCGGCACTGAAAGCACCGTGTTGCCTTTGCTGTGCAGCTCCATCATCGCAATTACAGCTATGGCTACACAAGCAACCGTCATGATCATATACTTAACAAAGTCGCCAAGAACAATACTATGTAAGCCTCCAATAATAGAATAAAACATAGCAAATAGCGTAAATATAATTCCATAGAAATGAGAAACATACTCTGCTGACAAATCAAAAGGCAAGTATGGAGATATCGTAGACCAGGGCACAAAAATTTCTATGAATTTTCCAAGCCCAATAAACCCGTATGCTAAAAATCCAAAACATCCAATCAAAGCAAAAACCACTACCACCGCGTGTGATTTTCGAATGGCTTTCCCCTCTGTTCCAAAACGAGTACCTAGCCACTCGGCACCCGTGTTAGCATTTGAACGGCGTAACCATTTCGATAAAAACATCATCATGAACACCTGGTTAAAAACTGGCCATAGCCAAGGGATCCATATACTTTTCAATCCATAAACAAAACAAAGTGCTACCATCCACATAGTACCACTGATATCAAACATATCACTGGCATCACTTAGACCTAACATGTACCAAGGCATTTTTTTACCTCCCATCAAATAACTTTCTTTATTCAAACTAGCACGTTTACGCATATAGACCCCAATAAAGACCATAGTTAACAAGTAGAGAACAAGAATTAAGATATCAATCCAATGGAGTCTCATGATTACTCATATATTTTTAATTCCCGAATTTTTGTTTCAAAAAATATTTCTGGAAAGGAATGAAACTTTTTGAAATCAGCTTCTGATAAGTGTCCCGGATAGGGTGCATAATGATGCATCTTACCGGTGGAAGGCATAAAACCATGATTACGCCAAACTAAAACAAAAGCAAGAGGATATTTTTTGAGCAATGGATACAGCGTAGTTGTCCACCAAGTAGGATCAGGAATTGCCTCATAGCCAGTTTCAGCTAGCGCTACCGGTTTGTTTTTTTGAATGGCAACTTGATTTAAAATTGTTAGCTGATTGGTCATGACCTCATTAAACAAAGCAGTTCCATTTTTACCTTCAAACTGATATCTATCAAAGCTTAATACATCTACCCATTCATCGCCTGGATAGCGTTCTAAAAACTCCGTTGAAGAACCAAAGTCAGCTGTATTATATACATAAATCAAGTGATGTAGTTGTCTTTTATCACGCAAATAAGAAACAGTAAACCTCCATAACTGCTTGAATTCATCAGGTGAACAACTATTCTTACACCACCAGAACCAATTCCCTGTAAGTTCATGAAAGGGGCGAAACAAAATTGGAATCTGAATCCCTTCTTTTGTTTTTAGCGCTTGCAAAAATGCGGTAACGCGATCAAGCCATTGGATATACTGTTGATGCTTTTGCCCGTTTGGTAAAATTGATGCC
>JBIKMR010000243.1:0-6677 GCA_044359155.1 Candidatus Hydrogenedentales bacterium | reverse complement strand
CCGGACAACCTGATTGCCAAGCCCACGCTGGTGTGGAAGCTGGACAACGACGCCACCGACCACGAGATCGAGGTGGCTTACCAGACCAACGGCCTATCTTGGGCGGCGGACTACGTGGTGAATTACGACGAGGCCAACGGCAAGCTGGGGCTGGAAGGCTGGGTGACGCTGAACAACCAGAGCGGCGCCGCCTACAACAACGCCAAGCTGCAAGTGGTGGCGGGCGAAGTGAACATTGTGCAGCCGCAGTACGACATGAAGGCGATGCGGGGTGAGATGTTTGCAGCGGAGGCCGCGCCTGCGGCGGGTATGCAGGAAGAAGCCTTCGCGGAATACCACCTTTACACCCTGCCCCGCCCCACCACCATCAAGCAAAACCAGAGCAAACAGGTGAGCCTGTTGAGCGCAGAAGAGATCGCCGTATCCAAGACCTATGAGTTCCGGGGCGAGAGCTATTTCTACGCGCAGCAGATGTCCGACTTCCCCACGCAGAACGCCAAGACTTTCCTCGCCTTCCAGAATGAGGAAGAGAACAAGCTGGGCGTGCCGCTGCCTGCGGGCGTGATGCGGGTGTACCAGGCGGACAAGGGCGGCTCGCTGCAATTCGCAGGCGAAGACCGCATCGACCACACCGCCAAGGACGAGGAAGTGCGCCTGCACCTGGGCGAAGCCTTCGACGTGGTGGGCGAGCGCAAGCAGACGGACTACCAGGTAATATCGAACAACACCTTCGAGGCCAGCTTCGAGATCACACTGCGCAACCACAAGGAAAGCGACGTGACCGTGGACGTTATCGAGCCGATCGGTGGCGACTGGAAGATTCTCGACAGCAGCATCGAGGCCGAAAAGCTCGACGCCTTCTCCGTCCGCTTTCGCGTGCCCGTGCCGAAGGACGGCGAGTACACGCTGAAGTATCGGTATCGGGTGACTTACTAAGGATCAACCACGGAATACATCCGCCAACGCGAAGACGCTACGGCGGACACGCGAACCACACGAAATAGGGCCACCTGATAAAATCTGGTGATTTCACAAACGGCGGCGGGCAATATGCCCGCCGCCGTTTTCTAAAATCTCTACACCAACTCCGCAAGTATCTCCGCCACATCGCGCACTTGCACAGGTTGGGCGGTTTTGTTTACGCCGTCGGTCATCATGGTGAGGCAGAAGGGGCAGGCGGTAGCCACGGTCTGTGCGCCGGTGGCGATGGCCTCGTTGGCGCGGTCGGTGTTTATCTGGGTGCCGATGCGCTCCTCCATCCACATGCGCCCGCCGCCTGCGCCGCAGCAGAAGCCGTGCTCCTTGTTGCGGGGCATCTCGGTGAGCGTGGCTCCCGTGGCTTCGAGTATCGCGCGGGGCGATGCCGTCTCGTCGTTGTAGCGCGCAAGGTAGCAGGAGTCGTGGTAGGTGACGGCGGCGGGTTGGATGTTCGGCTTTATCTTTCCCAGCCGCAGCAGGTCGGCAATCAACTGCGTGTGGTGCATCACCTCGAATTCGCCACCGTATTGGGGGAACTCGTTCTTGATGGCGTTGAAGCAATGCGGGCAGGCGGTCAATACCTTCTTCACGCCATAGGCGTTCATGGTGTCCACGTTTTGCTGGGCCAGCGCCTGCGCCAGGTAGTCGTTGCCAATGCGCTTGGCCGGGTCGCCCGTGCAACATTCCTCGTTGCCGAGTATGCCGAAGGACACGCCCGCGTGTTGCAGCAGTTTGGTGAGCGCCTGTGTCACGCGGATGTAGCGCTGGTCATACGCCCCAGCGCACCCCGCAAAGAACAGGTACTCAACGTTCGGGTTCTCCGCCAGCGTGGTCACGCCCAGGCCCTCGGCCCATTTACCGCGCTCTTCCTGTGGCAGGTTCCATGGGTTGCTCTGCGTTTCGATGTTGCGCAGCGAACCCTGCGCCTCCTCGGGAAAGTCGCCCTCCATCAACACCCGCGCCTGCCGAATGCCCAGCAGCTTGCTCATGGGCTGTATCTCAACCGGGCACGCCTCTTCGCAGGCGAAGCAGGTGGTGCAGGCCCAGAGCACCTCGGGCGATATCACGTCGGGATACAGGCTGCGACTGGGGGCTTCGCCCCGTAACAAGCGCGGCCCCTCGTGGAACAGGTGGTCTTTCAGGTCCAGTACCACCTGCTTGGGACTCAACGGCTTGCCAGTGTTGTAGGCGGGGCACGCTTCTTGGCATCTCCCGCACTCCGTGCAGCTGGTCAGGTCCAGCAATTCCTTGCGGGTGAAATCCGTAATGTTCACCACGCCGAAAGACTCGGCGCTCGCATCCTCGAGGTTCAGCTTGTTGATGCGGCCCCGGTTGCGTTCTTCGCGGAAGAACAGGTTGGGCAGCGCGGTGATGATGTGCAGGTGCTTCGAGTAGGGAATGTACACAAGGAACGTGAGCACGATGAGGTTGTGCATCCAGAGAAACGCGGCGTGTGCATTGGGCAGCGCGTGCTCGCCCACCGGCACGCCGGGGATAAACAGGTTGCGCAGCGCATCCGCCACCGGTGTGAAGCCCGCCTTGGGGGACACCACCTGCAACCCAAAGAACGCGACCAGCAACCCGGCGATCAGACTGATGACCACGAGCGCATCGATCTTGTGGGAGAGCGGACCCTCGAGCCGCTTGGGCTTCATCACAAATCGGCGATAGAGCGAGGCTACCAGCGCCACACCCACGATGACGGCGAACACTTCCTGCGTGGTGTTGAGCAGCCAGTAGATCGGGCCAAGAAACTCAAGACTGAACGCAAAGAACACGCCCTTGATCAGGCCCTCGATGGTGCCGATGGTCAGCACGAAGAAGCCCCAGAACAGGAAGGCATGAAACCAGCCTGAGGGCGTGCGGATGACCAGCTTCTGGCCGAAGCCTTTTACCGTCAGGTCGGCCAAGCGCACCTTGAGGTTGTCCCAAGGTAGCGTGCCCTGCCCGAGGTTCACCCATTTATAGATGTTGAGCAGGCGCAGCACGAACACGAGGTGCGCCAGCACGATGAGCGTAAAGAGGACAAAGCCCCCGAGCGTCATGCGCGCGCCTTCCGCACTTCTTCGGCCAGCGCCGGGCACACTTCAAACACGTCGCCCACGATGCCGTAATCGCAGAACTTGAAGATGTTCGCGTTGGGGTCCTTGTTGATGGCCACGATGATCTTCGACGTGCGCATTCCCGCTTGGTGCTGAATCGCCCCGCTGATGCCACAAGCCACATAGATGTCCGGGCTAACCACCTTGCCGGTCTGGCCCACTTGCAGCGCATGGTGTACCCAGCCCGCATCCACCACCGCGCGGCTGGCGCCCACTGCTGCGCCCATCGCCTCGGCCAAGTTCTCTACCACGTGCCAATGCTCGGGTCCGCCCAGCCCGCGCCCGCCCGACACCACAATCTTCGCCTCGCTCAATTCCACCTTGCCGCTCGTCGCGGTGGCAGCCTCTTTCAACACCGTGCGCAGGCTCACCTGCGGCATCTCCCGCTTCACCACCTCGGGCAGCGCGTTGCCATCGCGCTCGATGCGCGTAACGTTGGGCCGCAGCGAGGCCATCGCGGGCACGCTGGTTATCTTCACTTGGGATTCTACCTTGCCCGCATACACCGGCTTGGTGGCAATGAGGCCGCCGTCCCAACGCAGGCCGACAGCGTCTTGCGCCAGCTCCACACCCAGCCGCGCCGCCACGCTGGCGCAGAGTTCCTTGCCCAATGCGCTGGCCGTGCCAATTACCACGGTCGCGCCCAGTTCCTTGGCAAGGTCCCGGATGATCGGCACATAGGTATCGTTCGAATAATGCGTCAGCGCCTCGTTCTCATAGGCGTAGACCTTTGCAATCCCCAGTCCCGCAAGGCGCGACACCTGGTCATCCACCGAACGCCCCACATACACGGCGTTCAGTTCCAGCCCCGCCGCCTTGGCGATGGCATTCGCGGCAGTCGCCGCCTCCAAAGCCCCCGGCCTCAACTCACCGCGCTGTTCCAACAAAACAAGAATACTCATTTATGAATCCATTTCTTTTTCACCACAGAGGCACAGAGGACACAGAAAAGAAACCATTCTTCCTGTCTTCTCTGCGCCCTCTGTGCCTCTGTGGTTAATCCTTTTTATTCTCACAAAGCCTTGTCGTCTTCCCGCAGCGCCCGCACCAATTCCGCCACCCGCGCCTTCGTGTCGCCATCGATAATCTTCGTGCGCCGCGCCTGGCTGGGGGTGGACATGGACAGCACTTCTGCCCCGTTCTCCACCAAGCCTGCATCCAGCCCCAGATCACCCACGGCCACCGTGGCCAAGGGCTTGCTCTTGGCCTTCATGATGTTCGGCAGCTTCGGGTAGCGCGGCGTGTTGATGCCCTTCTCGATCGTCAACACGCAGGGCAGCGGCAGTTCGAGGGTCAGCTTGCCGCCTTCCACTTCGCGGTCCACCGTCGCCTTGCCGCCGTCCAGAACCAGCCGCGTCACCACGCTGGCGTGCGGCATGTCGAGCAGCTCCGCCACCCGCTCCGGCACCTGTGATGCGTCATCGTCCACCGCCTGCTTACCCGCGAGGATCAGGTCCGGCGATTCCCGGCGCAGTGCCTCGGCCAAGGCCACGGCCACCCCTCGGCTCGACAAGCCCGCCGCAGAAACCAGCACGCCACGGTCCGCCCCCATCGCCAGCGCCGTGCGCATGGTCTCTTGCGATGTGTCGTCGCCCAGCGAGAACACAATAACTTCCGCGCCCGAGGTTTCCTGAATCTTAATGGCTTCCTCGACGGCGTGCTCGTCGTAGGGGCTCATCACGTACTTCAGGTTTTCTCCCGCCACGCTCCGCCCATCGGCGGCTATCTTGAATACGGACGCCGTGTCCGGCACACGCTTGACCAGAACTGCAATTTTCACCCGGTGGACTCCCTCTCGATACCGCAGCGGCCCAGGGCGTGCGGGGTTATAACGACCGTTCGGTAATATAGCAGAAGCCCCACGGGTGTCAAGCGGCGCGGCAACAGGTGTGGTAAGCCTCATGGCATCAAGGAGTTGTAACGGGCTAACGCAAGCCGTATACTTCGCGCTTGAGCACGCGGAGCAGTCCGCCGAGCTTAAGCGGAGCGGAAGGTTTGCAGGAGGGCGCGAGCCGTGACAATGACCAAGCGCGAACTCGTGATACGGGTGGCCAACAAATTGGGCATGACGCAGAGCGACGTGGCCCGCATTATCGAAGGCACCTTCGACGCCATTTCGGAATCGTTGGCCCAGGGCGAACGCTGGGAACTGCGTGATTTCGGGGTGTTTGAAGTGAAGGTGCGCGCATCGCGCATTGGCCGCAACCCCCGCACCGGCGACCAGGTCCCCGTGCCCGAGCGACGGGTAGTCACCTTCCGCCCCGGCAAGAAGATGAAAGAAGAAGTTTCCGATGGCGATGCCGTTGTATCGCCGGAAGCCCCGCCCGCCGTTTCCCCCGGAGCAGGCGCCGAAGACTAGCGGCCTGCCGCTGGTCAACGCGCCGCGCCTTCCCCATGGACATCCTCCTCTGCTGCGACACCTCGACCACCTTCCTAACCCTAGGGCTGTGTTCCCGCAAGCGCGTGCGCGGTGCCCCCATGCAGATGCTGGGCGAACTCACCTTTAATGCAGGCCGTCGCCATGCGGAAACCCTACTCCCCGCCACCCAGCAATTGCTCGGGCAGTGCAGCCTTACGCTGCAAGACGTGACCCTGCTCGTGGTGACCACCGGCCCCGGTTCCTTCACCGGCTTACGCATTGGCGTGGCTGCATGGAAGGGGCTGGCCTACGCCCTGAACCTGCCGCTCATCGGCGTGCCCACGCTGGATGCCCTGAGCCGATTGCACCCGTGGAACGATGTAACCGTCTGCACTTTGCTCGATGCGAAGATGAGCGAGGTCTTCGCTGCCACTTATGTTTTCAAGAATGCCCAACGCGAGACCCTGCGCGAGGCAGCAGCCCTTCCGCCGGAGCAAGCCATCGCGGGACTGCCTGCCGATACCGTCTTCTGCGGCGATGGTGCGCTGCGCTACGCGGATGACATCCGCGCGCAATATCCTAACGCGCCCCTGCTCAATGAGGGATGGTCCGCCCCACGCGCTACTGCGTTGGCAATGGAAGCCTTCTACCGTTATGATGCAGGTATGCCGCACGATGCGGCACGGGTCGAACCGGTTTACCTGCGCCAGACCCAAGCCGAAACGAACCGCGACTTGAGGGAGGCCGCAGCACGCGAGGCATGAGCATCTCGGAAGAACGAGCCGTGGATTACGTCCGCCTTTGCCGCGACCACCTGGACGCGCTGCTCGAACTCGAACAGGCCTCTTATCCCGACCCATGGACCATGGGTATGTTCCAGCAGGAAATCACCGGGCAGTCTTCCCACTTCTTCATGGCGCTGCGCGGAGAAGCCATTCTTGGTTACGGCGGATTCTGGATGCTGATGGACGAGGCCCACATCACCAAGATTACTGTGGCCCAGCCGTGGCGTGGCGCGGGGCACGGGCAGGCCATCCTCGAATTTCTCATCGCCCGCTCTATTGAGTACGGTGCGAAGACCATGCGGCTCGAGGTGCGCGCGTCCAACGCTTTTGCCCGAAGCCTCTATGCGCGTAACGACTTCCACGAGGTAGGCGTGCGCAAGGGATACTACGCGCGGTCCGGCGAGGACGCTGTCGTCATGGTGAAATACCTTGAATGAGCCGCCCCCCCTCTCG
>JBIKMR010000242.1:0-6722 GCA_044359155.1 Candidatus Hydrogenedentales bacterium | reverse complement strand
CAGGCCGCCGATAACGAGGGTCTGGCCGTTGGGCACGATAACCACGCCGGTCTGCGAGCGCTTCGAGAACACGGGCAGGTCAATGCCCCGGTTATTGTCGATACGCTCTAAGTCGGTTACGTCGAGCGATTTGAGGGTGAGGCGCACGGAGTTGTCGGGGAGAATCTGGGGGGTCACGTCCATGTTCACGCCCACTTCTCTCCAGAGCACGTCAAGCTGAAGCGCGCCGTAGATGTTGGCAGTGGCGTTCTGGTAGGGCACCTTGCCGCCCGCGCGGACGATAGCCTGGGCCTGATCCACCACCAGCACCTCGGGCTTGGACACGAGGTCGAGATCGGACTGGCGTTCGACGCTGCGGAAGACGCTGTCGATGGTACCCCGGTCGGTGACGAGGGAGCCTGTGAAGCCGAAGCCGTTGCGGGTCTGTATCCCGGGAGCGGCGGCCACTTCATCGGTGCCATCGCGCAGGGTGGAATTGAAAGAGTTACGGGCGGCAGCCGCGTCTTCGGGGGTCAATTCGCTGAGTTGGTCCTCGGGCGCAATCGGCGTGGGCAGGGTCACCCGGTCGAAGTCCGAAATTGGATCGAACATGTTGGTGCGCGTCTGCTGCACGGAGGTGTTGGTTTCCACGCCATCGATAAAGCGTGTGAAATTCAGGTTAACGCCCACATCGCGCAGGCCCTTTTCGGAAGTCTCACTAATCCACGCCTGAATCTGTACCTGCCGAATGTCACGCGGCGGCACCGGCGCAGGCGGAGGTGCCGGGGCGGCAGCAGGCACGGCGGCGGGAAGCGCCGCAGGATCGGGCACAGGCACAGGTGCAGGCGTTGCCGCCGGGGTGGCGGGGTCTGCGCCGGGGGTTTGCGCCGAGGCAACAGGACCAGCCAACAAGAGGGCTATCAATAGGGCATTGCGTATCATGGATCCTGCCCCAGTTGCTTGCCCACGCCGCCATCGTCCGAGGTGCCAGAGATACCTTCGGCCACGCCGCGTGGTATGCTGGATATGCCCTCGAGCACGTCGGTGATCACGTCGGTGGGTTTGCCCTTTTTCTCGAGCGTTTCTTCTTCGGTCTCTTCGGTCGAGTCGTTGTCCAGGAAACCGAACTCATCCGCGACGGTTTGCGAGGGCATCCAGCGTTCGGCGCGCACAATGAACACCAGCTCGCGACGGGATTCACTTTCGTTGCGGCTGCCCAAGCCAGAAGACGCGGGAATGTTCGGAGCGTTGAAAGGCAGCAGGCGTTGGGCCGTGCTGTTGATCATGTCTTCGGCCTGCGACAGGAAGGGCGCGCTGGATATGGCGCGGCCTGCCGAGGTGCGGAACAGTCCACCCAGTATCAGCACCTGGCCGTGGGGCACCCATACGTCGGTGGTGATTTCGCGCGAGATCAACTCCGGCACGGTGATTTCGTTGTCCTGGCTGAATACCGTGCCTCCGGTATTCACGCTGTCCAGAGCCACGGTAATACGTTGGCCTTCTTCGCTCACGCGGGCAATCAGTTTGAGACGGATAAAGGTGTCGTGCGTGGTGCGCTTGTCGCCGTCGTCGTCCAATATCTCGGGGGACTGCACGCTAAGGAATACGCCCGCGTCGCGGAAGCTGGTAACTTGGCGCACCGTGGCACCGAAAACTTTGGTATCCTCGAAGGGAATCTGCTGCACGGTTTCGATAATGGTGGGGGTGGCCTCGGCCACGGTGACCATGGCGCGCGGGCGCGACAGGATGAACAGGCGGTTCTGTTCCTGCAAAGCTTGCAGCATCAGTTCGAACTCGCCGTATTCATTGGACAGGCGATCGAGGAACACCGTGAGCCCCGAGGTGGTGGCCATGGGGAAGGTGAGATCGGCAACGGATATTGCGCCGTTGGGCATGACGGACTGTCCGTAGGGGCTGGTGCGGGCCACCTGCTTGAAGTACGCGCTCAACCCGGTCGAGATGTCGTCGCCCGTCTGGAACTCGATAACCTTCACCGCGACGCTGACTTGCTCTTGCGCGCGAACGACGGGCGAAAGCGCGAGCAACAGGGCCAAGGCCACTATGGGGAAGTGAAGACGCAAGAAAATATTCCGGTGGTTACTGGTCATAGCGCAATTGTGTTTCATAGCGCTGGACGTTATTGACGTTGTCGAACTTGTCGAAGCGCACCGCGAAGGTGCGGTGCTGGCCGGGGGGCATGGACCCCAGTTGAACGGTCTGCGTATCGTAGACCTTGTTGCCAAAGCCGTAAATGGAAACATCCACGGCCACGTTGCGCGCGGGCTTGGTGCTTTGGTTCACGACCTGGCCCGACACGTGGTAGAAGTCCACGTTGTAATACCGCAGGTCGCCACGAAGTTCCGTGGTGCGGAAGGAGTTCGTGCCATACACGGTGAGGGGCCGGTTCTCGGTGTCCTGCCGAATAGCCTCTGCCGGGGTGTACACCCGCCATGTGCCATCGCCCTGTTGCTGCATCCGCTGCGACACGACGCGGTCCTGAATCAGACCAGGCTTTTCCGTGAGCAGGCGGGTGTAGAGAGAGGCAGCAGAATCGTAGCTGCCGTGTTTCCAATAGAGGTCTGCCAACAGCAGGCGATTGGGCAGGTCGCTGGGCACTTCAGCCACTTTGGCTTCCACCTTGGCTATCAGGCCCGCCAAGTCTTCCTCGCTTACGTAGGCGGTTTCCACCTCGGTCTTAATGGACTCGACCGACGTGCGGCATTCCTCGGCCATAGGGCCTTCGGGGTCCAGCTCGAGGTAGCGCTCGTAGGCGCTACGCGCCTCGGTCAGGCTACCGATGCCGTGGTACGCGCGAGCCGTCCAGTAGTAGGCCTCGATGGCCTGCGGGGAGGACTGGTCGCGCGAAGTGATATTGATGAGGCGGGGCAGCGCTTGGGAATAGGAGCCGCCCTCGATAAGGCGTCTCGCCGCGACAAGGTCTTCCGCATAGTGTGCGCCCGTGCGCTTGGTCACCGAAGCCTTACCGCCCGAGGGCGCATCGCCGGTGGACTTGCTGTCTTGGGCGTGAGCAGAGAAGCAGACCGCCACAAAAACAAAAAGCGCCGCACGGCTCCAAAGCCCGGAGCAGCGCGACGCGCAAACAGTCCAGTCCCGACCGGCAGCCCATGCGGGCCCCTGCATGAAAAAAATCGTCAAGATAAAGCCGCTCTCGATTCGTCTAGTTCTTCTTGGCCAGCTTGTCGAGTACCTGGGTGGTAATGTCGCCGCCCTCAAGCGGAGGCTCCAACGCACCCAAGAATCCCTTGTCCACCACCAGATCATACTCCGTCGAGACGGCGACTTCACCAATGGCACGCAGCGCACGTTCGCTTGCGTTGTTCAGCAGAATCCAATATTTCGCTGAACCCTTCTCCACCTTCTTCTTTTTCATCTCGCTGTATTCTGGAGTTGCCAGCACCACCGCCTTGTAATCCACCTCCGCCGGCGTCTCAAACCCTTTCGGGTCGCCCCAAAATACCCGTTGCTCGTCCACCTTGTCTGGCGCAATGGCCAGTGCCAGGGCGTTCCACGGTCCAACCAGCAGAACTACTACCCAGGTGATGATAACGCGCTTGTTCATGGTCACCTCTATTCGGCGGTTTTCTCCGGTTCCTTCCTCGCGCTGGCCTGCTTTCGCAGCCGCCATACGCTCCAGACCCGGCTAATTTCCGCTCCTGTTGGTTTGCCTGTTTCCAATCGCCTCCGATGCTTTGTCGGGCTAACTCATGTTATTGGAGCAACTTAGCTCCACCGACTCTGCTTTGGCTCCCACTCGTTACTTCTACAATACCCCGTTTTTCAGAAAAGTTTCCTCTGTTTTCCATTGTCAATAATTTATTTCGGCAGGGGGTTGGGAAACTTGAGGATGGGAAATTCATTATTCGCATTTTTAGAATAGATTAAGGCTTGTTGTGGCGGGGTTTCCGACCTCGCCACTTCCCGAACTTTCGAAGACCCGCACTTCACGGGGTTCCGACCGAAGGTCTCCTCCTCTCCCCCTACCGAAAATGCTCGGCCCTTATTCGTGCCAAGTAAGGCAGGCGGGTGGCGAACCAGGCGTAGATGGCAATGGTCTGCACCGCGCCCCAGGGCCATTTTGCTAGCAGGCATTCGAGCACGTCTTGGGCTGCTCGCCGTGTGAGGGCGAGGAAGGCGAGAGGAAAGCTGCGTGCGGGGGACTTGAGCAGGAACCAGTAGCGGGCTTGGGTTTCGCGTTTCCACTTGAGGCGTTGCCCCGCCTTGTTCTGCTCGGTGGCGCGGGCACCCAACTTGCCGTGGGCGTGCAACAGGTGCGAGCCCGGCACGATCAGGTTCTGAAAGCCGAGGTGGGTAGCGCGGTTGCAAATGTCGTCGTCGGGGCCGTAGAACCAAAAGTTCTCGTCCCACGGACCGATAGCCTGCCAGACTTCGGTGCGTGCCAGCATGGCCGCGCCGCTGATGGTTTCGAGCGCATAGACCTGTTGCAGGGGGCGGCCCATCAGGGAATCCTCGAGGAAGGCGTCCACCTTGCGCATGAGGCCAAGCACCATCGCGTCCACGCGTTCGGGCTCGCGGTAGTTGCGCTGCAAGGGGGTGAGCATGGACTTGGGGTGCGCGTCGCAGGCGGCCAGCAATTGCTCGAGTGCGCCGGGCAGGAACTCGGTGTCGTCGTTCATCATCATCAGGTAGTCGCAGGGCTGGGCATAGGCGATGCCGAATCCCCGGTTGTACACACTGGGCACGCGGCGGTTGTCCTCGGTGCGGTGAATTTCCAGCGTGGCATGGGCAGGCATGTCTGCCGCTGCCCGCGCCAATACTTCCGGGGTGGAATCGCCCGAGCCGTTGTCCATCACCAGGATGCGCAGGTGCAGCTCTGGACTGGCCACGCGCGCCACGCTGGCAATGCAGGTGGCCACGAAGTCCTCGCGGTTGTACGTGGTGATCATCACGGTCATGCGCTTCATGGCGCTGCTACACCCAGCGCAGGGAATCGCTCAGCTTCCCCGTTTCCTGCAGGTGGTTAATCTGTTTCAGCCGCGTGTAGAGACGCGAGTTGAAGTCCTCGTCTTGGAGCGACAGCCGCTTGAACGCGTCAAGGAATTCGGTGATGGCATCGTCCACAGAATACTGCGCCTGCACAAAGCCGGGCAGCCTGGTTTCTATCTTGGTGAAGTCCACGTTGTACGTGCGCGTGTCGCCGTCGCTGTTGCCAAAGGTGACCTCGCACTCCGGCATCTGCGCCTGCACTTTGTAGGCGATGTCGCGCACTTGCAGGTTGTTGGCTGTCGAGCCGACGTTGAAAGCCTGCGCGTGAATGGCCTCGCGCGGGGCTTCGAGCGCACAAACAAAGGCGCGGGATATGTCGCGGATATGCACCAGCGGACGCCACGGCGTGCCATCGCTGGACATCTGAATCTTGCCGGTGGTCCAGGCCCAGCCGCAGAGGTTGTTCACCACAATGTCGAAGCGCAGGCGCGGCGACACACCATAGGCCGTGGCGTTGCGGAAGGAGGCGGGCGAGAAGTTGTCGTCCGCCAGGTTCCAGAGCGCCTTCTCGAAATCGATCTTCGAATGCGCGTAGGGGGTCTGTGGATTGGCCTCGGCTTCCTCAGTCAGCCCCATGGCCCCGCCCTGCCCATACAGGCTGCACGACGAGGCAAACAGGAAGCGCGACACCCCGGCCTCCTTCGCCTTCTCCGCCACACGAATGCTGCCGCCCGTGTTGATCTCTTCCGTCATGCCGGGGGTCAGGTTACCCAAAGGATCATTGGACAGCGCCGCCAGGTGCAGCACCGCGTCAAAGCCCTCGAAGTCCCCCACTTCCACGTCGCGCAGGTCTCGCTTAATGAGCGGAATCGGGGTAGGCGCATCGCCGAAATCACAGCCCGCAAAGTATCCCGTGTCGAGGCCGGTGACCTCGTGTCCCCGTTCCAGTAGGTAGTCGCGCATGACTGCGCCAATGTAGCCTTCGCTGCCGGTGAGCAGAACTTTCATGGGGGTGCAAAGCCTTTCAATGATGATGGAATGAACAGGCAGAGTATACCCGCACAACGCAGGGCTATGCGACGGATGAGACGGATAGGACTGATGGGACGAAATAGGTCGAATACGTCCGATAGGTCCTATTGAGCTCTGCTGCCCTACGCCCGCGCGCGGGCGTCTATCAGCATCTGGCTGCGCAGTTCGCCTTCGTGTACCACCAGGCAGCCCTTCATGATCTCGTCCTCAAGGCGCAGCTCGAAGGCTTTGCTTTCCTTGCCCCAGAAATGTTCGAGCAGGTTGGTCAGGTTGGAGGAGTACATCTGGCTGGCGTTCATGGCGGCCCGACCCGGCACGTTGGCCAGACCCACCACCTTCACGCCGTTGATGTCCACGGTCTCACCCAGCTTGGCGCAGGCCACATTGCCGCCGGTCTCGATGGCAAGGTCTATCACCACTGCGCCGGGGCGCATGGAGCGGACCATCTCTTCGGTGACAATAACGGGGGCCTTGCGGCCAAACACCTGTGCCGTGGTGATCACGATGTCGGACTGGGCAATGACCTTGGCCATCGCTTCCATCTGTAACTTGCGCTGTTCCTCGGTCAGTTCCTTGGCGTAGCCGTCCTTGGTCTGGCCGGTCTCTCCGAGGTCCACCTTCACGAACTTGGCCCCAAGACTCTGCACCTGCTCTTCCACCACGGGGCGGGTGTCGAAGGCGCTGACGCGTGCGCCGAGGCGCTTGGCCGTGGCGATGGCCTGAAGGCCCGCCACACCCACGCCGAT
>JBIKMR010000241.1:0-6748 GCA_044359155.1 Candidatus Hydrogenedentales bacterium | reverse complement strand
TCACTGGCAGCAATTGGGGTCTATCCTACCCGTGAAGAGCTGTAAGCCATCAAAGCGCTGAGATGCAGAAACTTCTTGATGTACTCGAACGGCAGGCTAACGGAGGCGCTGCACGTGTTGGTTGCGTAGTAGTTCGAGCGACACGCGGATGCGTTCGGCCAGCACCTCCCCCACTCCCTCGACCTCGACGAGTTCGTCCTTGGTGGCGCGCACGATCATTTGCAGCGTGCCGAAGCGCTCGACGAGGTTTTCGATGATCTGGTTGGAGAGGCGGTGGGTGGCGTTTAGCACGCGGTAGCCGCGCGGGGCGAGGTAGGTATCCACGTTGCGCAGCTTGGGGCCGTAACCCAGGGCCTGGCTGACGCTCTCGATGTTGAGGATGTCCTCTTCGGATATCTGGGCGACACGCTCGCGGGCCAACTCGTAGGTGAGTCCGGCCTTGGGGGAATAGTAGTCCTTGATGACGAGGAAGGTTTCCTCGATGGGGACCAGCAGTTCCTGCCGTTGCAGGGCGATGAGGCGGCCCTCGGTGCCGAGTTCGAGCACGATGGGCTCGATTTCTTGCGCGATGCGCACCACCATCTCGGCGCGCTGTATGGCGCGACACACGTCGAAGATGGTGACGATGTCCTGAAACTCGCGCGTGGTGAGTTCGGCCACGGCCTGGTTCAGCACGGTGAGGTATTTCTCGAGCGTCTGCACCGCCTGCATACCCTTGTTGATCAGGGCGGGGATCTCGTCGAGGATGTGGCGGATGTCGTGTACGTAAAGGGTGACGGCGGAACGGCGCTGGCTGACGGCAATGACGAGGCACTTGGCCTGGCTGGCCATGCGCTGCGCCGTGCGGTGGCGCGTGCCGGTTTCTTCGCTGGGAATGCGGGCGTCGGGCTTGAGGAAGCGATTGGCGTAGAGCACGCGCTTGGCGTTGTCGGTGAGGACGATGCCGCCGTCCATCTTGGACAATTCATAGAGGAGCTGCGGGGTGACTGGCTGGTCGAGCGATACGCCGCCTTCGGAGAGGGCCGAGAGTTTCTTGGCCGGGCCGATGCATATCAGTGCGCCAGTGCCCGCCTGGAGTATTGCGTTTAGCGCCTCGCGCAATTCCGTTCCGGGCGCAATCATCTCAAGCGCGTCTCGGAAGGCTTCTTCGTCTGTCCTGTTTTCCTTGGCCGTCGTCAATGCTTCAGACCTCCACTGCTGCCTCTATTGCCTCGGTCAACCGCGATACGGCGATGGCGGTAATGGCCGCGTCTCCCACGTCGCTCGCACAACCCTGCGGCAGTATACATTGTTTGAAACCGAATTTCGCCGCCTCGGCCACGCGGGGCCGGGCCATGTCCACGGAGCGCACTTCGCCCGCCAGCCCCACCTCGCCAAAGGCGGCGAGGTTTTCCGCGAGCGGTATCTCTCGAAAGCTGGAAACGAGAGCCAGCGCGATGGCCAGGTCTGCGGCAGGCTCGTCCAAACGCACACCCCCGGCCACGTTTACAAAGACATCACGATCGGAGAAATGCAGCCCAGCGCGTTTTTCGAGCACGGCCAGCAACAGCGACACGCGGTTCGGGTTGACACCGGTGACCGTACGGCGGGGAGAACCCGCGTGTGATTCACCCACGAGGGCCTGGACTTCGACCAGCATGGGGCGCGTGCCCTCGATGCTGGGGAATACCACGGAGCCGCTCATGCCTGCGGGGCGTTCGTTGAGGAACAGGGCGCTGGGGTTGAGCACCTCGTGCAGGCCGGTGTCGCGCATTTCAAACACGCCAATCTCGTTGGTCGAGCCGAAGCGGTTCTTCACCGCGCGCAGGATGCGCAGGCTCTGGCGACCCTCGCCCTCGAAATACAGCACGCTGTCCACCAAATGTTCCAGCAATCGTGGTCCCGCTATGGTTCCGTCTTTCGTTACATGTCCCACCAGGATGATGGGGACGTTGAGTCCCTTGGCTAGACGAAGAAAGGCGTTGGCGCATTCACGCACCTGCCCCACGCTGCCGGGGACGGAGGCCATCTCCGGCGAGTAAACGGCTTGGATGGAATCGACGATGACGAGCTTGTACTTACCGCTGCGGATGTATTGGCTGATGGCATTGACCGAGGTTTCGGTGAGGAGGAAGAGGTCGTCGTGCAGCGCGCCCAGGCGCCCCGCACGAAGCCGCGCCTGCGCGAAGGATTCTTCGCCGGAGACATAGAGCACGGGGCCGTATTCGCGGGCGATGAGGTGCGAGGCTTGCAGCATAAGGGTGGATTTGCCGATGCCGGGGTCTCCCCCAACCAGAGCCAGCGAGCCGGGCACCATCCCGCCCCCCAGCACGCGGTCGAACTCGGCGATGCCGGTGTTCATGCGCGGGGGGGGCTCGATGCTGCCGTCGGTGACGGGCAAGGGGCGGGCATCGGGCAGGATGCCCTCCCGCGCGTGGGGTCCTTCCTCCTGCTGCAACTCCTCAACGAGCGTATTCCACGCACCGCACGCGCCACACTTGCCGCTCCACTTGGGGCTGAGGCCGCCGCATTCTTCGCACACGTAGACGGATTTATTTTTGGACACGGCAACAATCCCCGATGACTTGCTCGCCGAAAGAGTAACAATCATTCAGTGGTGCAATACAAGGGGGTGAGTGGAGCGCGTTATTGGAGGGCTATGGTGGTGTTGCCGCCGGAGAGCAGTACGCCGATGCGTTGGCCGGGGATGTGGACGGTGGTGTCGAGGAGGGGAGCGAGGGCGGCTGCGGCGCTGGGTTCGGCGAGGAGCTTGGTGCGTTCCCATAGGAGCTGGGTGGCGTTGCGGATGGCTTCTTCGCTGACGGTGATGACGCGTTCGACGTGTTGCTGCATGATGGCAAAGGTGCGCTGGGAGATGTTGGCGCGGAGGCCATCTGCAATGGTGGGCCCTGCGGGCTTTGAGACGAGTTGTCCGGCGGCGAAAGAGAGGGCAGCGTCGTTTGCTAGTTCGGGTTCCACGGCGATGATGCATATGTTGGGGTTGAGGGCGTGGGCGGCGAGGGCGACGCCGCAGAGCAGGCCGCCGCCGCTGACGGGAACCAGAATAGTGTCGAGGTTGGGGACTTGCTGGACAAACTCGTAGCCTGCGGTGCCTTGGCCAAGGATGATGCGATCGTCGTCGTAGGGGTGGATGAAGATGGCCCCGGTGGCTTTACGGATTTCTTCGGCGACGCGTTCCCGGTCTGCCACGGCGGAACCGCAGGGGACGACGGTTGCGCCGTAGCCCTCGGTGGCGGCGCGCTTCACGGCGGGGGCGTCTTCGGGCATGACGATGGTGGCGGCGACGCCGTGAAGCTTGGCGGCGAGCGCAACGGCTTGGGCATGGTTGCCGCTGGAATGGGCGACGACGCCGCGCGCGCGTTCTTCGGGGGACATCTGGGTGATGAAGTTGGTGGCCCCGCGCATTTTGAAGGCACCCATGCGCTGGAAGAGTTCACACTTGAGGAAGACCTGTTTGCCGGTCATGGCGTTCAAGGTATTGGAGGTGTGCACGGGGGTTTCGTGGACGTAGGGGCGGATGCGCTGGAGGACTTCTTCAAAGCTGGCGGTAGTGACTTGCATCAGCGAAATATCTCCAATGCTTCGCGGCCTGTCATGCCGGGTTGCAGGCCGAGGGTAGCGGCGGGGTCGGATACCGCAACGAGCTTGGCATCGAGCATGGCGTCAAAATCATCCACCCCGGTGACGATGGCCCCCGCGTCGCCATTCTTGGTGAAGCTTTCGACCTTGAGGTAGCCGCAGGCCAGCACGCCTTTGCTGCCGCGCACGAGCAACAAGGGGCGTTTCAATCCGATGAGAAAGCGGTCGAAGCCATTCCAGTCCATGTGGCGTCTCCTAGCGAGAGTAGGAAGCATAGCGGCAGGGGGGCAGTGGGTTGCAAGGTGGGTGGCGCGCACATTGCCGCGTGCACTTGCGCCCCACGATGCGCTACGCTTCCGCCCCCTCGAATGGCGGGGAATCGCAACGGAGACGCAGTACCCTTGGTGAATGTTTTGGAAGCGGGCCTCAAGAAGTATTGGGGCTACGATTCGTTTCGCCCGCTTCAGCGCGAGGCCATCGAGTGCGTGATGCAGAACCGCGATTCCGTGGTGGTGCTGCCCACGGGCGGGGGCAAGTCGCTGTGTTTCCAGTTGCCCGCGCTCTGCATGGAGGGCATGGCGGTGGTGATATCGCCACTGATTGCGTTGATGAAGGACCAGGTGGACACGCTGCGCGGCATGGGCGTGGGTGCGGCGGCCATCAACAGTTCGCTGACTGAGTCGGAGCGTCGCGAGATAGCAGAGGACATTCGGCAGCGGCGGCTGAAGATTCTCTATGTGACCCCTGAGCGGCTGGTGCAGGAACGGTTCATTGAGTACCTGAAGAACAACCACCTGACCTTCATTGCCGTGGATGAGGCGCACTGCATCAGCCAGTGGGGGCATGATTTCCGCCCGGAGTATCGTGCGTTGGGGGCGCTGCGCGAGGCCTTTCCCGAGGCGGGTATACACGCCTACACCGCCACGGCCACGCCGCAGGTGCGGCAGGACATTGCGGCGCAATTGCAATTGCGCAATGCGGTGTTTCACACGGGCCCCTTTGACCGACCCAACCTGCTTTACCGCGTGTTGCCGCGCGACAACATGGCCGCACAGTTGCAGGATGTGCTGGCGCGGAACGTCGGGGAGTCGGGCATTATCTATTGCCTGCGCCGCAAGGATGTGGAATCCACCTGCGCCAGCCTCTCCGCACAGGGACACCGGGCGCTGCCTTACCACGCGGGCATGGACAACAACGCACGGCGTCGCAACCAGGAAGCGTTTATCCAGGGGGATGCGGACATCATAGTGGCGACGGTGGCCTTTGGCATGGGCATCGACAAGCCGGACGTGCGCTTTGTGTTGCATACGGGGCTGCCGAAATCCATCGAGCATTACCAGCAGGAGAGCGGTCGCGCCGGGCGTGATGGCCTGAACTCGGAATGCGTGCTGCTGTATTCGCGCGCGGACTATATGATGTGGTCCCGGTTTGCCGAGAAGGAAGGCGGCGAGGGCGCGGCGATGGCCATACGCAAGGCGGGCGAGATGCTGGAATATTGCACGCTGCCCAAGTGCAGGCACCGCGCGTTGACGGAATACTTTGGCGAGAAGATGCGGGTGGAGAAGTGCGTGTCGTGCGACGTGTGTACCGGCGAGGCAACCGGCATGGCGGAATCCGCAGTCACGGCGCGCATACTGCTGTCTGCCATACGCGAAACGGGCGAGCGCTTCGGCGGGGCCTACCTTGCCAAGGTCCTCTGCGGTGATCGCGACGAACGCATCGAGGGGTATCGCCACCACAAGCTGCCCTCTTTTGGAGCCCTCAGCTTGCACCCCGCCCGCGAGGTGCGCGAATGGCTGGACCAACTGGTGGCGCAGGGCTGCGCTTCTATCGAGGGGGAATACCGCACGCTGCAACTGACCCAGCGCGGGGCGGAGTTTCTGGCGGGTGACGGGGCGGAATCGCCGATACTCGGCAGGCACACCGGCACGGCAAGGGCCACCCGCGCGCCCAAGGAGATTCTCCTATCCACCCCGCTGGACAAGGCGTTGTTCGACAGCCTCCGTGCGCTGCGCCTCGAGATTGCCCACGAGGAAGGGGTGGCCCCCTACATCATCTTCGGCGACCGCACCCTCGTGGCCATTGCCGTTACCCGCCCCACCACCGAGGCAGGCTTTGCGCAGGTGCATGGCGTCGGCTCCATCAAGCACGAGAAATATGCCAGCCGCTTTGTGAACCACGTGCGCGAATGGTGCAACCAAAACGGCGCGGACGACAACGTGGCACCATCAACAAGCCAAGCCAGCGAGGCAATCCGCCCCCGCCGCACGGGTCGCACCATGGCCGCCATGCACGCGCTCACCCTGTTTCAACAGGGCATGTCCATTCAAGACGCCGCCGAGGAACTCAACCGCGCCACCAGCACCGTCTCCAGCTACCTCGTCGACGCCATCGACGACGGCAGCCTTACCGACACATCCCCGTGGATATCCGACGACGACCTAAACATCATCCGCGCCCAAGCCGAAATCCACGGCTACACCCGCTCCGGCCCCATACGCGACGCCCTCAACAACGAATTCACCTACGAGCAAATCCGTATCGCCCTCGCCGCCCTGCGCCAACGCCAAACCTGAGCCGCCTTGCGACAACAAGCCCCACCGGTGTACACTTCCTCTCGCAACGAAGCCCGTTGCCCCTCCCCGATTATCCTCATTGAATCGGTAGCTCAGTTGGTAGAGCATCGGACTTTTAATCCGGTGGTCCTGGGTTCGAGTCCCAGCCGATTCACCATTTTTTTCTCGCTGTCAGGGGTGGACAGCACGCGAATACCCTTGTCCCTATTGGCTATTTTGCGAGTCTTGTTTTTTGTTGCGTTGTACTCGTTGAACGTGTCTTTACGGTCAGCGATAGACTCAATATGCACCCGTTTGCCCCCAACTACTGCCCATTTCGTTGCGCCCCTAATTGCGCCCTTTTCCCCACCCCACGCCGCACTATCGCCAGCCACGGCTTGCGCCACTTGGGGCAATTCCTTGGGAAGCATGTCGGGCAGCTTGGCTACCGCGCCGGGCAGGTCGAGCAAGTGGGCATCCGTGTAGACGTTCGCGGTCAGCTTGGGGTCCGAGTGGCGCATCAAGTGTTGGGCAGTCACCAGCGGCACGCCCGCCGCAGACAACATACTGGCAAAGGTTCCCCGCAGCGAGTGGATATCCAGCACGCGCCCACG
>JBIKMR010000035.1:0-22551 GCA_044359155.1 Candidatus Hydrogenedentales bacterium | reverse complement strand
ACGACCCAAATAACGGCGTACCGATGCTGCGCGGGACCGAGCAGGTAAAGGAAGATTTTGACTACACCACCACGGCCTTCGCCCAAGAGGCGGTCTCTTTCGTCGAACGTCGCAAGGAAAAACCTTTCTTCTTGTATTTGTCTTTCAATGCGGTACATAGCCCGATGGAGGCGCCGCCCAGCTATCGGGAGCGTTTCGCTGCCGTAACGGATTTAAAGCGGCGCACTTTCTGCGCAATGCTGGCCGCCCTGGACGATTCCGTGGGGCAGGTGCTGGACGCGCTGGAAAAGAACGGCTTGCGAGAAAACACCATCGTCTTCTTCTTTAGCGATAACGGCGGGCCCACGCCTCAAACCACCTCCGGCAATGGCCCGCTGCGCGCGACGAAAGCGACCGTGTACGAAGGCGGCGTACGTGTGCCCTTTCTGGTGCAATGGCCCAGCCATTTGCCCGCAGGAAAAGTGTTCGATGCGCCGGTCATCGCACTCGATATACTGCCCACCGTGGTGGCCGCAGCAGGAGGAATGAACGACCCCGCCTGGCAACTCGACGGTGTCAATCTCCTACCCTATCTCAAAGGGGAAACACCCGACGTTCCCCATGAGAATCTCTTCTGGCGTTTCGGCCCGCAACGCGCCGTGCGCCACGGCGACTGGAAGCTGGTGGTTCCCCCCAATGCCGACGGCAAGCCGGAGCTATACAACCTTGCCAACGACATCGGGGAAAAGAACGACCTATTCGCGTCCGAACCAGCCATCGCGCAGGACCTCCAACGACGCTACGATGACTGGAACAAAGAAAACATTGCTCCGCGCTGGGAGAATAAACGAGCAAAGAGAAAGTAAGAGCCTCTAACAAAAGCCTTCTGCGTAGCTCCGGCATCTTGCCGGAGATTGGCAGCGGTGACGTGAATCTTCGGCAGGATGCCGAAGTTACTTTATCCGCCTCGGGGTTTTGTTAGAAGTTCTATGTCAGGCTTGTCAGCCTCAGGCTGGGTGAGGGGTCACCCGAAAATCTGCAACGCCCCTAAGCAACCGGCAGCCCATGGTTTCTCAAGAACGTCAGCTTGTCCCAGTATCCGCGCTGAAAAATAATCTTGCCCTCGCGCACCTGAAAGAACCCGCACCCATGAAGTGGGGCCGCGCTTGCAACGCCCTTTGTGCCACCGAGCCATTCCCATATCGCCCACTCGCCATCCTCGAAGAGGTTGAGAATTTCCGTAGTCTCGTTCGGAAAGTCGCGGAAGAACCCCTCAAACATCGCGCGCATGGCGTCCTTGCCCTGCAAGGGGGGCTCGGCTACCTGGTGGTTGATGGCGTCGTCCGCATAGAGCGCGCAGAGCGCGTCCACATCTCGGGCGAGGAATGCGGCATGAAATTCCAAGAGAACTTCGCGTGGGCTGGCGGGCATGGTGTGACTCCTTGCCAGTGACAACGGGTATGCACATCGCTACCGTGGACCGTGCCCTACTCCCGCTCCGCCGTCGCGCGCCAGAATCCCACAAGCAACACCACCAACCCGAACGCGCTCAACATCAGGCCATACCGGAACGATGCCGGCTGGTAGCGGAACACCGCTTCGTGCGCGCCCTCGCCAATCTCGATGCCCCGGAAGGTCGTGTCGATAGGTAGCACAGGCCGGGCATCGCCGTCCACCGTCGCGGTCCAGCCGGGATACCACTGGTCCGCCAGCACCAGAATGCCCGGCGGCGTATTAGGCACCCCGATGCGCACCTCGCTCGCCGTTTCAGAATCCACCGTGGCTGCACCCGCTACGGCATTGCCATCTTCGGGCAGCATCGCGCCTTCCAGCAGCGGCAGGTCCGCAGCACCATCGGGCGCTTCACCCGGCTGGTCCGTGCGTTTGCCAGAATAGATCACCCGCGCGCGCGCCGCCATGGCGCTGTCCTCAAAGAGAATCGCGCCCTGCTCAAACACCGCCTTCGTGCGCAAAACCGGGCGTATGTCGGACATCGCCCCGCGTATGTCTTCCTTCGTTAGCAACAAGCCATTCGCGCCCGTGCGGCGCAATAACAGCGGGTGCTCGCTAACCGCGTGGCTGAACGTGTCCAGTCGCTTCAATCCCGCCGCATTGGGCGCGGCGCATTGCTGCATTCCCAACAGCGACAAGGGCCACGATTCGAGCGCGCCACTGCCCGCAATACGCGCATAGTCGCCCGTGGTCAGCGCCTTACCGAAAGAGGACTGCGGCAATAGCGCATCCGTAGCCGTGTGCGGCTTAAGGGGGGACAAGGTCCAAGATGCGCTCAGCACTGCAATCAGAATCAGCCCAACCGCAAGCGTGGTCACGTTTGGTCGGAAGAGGGTCAACGCAAACAGGGCAAACACCGCGACAGCCGTAAACACGGCAGGCATCAGGGCCAGCCAGGGGGTATTGGTAACCAGCATGGTGGCCACCAGCGCCACCAGCCACAGCGCCCACACCACCGGCACCGCGAAGGTAAGCCGGGGCAGCGCAGCCTGTATCTGCTTCGCAGAGAGCGCCAGCCATTCTTCCGCAACGGAACCCGCCACAAATGCAAAGGCCAGAGCCGTGGGCAGCAGGAAGATCGACGCGTCAAACCAAGGCTTGATTACCCAGTTGCCCAACAGGACAGACAGCACAATGCCGCCAAAGCCTATCAGCATCAGGGCATCGCTGCGCGTGCGAAGTGGGGCTTCCATAAACGGGCGCAGCACCCACCACAACGGCAGCAGCAGCACCGGCAGAAAGCCGGCGAAGAGCAAGGCGGACGATTGCCCCCAACCATTCAGCGCCACGCTGGTGGGTAGCAGAATGGCAGACCACGCCATGCCCGTCACCGGCTGAAAGCCCGGCTCCGCATGTACCGACTGCCCGAGGTATTCCAGATAAGGCAGCAACTGCACGCCTGCCAGCGCAAGGCCCACGGCCAAGGCAGGCAGCATGGGGAGGAGGCGATACACGCGCGGCAGCGGCGCAAGGCCCCGCGCCCGCAACACCACATAGACCGCAACAAAAAGCAGCGCCCCCACCAGCGCGGGCGGATGCCCCGCCAACGCAATCAGCCCGGCCACCAAGGCCAGCATGGGCCACACATACCGTTGCCCAAGGGCCAACCGTTCCGCTCCCAGCAACAACAGGGGGAACCAAGGCAGCGCATCAGACAGCGGTTCCGAGGACCAGACATACAGCCCCGGCGATGCCATGAAGATCGCCGCAACCGCCACCGGCAAGGTGCCATGTAGCCCAAAGCGGCGTGCCGTGTAATAGGCTGCCAGCCCCGCCACAAGCAGTTTCATCAGGGCAGACAGCCCCAACCCCGGCACCACGCCGAACAGGTACACCGGCAGGCTAAAAGGGGAGAAGGCACGTGTATGCCACTGCGCCAGAAATGGCGCACCCAGCGCCTCCGTGGGATTCCACAGCAAGCCATCGCCCAGCTTGGGTATTGTGGCCAAATGCTGGTAGGCGGCATAAGTCTGGTAAACATGCCGCTCCGAAAGCTGGCTGGGGAGCGCCGCGCCAGCTTCGGGCGACTGCCAGGGAGCCAGCGTTTGCGCCATGCTCAGGTCCAACGGCAGCGCCTGCCCGCCCACATAGGGCCACGACAGCGCCCCCACCAGCAACACCAGCAGGCCCACCGCTACCGCTTGTTCAATATACTTCCTCAAGACTTTTCCTCATGCTTGGCGGAGACAAGCCGTGATCCTAGCGATTTAAGTCGTCGCGCTCAAGGTAGAAAACGTATAGCCCAAGCGGAAATTACGTCGGATAATCAAAATGAAAATCAATAAATAAGAATCTAAACAAACGATTCTATCTGCATACCCAAAGATTCCAGCATCTCTGAATCGTCATCCTTGCCGGGGTTTGGCGTGGTCAGCAGCTTGTCGCCCGAGAAGATGGAGTTCGCCCCTGCAAGGAAGCAAAGCGCCTGCGTCTCCACGCTCATGCTCAACCTGCCGGCGCTTAGGCGCACGCGACTCAGCGGCATGGCTATCCGCGCCGTGGCCACCATCCGCACCATTTCAATGGGGGCCACCGGGGGGCGGCCCGCCAACGGGGTGCCTTCCACCGGTACCAGCGCGTTAATCGGCACGCTCTCTGGGTGAGGCTGCTGCGAGGCCAACACCTGAATCAGCCGCAGCCGGTCCGTCACGCTTTCGCCCATGCCAATGATGCCGCCGCAGCACACGCTGATGCCCGCGCCGCGCACGTTCTCAATCGTGCGCAGCCGGTCCTCATAGGTGCGAGTCGATATGATTTCCGGGTAAAACTCCGGGCTGGTGTCCAGATTGTGGTTATAGGCCGTCAGCCCGGCCTCGGCCAAGCGTTCCGCCTGCGCCGGTGTCAGCATTCCCAGCGTGCAGCAAGCCTCCATCCCGAGCGCGCGCACCCCCCGCACCATGTCCAGCACCCGGTCAAAGTTCGCGCCCTCGCGCACCTCGCGCCACGCCGCCCCCATGCAGAACCGCGTGGCCCCACCGGCCCGCGCCTGTTGCGCCGCATCCAGCGCCGCGTCCACGTCTATCAACGCCTCGCGCGTCAGGCCCGTGTCATAGTGCGCACTCTGCGGGCAATACCCGCAGTCCTCCGGGCAGGCACCGGTCTTGATGCTCAACAGCGTGCATTTCTGGATCGTGTCCGCACGGTGATTCAGTCGATGCACCCCCTGCGCCTCGAACACCAAATCCGTAAACGGGGCATCATGCAGGTCGCGGAGTTCCTCCAGCGTCCAATCGTGGCGAATAGCGCCAAGTGCAGCGTGGGTCACGTTTTTGTCTCCCGCCTGAAAGTTATCCAAACCCGGATTCTAACGAACACGGCAGGGCAAGGGAAAGCCTCGCCTGCGCAGCGTTTGCCCCCCAATGCCAAGTCGCTCTCAGTCCGTATCAAAGAATCCCAGGAAGCGGCGGACGGCGAGCACGCCGCCGTCGATTTGCAGGTCGCCAGTGAGCAGGGCCTGAGCCGGGTTCAGCTTTTGCGTGGCGAGGCGCTTCCATGTGCCGCTGGTGGTGGTGATGCGCAAGTCCGGGTTGGGGTGGGTGCGCTCGCGCACTTCGGCCACGCCGCGCCGCAGGTGTACGGTGAATTCCTGTTGCGCATCGGTGAAGACGAATAGGGCGACCTCGTCGAGGTCGAGCGTTTCTTCCGCCTTGAGACGTACCGGCAAGGCGCGCATGAAGTGCCCAATGGGCAGGCTGTCCACGAATTCATCGGGCAGGGTGGATTTGTCGGTAGGGGTGATGGTAAGCGCGCCGCGTAATTCGGCGGCTTGCGTCAGGAAATAGTTGCGGCCATTGGGGCTGGTGTGGTCCGCTGCCAGCAACTCGAACGACCCGGCAAGGCAGGCGCGCGCGTCGGCGTTGTCGGGTTCCAGCCGCACCCAATGGTCTGCCAGTTCCGCAGCCCATGCGGCATCGCTAGCGGCGAGGGCGGCCTGCGCCTGTTCCTGCAAGGGCTTGCCCGATGCGAAGGCGTCGGCCCACCGCTGCGAGCGCTCGGCGGGGGGTAGCGGTTCCAGCGTGGCGGCGTTGCCGTCGAACCACCCGAGGTAGCCGTCGTAGATTCCCTTCACCGACCAGGGCACCGTGCCGTAGTGCGGTTGCAGCCAGGGGTGCGCCTCGAGGTGGGGGGGAAGGCGTACTTCCGCCGCCAACTGGCCGGGCGTCTTGCCCGCGTTCATGCCGCGCACGGTCTGGTCATGAACGTATTGAATCCCGTCGCGGTAGGCGGTGAGGGTTTCTTGTATTGCATCTGCCCCGGCCAGCGGGCGCGTGTGGGAAGGCACAAGGAATTCGGGCGCAAGGTCGCGCATGTGGTCCACGGTGTCCACCCATTCCAGCACATCGCGGTAGGCCGTGCCGCGAATGGTATAAAGATTGGGGAATGCTTGGTAGATGTTGTCGGCGGGGAGCAGAACCTTCTTGTCGGGCAGCCACACCATGATCTGGTCCGGCGTTTCCCCGGGCGCGTGAAGCAGCTGCATCCGTATTCCCGCAACGGTGATGTCGAGCGTGTCCGCAAAGGTGTGCGTGGGGCGGGCGAGGGCCATCTGGTCGGGGTGGTAATCCAGCCCCGGCCCAATGCCTGCGTTCGGCACCTTGGCGTCGGACAGCAACTGCCCGAACATCCTCATGCTACGGGCATACGTGGCGTTGCTGATCACACTGACCAGCTTGTCGATGATCTCCGACGTGGTGTCGTGCGCGTAGACTGGAATCGTCGGGTCGCCTCCGGTAAAGGCCAAGCCACCGAATACATGGTCCGCGTGGTTGTGCGTGAGGATGACCGCCTTCACCGGCTTGGGGGTGATCTCTCGAAACGCGGCAAGGACCTCCTCTGCGCGGCGGCGGCTTTCGAGGGTGTCCACGATGACGATACCATCGTCGCCCTCGAGCATGATCGAATTCGCAAGGCTATACCCAATGGCAACATAGACCCCGTCCGTGACTTTCTCTACGCCCTTGCGGAACAAGGCGCTGTGCAACTGCAAGGCCTCGGATGCGGGCAAGGCTGGGGTGGGTAGCGGGGGCGTGGGCTGGGAACAGGCCAGCAGGGCGGCAGGCAGCAAGAGGCAGGCGAGTCGGTGCAGCATAAAGTTTTCTCCCGGTGGGTAGACGCTATCGGAAACGGGGCGGGATGTCCAGTGTTGGGATTTAGGATTTCTTTGCGCCTTCGCATGAAATCCTATATTGGGGATGGGGCTGATGCTGCGTGGTAACGCAGCGCTGCCATCTCGCCATGTGCTGGGCTTCGGTGGTAGCATCGCGGCGGCATGGATCTGGGTGATGATGTATTTCGTGGTTAATATCTTGTTCGAGAGCTAGACACATTCTGGCTGGGAGAGTGATGATGAAACGATTCCGCGCTTTGGCCTGCAATTCTTTGGTGCTGTTCACCCTTTTCATGGGCATTGCGCAGGCCCAGGCGCAGATGAAGCCGGAGCTGGCGGCGGGGTTTTCGGCGGGGTTTGTTTGCTCGGGGGTGTTTCAGGCGGGGCGGTCGGTGGAGCAGATTATGTTGGAGGAACTGGGCGGCCTGCCGGACGTGGCGGCCTTGCCTACTCCCGTGGTGGATAGGGAGAACAAGGTGGTGACGTTGGCCTATGAGGAGGGAAAGCCCCCGAGGGTGGCGGTGTTTGTGGAGGACCTCGGCACGGTGATCATGCCGGTGGGGTCGTCGGCGACGGACCGGCCGCTGTTGCCGGAATTCCGGATGCCAAATTTGCGGCACAACCCAGAGGCGATGCCGTGGCCCGATGGGGACCAGACGCCAGAGGGCGGGCATGATGTGGCGGTGCAGAGCGTGGTGGAACAGGCTTTCGACACGACGGCTTGGCCCGACACCCGTACCATCGGGGTGGTGGTGGTGCATAAGGACAAGATCATCGCGGAGCGTTACGCAAGTGGCTGGGACAAGCACACGCCATACCGCACCTGGTCCACGGCGAAGAGCATGGCCAATGCGATTGTTGGGATATTGGTGAAGCAAGGAAAGCTGACGACGGCACAGGCCGCGCCGATTCCGTCGTGGCAGGGGGCGGACGACGCACGCAAGGCGATTACCATCGAGAACCTGCTGGAGATGAGCAGCGGGCTGAAGAGCCCGGGGGCGATGACGTATAGCGCATATTGGGGTGGGATTGACTCGGCGGCGGACGCGGCAGCCGGGGAACTGAAGTCTCCACCGGGAACGCGCTGGATGTATGCGAACTACGACACGCTGCTGTTGATGAAGTCGGCGCGCGAGGTGATCAAGAACGATGCGGAATACTTGACCCTGCCTCGACGGGAGTTGTTCAACCGGATTGGAATGCGGCACACCTTTCCTGAGGTGGATGCGTTTGGCAATTTCGTATTGAGCAGCCAGGTGTACACGACGCCACGCGATCTGGCGCGCTTCGGGCTGCTGTACCTGCACGACGGGATGTGGCACGACGAGCGGATTCTGCCGGAGGGCTGGGTGAAGTACAGCACCACGCCCGCGCCTGCCTATAAGAAATCCGTTGGCGAAGACAAGCGCGGCTATGGCAAGCAGTGGTGGCTATACGGCGGCATGGATGGGGTACCCCCAGACACCTATTCGACGGCGGGCAACCGGGGCCAGTTCTGCACGGTGGTGCCAAGCAGGGACTTGGTGGTGGTGCGGATGGGAATCGACCCGATGTGGCAGGCCGACTGGAGCCAGCCGAGATTTGTGGCGCAGGTGCTGAAGGCGCTTGGGGATTGATGAAGGCTTTGGCATCCCCCCTGCCCGGCCCGTTATACTCCGCGCTTTGCAAGGGAAAGGGGCCCGACATGCGGGACTTGCCGCCGGATTATAACGTGGTGCTGATTGGTATGCCGGGGTGCGGGAAGAGCACCATCGGGATCCTTTTGGCCAAGTCCATGTCGCGCAGTTTTGTGGATACCGACGTGGTTATCCAGTCGCGCGAGGGCAAGACCCTGCACCAGATTGCGCTGTCTGCGGGGCGCGAGGGCTTCCGCGATGTCGAGTGTGCGGCCATCTGCTCGCTCGAAGCGCGCCGCGCCATCATCTCCACCGGCGGCAGCGTGGTATATCGCACCGCCGCCATGGAACACCTGCGCGACTTTGGCGTGGTGGTGTTCATGGATGTTTCCCTTGCCGTGCTCGAAAAGCGGCTGGGCGATCTCGACGCGCGCGGCGTGTCGCGCAACCCGGGGCAGACGCTGGAAAGCCTGATGGCCGAGCGCCGCCCGCTGTATGAAGCTTATGCCGACATTACGATCGACCTCTCTGACCTGAACCACGACCAGGCGGAGGCGGCAGTACGGCAGGCTGCCCTGCGCTTCGTTTGGAGCGAATGATGCCCCGTTTCTTCCTGCTGGCCCTGTTGTTTTTTGCCGCATCTGCTCCCGCACAGGAGCCCGCCCCCGCACCACCCTCGCCGGACGAGGCCGCGAAAGCTGTGGCAGACATTAAGACAGGGGGGCAGATAACGCTGGCTGCGGACCGTGAGGTAAACGATGCCCGGTGGTTCTGGCACTTGGGCCTGACCAGCAGTTTCCCGCGCATCGAGAGCGAGGAACTGGTGGGCAAGCTGTATAACCCACTGATGAAGACGCTTGCACCGGGGTACGACGATGTGACGCTGGTGGGCGATTACCGCGACATGGGCGTGCTGCTGGCCCCGCAGATTGGGTTGGGGCGCCGAGTGGGGGATCACCTCACTTTCACGTTCCACGGCGGCTGGGCAGGCGGCAAGGTGCGTACCAAGCAAGACGCGGAGACGTTGATACCGTTCCTAAACCTGCACAACGACTTCGAGATTTACCGTGGCGCGGGCTATGTGGACTTTGCGGTGGACGTGTACCCCTTCAAGCATCCCAAGCTGCTGGATTACGAAACCTGGCGCGAGCGGCTGAAGGCGGCGCGCCCAAAGGTGGCGCTGTCCACCACCATCGTGCAGGCGGACTACAAGGCCAAGGTTAAGATTGGGTTAGACAAGCTGCCGTGGATACCCAACATCGGCGTCACGCTGACGGACGAGTGGCTGCTGCAAAGCTACAAGACGCGAGTGGGGTTGGAAATTCCCATCAACCGGCGCAACGTGTTGAGCTTTGATGCGGCTTACAATTTCTTCGAGGATGTCCAATACGACTTTAACGGTCCCATCTTCAGTGTCGTCTGGCAGCATTACTGGGAGCGCAAGTAGGGTGGGGTCGTGCGGGCAGAAGGACCGCCCGCAGACGACAGCGGAACTCGATTCCTGCTTTTGCAGGAATGACGGGGGTTGGTCCTGCAAGTTTCAGCGCGTGTTAGCGGTACATTTGCGGAAATGTTAATAAAACATCCCTTGCTAACATTTCCCTAACTTTGTTAAGGCACACTTTCTTCGCTGCGGTACCTGCAAGAGGGTCATTACTATGGCGAACGAGAGCATCATGCTCGTCGAGGATGAGGAATCCATCGTCGAGCTTGTGCGGTACAACCTTTCCCGCGAGGGCTACACGGTCCATGTGGCCATGTCTGGCGAGGACGCGCTCACTTTGGTGCGCACGGCCAACCCAGCCCTCATCCTGCTGGACATCATGCTGCCCGAGATCGACGGCATCGAGGTGTGCCGTCGGCTTCGGCGAGACGAGCGCACCATGGCCACCCCCGTGATCATGCTGACCGCGCGCGGCGAGGAGAGCGACATCATCTCTGGGCTAGAGGCGGGTGCGGACGACTATGTGACCAAGCCATTCAGCCCGCGTGTGTTAATGGCGCGGGTACGCGCGGTGTTGCGCCGCAAGAGCGAGCCAGCGCCCGCCCCGGATGCGGTCATCGAGATGCACGATCTGCTGATCCATCCGGGTCGCCACGAGGTAAGCCTTGCGGGCCAGCGCATCGACCTGACCCATACTGAATTTCGTATACTCCATTACTTGGCGCGAAGGCCGGGCTGGGTCTTCACGCGCTACCAAATCGTTGATGCGGTACACGGGCAGGAACATGCCGTCACGGACCGCTCGGTGGATGTACAGATTGTTGGGCTGCGCAAGAAGCTGGGCGATGCGGGCAACTACATCGAGACCGTGCGCGGGGTGGGATACCGATTCAAGGAGCAGGAGTAGTCTTGCGTTCGCATTGGCATAGAGGCGATTACTTGCTCGCTGCGACAACTTTGCTTGCCGTGGCGCTGGGCCTGTTTGCGCTTTATGCGCTGCGCACCCCGGCGGCGGAGGCACTTGGGCAGTTGCTCAAAGAGATGCTGCTGGCAGGGGGTATTGTTTGCATTACTGCCTTTTCGGCTGCCCTGCTGGCACACCGCGCCACGCTGTGGCGGCTGATGCGCCCCGTGCGCGAAATGACTGCTGCATCCCGGCGCGTGGCCGAGGGGGACAGCTACCCGAAGATGACGCCACCGGACACCGTGGAACTGGCGGATCTTGCCAATGCTATCAATAACATGGCGCGGCTGCTGGACGAGCGCATTCGCACGGCAGTGGCGGAGAGAAACGAGCGCGAAGCTATCCTCTCCAGTATGGTCGAGGGCGTGATCGCCGTGGACGGCAACCAGCGCATCATCAGCATGAACCGTGCGGCGGCGGAACTGTTCGACGCAAACCCGGCGCGGGTGCAGGGCAAGAGCATCCAGCACGCGGTGCGCAACCCGCGCGTGGCGGAACTGATCGCCGATACCCTGGCCGAGCAGGGGGCGATCAGCCGCGAGATGAAGGTGTATACCAGCGGGCGCGAGGTGGCCTTGCAGGCGCACGCGGCTGGCCTGCGCGATGCAGCGGGCAAGGCCATTGGCGTAGTGGTGGTGCTGGACGACGTAACCGATCTGCGCCGACTTGAGCGTATGCGCAGCGACTTTGTTGCCAATGTGTCGCATGAATTGAAAACCCCGATCACCTCTATCAAGGGCTTCGTGGAAACCCTGCTTGATGGCGGCATGGATAGCGCCTATGACGCGCGGCGCTTCCTCGAAATTGTGGCGAAGCAGGCGGACCGGCTGAACGCGATTATTGAAGACCTGCTCACGCTGTCGCGCGTGGAGCAAGACGAGCGCGCGCACGAAAGCCTGCTTGCACCGGGGGCGCTGTTGCCTGCCGTGAATGGCGCGGTGCAACTGTGCGCCAGCGCGGCGCAGGCCAAGGAAGTCCGCTTGGTCCACGCCTGCCCGCCGGGCCTGCGGGCGCGTATCAACGCACCGCTGCTTGAGCAGGGGGTGACCAACCTGATCGACAATGCCATCAAGTACAGCGAGCAAGGCGGCGAAGTGCGCGTGGAGGTGAGCGAGGCGCAGGGCGAGATTGTTTTAGCGGTTATCGACCAAGGCTGCGGCATTTCCGCCGAGCACCTGCCGCGCCTTTTCGAGCGCTTCTACCGGGTGGACAAGGCCCGCAGCCGACAGCTGGGCGGCACGGGGCTTGGGCTTGCGATTGTGAAGCACATTGCGCAGACACACGGTGGGCGCGTGGTGGTGGACAGCAAGCCCGGCCAGGGCAGCACCTTCAAGATACTTCTCCCTTACATGGACCCCGCAAAGGGACATATGGAACTTGCAATGTAGCCACGGCAACGCGTCGGCGCGCCACCTTGGCACAAGATGAAAAAGGACATTCGATGAACACGAACCTTAAGAAGAACCTGATGAGAGTGGCGGCGGGCGCGCTCTGCCTTGGCGCGGCGACCGCGCTGGGCGCGTGCTCGAAGCCCAACGCGCAGGCCCCGGCCCCGGCGGCTGGTGGCGAGGCGGCCCCCGCAGCAGCGGGTGGCTCGATCACCATCAAGGGGTCGGACACCATGGTCCACTTGGTGAGCGCCTGGGCCGAGGCCTATATGGACGCGAACCCAAGTAGCAACATCTCCGTGACCGGCGGCGGCAGCGGTACGGGCATTGCCGCGCTGCTGAATGGCACCACGGACATTTGCATGTCTTCGCGCGACATCTCTGCCGAGGAAACCCAGAAGGCGAAGGACGCAAGTATCTCCTTTGAGGAAAACTCGCCCGCGCTCGACGGCATCGCCGTGGTGGTGAACCCCGGCAACCCCATCACCGAGCTGACCATGGAGCAGATCGGCAAAATCTACACCGGCGAGTTCACCAACTGGCAGGAAGTGGGCGGGCCCGACCAGAAGATTCAGGCCGTTTCCCGCGAGTCGAGTTCGGGCACCTATGTGTTCTTCCAGGAACACGTGTTGAAGAAGAAGGACTACGGCCCCGCCACCATGCTGCTGCCGGCCACTGCCGCCATCGTGCAGTCCGTTGCGGCAGACGCATGGAGCATCGGCTACGTGGGCTTGGGCTATGAAGAGAGCGCCAAGGAGAAGGTGAAGGCCGTGGCCGTTAAGGCAGATGCCGCCGCGCCTGCTATACTCCCCTCGGTAGCCACCGTAACCGACGGCAGCTACTCCATTGCCCGCAAGCTGCACCTGTATACTGCCGCCACCGCCCCTGCCGCCGCGAAGGAATTCGTGGCTTTTTGCAATGGCGAGGCCGGCCAGAAGATTGTTGTTGAAACCGGCTACGTTCCCGTTAAATAGGCCTGCATGACCACCAACCGCCTACTCGACCGCGTCATACGCTGGGTCTTCACCGTCACCGCAACGGCGACGATCCTGATTGTCGCGCTCATTTTCCTGTTCCTCTTTCGCGAGGCTGCGCCGTTCATTGCAGAGAACGGCGTGGCCTCGCTATTCAACACCAAATGGATGCCCGTCTCCTTTCAGGGAGCGTCGTATGGCGTGCTGCCGCTCATCACGGGCTCAGCCCTGGTCACGCTGTTGGCCGGGTTGCTTGCCGTGCCGCTGGGCATTGCGGGCGCGGTGTACATTGCCGAGGTTGCCCGGCCCGCTGAGCGGGAAATCCTCAAGCCCTTTATCGAACTGCTCGCAGGCATTCCTTCCGTGGTGCTGGGCTTCTTCGGGTTGATGGTGGTGGCCCCCGCCGTGAAGGTTGCCTTTGGCTTGTCCACCGGCATGACTGCGCTTTCGGGCGCGCTGGTGCTGGCGCTCATGGCCATCCCCACCATCATCTCTGTTTCAGAAGATGCCATCCGCGCAGTGCCGGGTTCTTTCCGCGATGCATCGCTTGCGCTCGGCGCAAGCAAGCAGCAGACCGTGTGGGGCGTCATCGTGCCTGCGGCTATCCCCGGCATAACCGCCGCCGTGATGCTGGGCTTTGGCCGCATCATTGGCGAGACCATGGCGGTATTGATGGTTACCGGCAACACGCCCCGGCTTACGGCGTCGCCCTTTGAACCGGTGCGCACGATGACGGCGACCGTGGCGGCGGAAATGGGCGAGGTGACCTTTGGCGACACGCACTACCGCGCGCTGTTCTTTGTGGGCACGTTGCTGCTGCTGGCCACCTTTGCGCTGAACGTGCTGGCGCTCCAGTCGTTCAAGCGATACGGGGGCCGCCAATGACTCGCGTAACTGGAAAGGACAGGGCGGTCGAGTGGGTGCTACGCGGGCTTACCTACATTATCGTGGCCGCCGTTGCCTACATCATCCTGTTCATCGTGTGGAATGGCGCGGGCTCGCTCACGTGGGAATTCCTCACCACGGCCCCGCGCGAGAGCGGCATGAAGGGCGGCATCATGCCCGCCATCGTGGGCACGCTGCTGCTGGTGTTTGGCACCATGATAATCGCCCTACCGCTGGGTATGGCCTGCGCGGTTTATCTCTCTGAATACGCACACCAAGGGCGCTTCACCCGCGCCATTCGCCTGGCCATTGTCACGCTGGCGGGCATCCCCTCGATTGTGTTTGGCCTCTTCGGCTTGGGACTTTTCGTAATCTACTTTGACTTCGGCACGTCGATTCTGTCCGGCAGCCTTACGCTGGCGTGCATGGTGCTGCCGACGGTGATTGTTGCCAGCGAGGAATCCCTTCGGGCTGTGCCGCGTTCGCAGCGCGAGGGCAGCCTCGCCCTCGGCGCATCGCAGTGGTACACCATTTCGCGCAACGTGTTGCCCTATGCCGTGCCGGGCATGGTGACCGGCTCGGTGCTGGCGGTGGGGCGCGCCGCGGGCGAAACCGCCCCCATCATGCTGACTGCCGCCGCGCTCTACTTGCGCCAATTGCCGGAAGGAATCTTCTATCCGGTCATGGCCTTACCGTATCATCTTTATTATCTGGCCACCCAGACCCCCGACGCCGAGGCCGCCGCGCCCGCCCAGTATGGCACCGCGCTGGTGCTGCTGCTGCTTGTGCTCGGGGTGAACCTGGCGGCCATCCTTCTCCGCTATCGATTCCGGAAAAAATACAAATGGTAGTAGAAACTCCTCTGGACGAGGGCGCCGCCTCCGCCGCGCCCGGCACCAAGATTTCTGTGCAGCACCTGTCGATCTTCTACGGGGCCACCCAGGCCCTGTTCGACGTGAGCATGGATATTCCCAAGTGCCGCGTGACCGCGCTTATCGGACCGAGCGGCTGCGGGAAGTCCACGCTGCTGCGCGGCATCAACCGGATGAACGAGATCATCGAGGGCGTGCGCCACGAGGGCAGCATCCTGATTGATGGCAAGGACATCCACCGCCGCAACATGCACGTGGACGATCTGCGCAAGCGGGTGGGCATGGTGTTTCAGAAGCCGAACCCCTTCCCCAAGTCCATCTTCGACAACGTGGCCTACGGCCCGCGCGTGCATGGGGTGAAGCGGCGGGGCGAACTGGCCGATATTGTCGAGCGCAGCCTGAAGCGCGCCGCCCTTTGGGAAGAAGTGAAGGACCGGCTGAACCAGTCTGCCTTGGCGCTTTCCGGCGGCCAGCAACAACGCCTTTGCATCGCCCGCGCGCTGGCGGTGGGGCCCGATATATTGCTGATGGACGAGCCCACGTCCGCGCTCGACCCCCGCTCGACCGCGTGGATTGAGGACCTGATTGACGATCTGCGGAAGGATTACACGATTGTGATTGTTACGCACAACATGCAGCAGGCCAGCCGTATATCGGACCTCACGGGTTTCCTTTACGAGGGCAAGCTGGTAGAATTTGGGGAGACCACCCAGATATTCGTGTCGCCCACGAACAAGCGAACGGAAGATTACATTACCGGCCGGTTCGGCTGAGAAAGCAGTACATGTCCGCACACACGCAGCGTGGCCTTGAGCAACTGAAAGAGCGCATCCTGTCGCTCGGGGCGCTTGTTGAAGAGAGCCTGCGGAATTCCATTCAGGCGCTCATCGACCGCGACGAGGCTATGGCCAACCAGGTTATCGACGATGACACCCTGATTGACGACCTCGAGGTGGACATCGAAGAAGACTGCCTGAAGTTTCTTGCGCTCTATCAACCCGTGGCCGCCGACCTGCGCTTCATTGTCGCCACGCTGAAGATTAACAACGACCTTGAGCGCGTGGGCGATCTTGCCGTGAACATTGCCGAGCGCGTTGCTTTCCTTGCGCGACACCGTCCCCCGCGCACGGTGCTCGATTTCCAGTTGATGGCGTCGAAGTCCCAGCGGATGCTGCAACTGAGCCTCGATGCCTTGGTAAAAGGTGACGTGGTGCAGGCGTGGGACGTGTGCGTGGCCGATGAAGAAGTGGACCAGCTGAACCGCGAGATGTTCATCCTGATCCAGAAGGCCATACTGAACAATCCCGACGATCTGGAGAGCCTCATTCACCTGCTCAGTATCTCGCGCCACCTTGAGCGCGCGGCGGACCTTGCGTCCAACGTGGCAGAGGAAGTGATCTACATGGTTGAGGGAAAGATCATCCGGCACAAGGCGGAGGAATACCAATCCGCCCGCCTGATGCAAAGCGCAGACCAGCATTAGCGCCGCCATGAACAGGCGCACGCACGGCTTCACCCTCATCGAGTTGCTGGTCGTGATCGCCATCATTGGCATACTCGCGGCTATCCTGTTGCCTGCCCTTGCGCGTGCGCGCGAAGCCGCCCGGCGGGCATCGTGCGAGAACAACCTGAAGCAGTTTGGCCTGGTGTTTCAGATGTATGCGGGCGAGAACTCGGGCAAGTATCCGCCGCTCTCGCCGTATTCCAGCGTGCGCAGCGATACCCGCTCGAGCCCGCTGTGGAGCGCGCCGCACGCCGCTGCCATTTACCCCGAATACCTGGCCGACCTGAACGTGGCGCTGTGCCCATCCGATTCGCAAACCGACCCCGGCTGGGCCAGCGTGCAGCCGCGCGTGCCTGCCGGGCCGATTGACTTCACCGCATGGCAAGAGACGGCGAAGGTGGCGGGCGATACCGTTGCGCTGGACTATTTCCTCACTGGCGAGCTTGCACGTTCGTATACCTACCGGGGCTTTGCGATAACGGACATTGGCGAGTTCTACGGGCTGTGGGGCGCCACCACCATCGGCCCCATCCTCGGGGAGATTCCCATTCTGGGTGCCAGCAACGTGCGGCTGAAATCCTTTAACGAAGACCTGCCGCTAACCGGCCCCGCGCCGTGGCCGGTGTGGGTGCCTGCGCCGCCCGACGCCACGGGCACCGGCGGGGCCGATGTGCTCTATCGCTTGCGCGAGGGCATCGAGCGCTTCCTAATCACAGACATCAACAATGCGGCAGCCAGCGCCCACGCGCAGTCCACACTGCCGGTCATGTGGGACGTGTTCGGCAGCAACGAGTTCACTGATTCCGGCGCCGGCATGGCCGGATTCAACCACGTGCCTGGCGGGTGCAACGTGCTCTACATGGACGGCCACGTGGCATTCACCCGCTACCCCGGCGAATTCCCCATTGTGGATGACGAGCAGATCGTCAAGGAAACCAGCCACCACGGTTTGGGGTAGGAGACTTCCCTAATCACTTCGCCAGCGCCTGCACCTCGTCTATGGTAAACGCGCGCGCGTGCAGGGCGAAGTCGTCAAAGGCTGCTGAAACGGATTCGTCTGCCGAGTGGTGCGGGTTGTTGCCTAGGGCCACGTCTTTCGCGGCGCTCACCACAATCATCGGCGCGGGGCCGGTTGCCACGGCTTCGCCGTTGAGGTAGAGCTTCAGGCTGTTGCCTTGTTTCACGGCGGCAACATGCGTCCATACACCCACCGGCATGTCTGCGCCCTGGGTGCTGCCTCCACCCATGCCTTCTAACTTCGCGTAGACCTTGCCGCCATCCACCACCACGCGCAGCGGGTCGTCGCCCCCCTTGCACCATGCGCTGAACAACTGGCCGATGCGGCCCTCAGGCAGTGCGTCGAGCTTGGTCCAGAATGCGACGGTGTAATCGCGGCTGGGGAAGCCCGCCGTCTTGTAGCGCGCCATGCCCGTGGCATCCAGATGCACCGCGCCGCTAGCGGTACCGGTGCGGCCGGGAGTGGGGGAGAGCAGGCGGGCGGTATCGGCCACGCCATACTCCGGCGCAGCTGCGCCATCGAGCGCATCGCCCGCAATCAACCCATCGCCCCGGTGCATGTAGAGCGATAGCTGCGCTGGCGTGATTTCCGGCAGCGTGTTGTCTGCTTCAAATTCCCAGTAGTCGCCATCAGAAAAAGTTTCACCTGACGGGTTGATCGTCCGCACGCGCCAGAAATAGGCCTTACCGTGGTCCAGCGGCGTGTCCCAATAAAACTGCGGGTCCTGTGTGGAGACAGAAAGTATCGGTGCCTCAAAGGTAGCAATTCCCTCATCCACCTCCAATACATAGCTCCAGCCATCGGGCCTGCGGCTGCCCTGCCACTGAAACACCACGCCCTGCGCGGGCACGTGCGCCTTGTACGCAGGAGATTCCAACTTGAACGCAGGCGGAGGCACATTGCGCACCGGCAACCACGACCGGTACTCGGTGCCGTTCGCGCCAGCCGTGGCGAAGTCGCGCAGGATGATCTCCTGCCCCTCCGCCGTCTTCGTGCGATACGCCACCATCGGCGGCACTTCACTTTCGATCTCCGTTCGCTCCAACGCCATGTTGGTGAAATCCAACTCGCCCAAGTCCTCACAGTCCATCGTGTTGTCGCGTTGGTCAAAGGCCAGCAATAGCGGCCCGGCATAGAGCGATATCTTACCAAGCTGTTCGCCATCGCCTATCCAATGGTGTTGCACGATAGGTAAATGGATTCGCACATGCTTCTTGCGCCCGGCCTCGATAGGGTTAGGTAGTTCCATGTATTGCGATAGACCATTACTATAATAATTATATTGGTCTACATCTGTAATTGTATATAACTTAAGCCATTTAGGTATTCGCAAATAAACGCGTTCATATCGTAGGAATTCATCTCTGGAATCGTCAACTTCGTACCTAAGTGTGATGTCGATAACACCCTCTTTTGGGTAATCGGATTCGATCTTGACGCTCCACTTCACCCCGTCCGTCTCAAGCTCGGCTTGCATGGGTCCAAGGTAGTTGATAAATAGGTCGCCACTTTGCATCAGCGCCCACTCGACTGGCATGGCCAACCCGCGCGGGCCGTTCACCGAACAGCAGTTCAATTCCGGCGTGCCCGCCCGCGCCTGAAAAACAATGGTGTGCGCGCTCGCCTCGCGCTTGCCGTTCATGGGTGTGTTATAGGTACACCAGCGCCCGGAGGGATGCTGCGATCCCATGATGCTGTTGTACAGGGACAGCTCGAGTTCGTCCGCCGCTTCGGCGTCGCCCGTCAGCATCAGCACATCCTGGCAGAGTGCGCTCCATGCGGTGGTGCAGCAGGTCTCAATGGCCCCCTCGGTATAGGGCTCGCCTATCGCCTGCTCGCCCGTGGTGAAGCCGCCCGTGTTGTGGCGGTCGTGGTCGCGTATGCTGCGCCACAGGTTCACCAGCGCGGTTCTGTATTTCTCCTCGCCGGTAATCCGGTACAGCTCGGTCAGCCCCTGCAAATCGTGCAGGCTTTCCCAGCGCGGTCGCGGGGTTTTATAGAACGGCACATCGGCCAGCCCCTGCCGCAGGTAGTCTCCCCCCTTTTCCCAGTCCGCCTCCGCCACGCGCGCCATGTCCAGGTAGCGCTGCTCGCCCGTCTCGCGGTAGAGGCGCGCCAACCCATGCACAATGGCAAGGTTCATCTCGTCGCTGCCCGCCTCGATGGGGCGGCGCCCCATGTTCAAGTAGACCGAGCAGATGAAATCCGCCGCGCGCTTCGCGCAGTCCAGCGCGGCCACGTCCCCCGTCAGCGCGTGCCAGTCCAGCAGCCCGAGTATCGCGTGGTAATGCCCCCACAAATCCCAATCGCCCAGCAGCCGCCGGTCTTTGGGAAAGGGGCCAAGGTATCCCTCGGGCGATTGCGTGGTGATGAAGGTCTGCACAAACGCCGCAACGCGATCCCGCAGCACCGGGTTGTCGCTGGCCTTCGCCGCCATCACCGCGCTGATCAGGTACTTGCCTACAAACTCGCCCGCCCACGGCACCAACTGTGGCACAGGTTTGCGGTCGCGCATACGGAACATGTCCAACATGCCGGGGTTGGCTTCCGGCGCGGGGAGAATCCAGTTCTCCACATTAGCATCCAGCCGCTCGCCCAGCGCCCCGCCAAACTTATAGTGCGCCTCGGGGAAGACAGTGAGTCTTAGAGGGAATACTCCGGTGTCTGCATACGCGCCCGAAGCCAGCAAGGCAAACGCCAACACATATCGCCACATGGTGGAACCCTCCCCCCGCATTATCAGAGCAGGTTGCAAGGGAGTTAACGTGCGGCGGTCAGGGCGAGGCCTTCGAGGGCGGCATCGATCTTGGCATCCATGTCGAGCGCATCCAACAACACGAGGCCCTCGATGGTGGCAAGGGCGAGCGATGCGAGGGGGATGCGGTCTGCTTCGCGCTCGACTTTGATGGTCGCTGTGATCCAGTCGAAGAAGCCATCGCAGATGCTTCGGGCAATGGGGCGGTAGGTGTCGCCTTCGCCTGCGGCGAGGGCGGCGAGTTCTAGCCAGAGCTTCAGGTAGGGGCGGATGTCGGGGTGCTTCAGCATTCCGGCGAGTTGGGGCAGGAGGGCGTGGAAAGGCAAGGGCTCCGAGCGGGCGCTTTCGAGTAGCGCCTCAAGGCGCGCGCTCACCAGTAGCAGCGTGGCGGTCAGCAGTTCTTCCTTGTCCTTGAAATAATGCAAGAGCATCCGGTCGCTGGTGCCCGCTGCCGCCGCCAGGCTGCGCAGGCCTGCGCCCTGCAAGCCCCGTGCAAGTATGTGATCGGCGAGCATCTCCGTGATGAGTTGCCTCCTTGCCTCGGTCTTGTTCATTGCTCGAAATCTCCGCTTGCATTTTTGTGTAGCGAGTGCTACATTTAGTTTGTAGCGACCGCTACACAAAGCTTTTACTGGAGGGTACCATGATGACTGCGAAAAACAGTATGGGCGCGGGGGAGGGTAAATCCACTTGCGCCTTGAACTCGAACCAAGTGCTGGCGATGGTTGTGATCGGCGTGGTGTTCTGGTTCTCAGGGGCGATGGGGGTGAAGCTTGGCTCGCCGCTCGGGATCTTCGGTCCGGTTGCAAGTGCGTTCGCCTTTGCCACGGCATTCCCCGTGAGTTGGTTTGGGGTGCTTGTCGCCGCAAAGGTGGGCAAGCTGGGCCCCGACCAAATCATACCGGGCATTGCAGTGGGCACTGTGGCGTCCACCTTTTGTGATGGCATCGCATTGACCTGGTTCCGTTGGTTGTACGGCACGGACCCCGAGCAAGTCGTCTTGGGCGCGGCATGGATACTCTGGGGAGCCGGGGCATTCTTCGCCGCTGCCTTTTTCGAGGCTCATCGCCAACGCACCAAGGTGAAGTAGCAAGGCTGGGTTAGCCGCGAACAATTAGCTCCACCTGCGCGCGTGTTGGCATGGTGGCCTGCGCCCCGAGCGACAGGGTGGACAGGGCAGCCGCCGTATGGGCAAAGGTGATGGCTTCAGGCCACGCTCGCCCTTCGGCCAGCGCTACGGCGAGCGCACCGGTGAAGGTGTCGCCCGCGCCGACGGTGTCCACCGGCTGCACGGCCATGCCGGGTATTTCCACCACGCCTTCGTGCCTGATCAGTTGGGCAGGGGCCGCGCCGTGCGTAACGATTACCGCTTCGCGCACGCGGCCTAGCAACTTCGCCACGTCATCGCCGCCGTAATATCCGGCCTCGTGTTCGTTCAGCACCAACACATCCACGCCCGCATTGAGCAGCGCATCACAAGGCGAGGCGGGGGAGGGATTCAACACCACGCGCCCGCCTGCTTCGTAAACCAGTTTTGCCGCTCGGAGGTTGGTCTCCATTGGTACTTCGAACTGGAGCAGGACAAGGTCGCCGGGGGAGATCAGTTGGGTCAATCGGTCCAGCCGATGGGGAAGCAGATCCTGGTTTGCGCCGGGCGAGCAGACGATGATGTTTGAGCCGGATACATCCACCGCGATCAGTGCGCAGCCATTGGGGCGTTCAGAGCGTGCCACCTGTGACACGTCAATCCCCTCAGCTTGCAGGTGCTGGAGATATTGCTCGCCGAATGCGTCTCCCCCCAGACAGCCTATGAAGGCCACGCGCCCGCCCAGCCTCGCCGCCGCCACGGCTTGGTTGGCACCCTTGCCGCCGAAGGTGGTGACCAGGTCGCCGCCTTGTACGGTCTCGCCTGCTTGGGGGATGCGTTGCACCGTGCTGACAAAGTCGATGTTGGCCGAGCCAATGACGATGATCCTGTTCATGCGCGCGCCGCCCGGCGGCGATAGTAGTCCGCTAATACCGCCACGACGATGACCAGCCCGGTGATCAATCGCTTCGCGGGTTCCTGCGCGCCCGATTGCGCAAGGCCGGTGTTGAGCACTGCAATGATTAATACGCCCAGGAACGACCCCACCACCGAGCCGCGCCCGCCAAGCAGGCTGGTGCCGCCGATGACCACGGCGGCTATGGCCTGCAATTCGAGGCCATAACCCGCGTTGGGGTCTGCCGATTGCAGGCGTGCCGTGTGCAACACGGCAGCTACGCCCGCAAGGCCGCCGCACAGGGCAAACACCCAGCGCTTCACGGGGCGCGGGTCCACGCCTGCCAGCCGCACGGCTTCTTCGTTCGCGCCGATGGCCAGCACATAGCGGCCAAACACCGTGGTACTGAGTATCACTTGCCCGGCAGCCACCGCAGCCAAGGCCACCCAGAATGGCAGCGAAAGCCCCAGCACTCCCGCATCGGCCAAGCGGCCAATCGACTGCCCTATGTATTGGGTCTGCGAATCGGTGACGAGGTAGGCCGCGCCGCG
>JBIKMR010000240.1:0-6797 GCA_044359155.1 Candidatus Hydrogenedentales bacterium | reverse complement strand
AGACACCGCCATGCCGGAGGCTTCCAATGCTGTGCGCCATGCGTCGCCATCGCCCGAGCCGAGGAAGGTTACCAAGCGAACACCGCTGGCGACCCAGAGTTTGGGTTCCTCCTTCGGAGGATAGACAGGCAGCGGAAGCTGGACGCGGACGGGAATGGCAGCATCCTTGCAGGCCTGCAACCAAGCCGTGGAATCCCCCGCGAGGCATACATCGAATAAGCCCTGCTGCCGCCACGCGGCGAGCAAGTCGGGCGGAAAGGCACCTTGGGTCCGGAGCGAGAGCTGCACCTGAAACTCGCGTGCGAAGGCCAAGCAGCTTTCCACCATGCCCGCCGGTGGAGTGGACTCCGCTAGCAGGTCCAGCTTCAACACGTTGAATGCGCGGCATTGGTAGCGAATGGCGCGGTGGATATCGGCCAGCGCAAAGAACTGCCCGGCGCGGTTGTGCAGCGGGACCAGCCCGCGCACCGGCGGCAGGGAAATGGGGGGGATGAATACGTCTTTTTCGGAAGCACTGTGCATTGATAAGCCGCCACGCCAAGGGGCGAGTATAGGAAGCCCACGCGCGGGGATGCAATGGCCGGGGCGCGGCTGGTTAAATACGCGTTCTTTGGAGTATCCGCCCATGCCCACGCTGCTTGATCCGAAACGCCACACTGTCACCGGCGAGGGGGGCGTGTCGCTCAACGTGTGGGACTACGGCGGCGATGGCCCGAACCTGTTGCTCTGCCACTGCACGGGCACCTTCGCCCGCACGTGGGACCCCGTGGTGCGGCTGCTGGCGGGACGCTTTCGCTGCGTTGCACTGGACACGCGCGGGCAGGGAGATTCGGAAGCGCCGGTGGAGCGGGAAGCCTACGCGTGGAAAACGTCGGGGCTGGACCTGTTGCACGTGGTGGATGAGATGGGGCTGGGAAGCGGCGTGACGGCGGTGGGGCATTCTGCTGGCGGCGCGCACGCGGGCTACGCCGCCCGCGCAAGGCCCGGCATCTTCCGGCAGATCGTGTTGTTGGACGCGATCATTGGCCCGTCTATCGTGTTCGACTCGTACGAGAACCCCATGCCGGGGCGGGCGCGCAGGCGGGTGAATGTTTTTGAATCGCGAGGCCACGCGCTGGAGCGGTTGGGGGGCAAGCCCCCCATGAACGCATGGACCACGGAAGCGTTGGGCTTGTACATCGAGCACGCGTTGCGTGGGCGCGAGGATGGGCAGTGTGAACTGAAGTGTCCCGGAGACCGCGAGGCTTGGTACTACGAGTTGGGCGGGGCCACCGATCTATTTGAAGAGCTCGACCAGATTGCGGCGCCCGTGTCTATCGTGGTGGGGGAACTCAGCGACACCCTTGCGTTGGCGCAGATGCAGCATGACAAACTACCGAATGCATCCATGCAGGTGATACCGGGATGCGGGCACTTTGTGGTGCAGGAAAAACCCGAGGCGGTGGCGGAGCAGTTGTTGGGGCTGCTGTGATCGGTCGCCTCCCCGCCTAAAGCTCGTTCTGCAACACCTGTTCCAAGGTCTGGCGCTTGCGGATAATGCGGGTGGTGCCGTCTTGCTGCAGCAACACTTCTGCCGATTCCGGGAAGGCGTTGTAGTTTTTTGAAGCCATGGCGGAGCAGTAAGCGCCCGCGCCGTCGATGACGGCAAGGTCGCCAATTTCCGTTACGGCGAGTAAGCGAGGCCCCAAGCTTTCCGGGTCGCCCGGAGCGGGGGTGAGGATGTCACCGCTTTCGCAACAGTGGCCCACCACCATGTACTCCGCTTCGCCCGCGTCGCGCGCGGATTGGGGCAGAATGGTAATCGGGTGCTGCGCGCCATAGAGGCTGGGGCGCAAGATATCGGTCATGCCGGTATTCAGCTTGATGAAGCGCACGCCGTCCGCGCCGGTATCCACCACGTCGATCACGCGGGAGACAATCGCCCCGGCATTGGCCACGAGGTAGGTGCCGGGTTCCACTTCGAGATGAAGCGCGCGGCCATGCGCCTGCTTGAAGGCTTCGAACTCGGGCAGCACCCGGCTGCCGATGTCTTGCAGGTTGGCTTCCTTTTCCCCGGCCATGCGGGCAATCTTGTATCCACCGCCCAAGCTGATGCGCGTAACCTCGGGCAGCTGTGCCGCAATGCCCAGCGATATCTTGGCGCAATGCACCCAGGTTTCCGGGTCTGACCCCGAGCCGATGTGGGTGTGCATGGTGGCAATGCGCAGGCCGTGCTTGGCGGCGAGCGCCTTCACTTCGTCCAAATGGCCATGCCAGATGCCAAAGCTGGACGAAGGCCCGCCCACGTTGGTGCGCTGCACATGGCCCGAGCCGAGGCCGGGGTTGATGCGCACGCAGACATCGGAACCGGGGCGCAGCTTGCCGTAGGTTTCCAACTGGTGCAGCGAGCAGGCGGTGAACTTGATGCCCTTGTCGAGCAGGGCACCCAGGTCTTCCGGCAGTTCCTGCGCGGTCAACTGGATGCGCTCGGCGGGCACGCCCGCAATCATGGCGCGCAATACCTCGTACCCGCTGCTCGCGTCGATGTGCAGGCCGCTTTCCACCATGATGCGGATGATGCCCGCCGTGGGCAGCGACTTCATGGCGAAGCGGGCGGTGAGCCCAAAGGCATTGGGAAACGCCATCACCTCTGCCGCGCGGCGGCGCAGGGTAGCCTCGTCGTATACAAACACCGGGGTGCCGTGTTCCGCAGCAATCGCAGCCGCCGTGTCGGATGAAAGAAAGGCCATCTGGGCCATGGTCAGGGTTCTCCGTTCAGCAAATAAAAGGGGAAAGGTCCGCGAATATTAGCACGGCCATGCGCACTGGGGCGAACGCTGGCAACCCCGCCGCTTGCCGGGTATACTTTTGCCACACACAGACAGGAAACCCCATGCAATCCGAAGACCGCATCATTCATTTCTCCGTCGAGCTGATCCATCCGCCTGCGCCGCTGCTGAAGGAGCCGCTTCAGAAGCTGTACTTCGACCTGAGCCAATCGCGCGACGCGGCCTATGACAGCTCGGATTTCAGCAATCCCGGCAACCCGCGCTTCTACTCGCGGCGCGGGCAGCGCACACAGTCGCTCGCCTTGTTCATGCAAGACCGGGTGGTGCTGGTGGAAGAATGGGCGGACATTCCGCTGTCGGACTTTTTGGACAAGGTGCGCGAGATTGCGCCGCGCGTGCTGCAAACGCGCGGGGTGGCGGAGTATGTTGCACACACCGCCACGCTGCGCAGCACCTTTGCGCTCACCCATTTCGAGGACGCCCGCATCTTCCTGGTGGACCATGTGTGCCAGCAGCAGGGTAAGATTGGCCAGCACTTTGGGCGCCCCATCGCCATTGGCGGTATTCGCTATGTGCTGCCGGAAACCAACGAGCACCCCGGTACCTACAACGTGAACATCGAGTCCTTCCGCCACAGTCGCAACGAGGTCTTCGTCGAGGTGAAAGGGGTATTTGGCCGCCGCCGGGTTAAGGCGGAAGAAACCGAAATCATTATCAGCAATGTTCGCCAAGTGCGCAGCTTCATCTCGACCAACGCCTACGGCTACCTGAACCAGTTCGATCAGCCACAGCCGCCGCAGGGGTAAGGCGTCAGCCCTCCTCCGCCATGCGCCGCAGCACCTCGATACCCGCGCGAAGCACGTCGTTTTTCGAGGCGAAGGAAATGCGGAAGTGGGTATCGCGTGCGCTGAATACGCCGCCGGGGATGATGAGCACGTTGTTGGCGATGGCGCGCTTCACCCAGTCTGCGCCCGTACCAGAAGGCACTTTTGGGAAAATGTAGAACGCGCCGCCGGGGCGTTCCACTTCAAACAGGTCGCGCAGTCCGTCATACACGATGTCGCGCTTCTCAGTGTACGCCGCTACTTTGGCATCCATGCTCGCCTCTAGCGCCTTCACGGCGGCCTTCTGTGCGGGCGCGGGCGCACACACAAAGGTGTACTGCTGCAAGGTGTTCATGGATTGAATCAGGGCCTCAGGCCCAGCGGCAAAGCCGATGCGCCAGCCTGTCATGCCAGCGGATTTCGACAGGCCATTCAGCACCAGCGTGTTCTCATACATGCCCGCCATGGAAGAAGGCTCGCCATCGTAGCTGAGGCTCTCGTAAATCTCGTCGCTGATCACCAGCAGGTTGTGCTTGCGGGCCACGTCGGCCAGGGCTTGCAGCTCCTGCTTGTCCAGCGTAACGCCCGTGGGGTTCGACGGGCTGTTCACGATCAGCAGCTTGCTGCGCGGTGTGATGTGCGCTTCGATAAGTTCGGGCGTCAGCTTGAAATGCGGATACGTGTCTATCGCCACCGGCACGCCGCCCAGCAGGCGCGTGAGGTGGGGATACATGACGAAGTAGGGGTCGGCAAAGAGCACCTCGTCGCCCGGGTTCACCGTGGCCAGCAGCGCCAGGAAAAGCCCGCCCGACACACCGGAGGTCACCATGGGGTGCTCCAGCGCCACGCCGAATCGGCGCTGGTAATAGATCGATATCGCCTCGCGCAGGTCGGGGTTGCCCCAGGTCTGGGTGTAGGCGTTATGCCCCGACTGAATCGCCGCCACGGCAATGGCCTTCACCTCGTCGTCCACGTCGTAGTCCGGCTGGCCGATACTAAGGTTGATGGGGTTCTTCATCTCGGCGGCCAAGGCGAATACCTTGCGGATGCCGCTGGCGTCAATCTGGGACATGCGGTCGGCGAGAAAGCTCATGACGGTGTAACCCCTGTGGTGTAGTATCGGAAGCGCGGATCGTAATGCAGTCAGCGGGCGAAAACCAATTGCGGCCCGCCGTTTTGCAAGAATGTCATTTTGCAGGTAGACTGCTGCGGTTAGAGTAGGCTCAGTTATAAGGAGTTCAGCCATGAAATCGTTTATCTTCAAGACCATTGCGCTGACGGCGGTGGGTATCATTGTTGCCACGGGCGCAGAGGCCGAGCGCAAGAAGCCGCGCATTGACAAGAACGAGGCCAAGGCCACGTCGGAAGCGCCGGTATCCACGCAGGTGGACAAGGTCTCCTTCCCCTTCGATCCCAACCTGCCCAAGTATGTGGTGGTAGTGGAGCCCTTTGAATACAGCGCCTCCGGTGAAATGTCCGGTGCCGATTCCGGCACTCCCTCGGGCGGCGTCGAGGCCAGCGGCGAGTCCTATACCGTGCTGGAAGATGGTCGCATCCAGACCAGTTGGAGTTCATCCGCTGGTCCCTCCATCGGCAAGGGTATGTCCAAGCAGTTGATGACTGCCCTCTCCGGCTGGCCCAACGTGGTGCTGGTCGAGCCGGAGACGATTAAGGATGGCGGCGATGGCACCTATTCCCTCAAGCTACAACCGGGCGAGGTGGGGCCGTTTATCATTCGCGGCACGGTTACCGAGTTCGTGGAAACTGCCGAGGCCGAAGGTTCCGGCAAGGGTTTTGATTCGCGCAAGCTGGGCTTGGCCACCGGTGTCATTGGAGCTATTACCGGCAACCGTGCCGCCACGGCTACCGGCGCAGGCATCGCCATCGTGGGGCCGGAAGTAAAGAAAGAGAAGATGAAGCGCACCGGCATGGTGGGCATGGACCTACGCATCATTGACGGGCGCAGCGCCCGCATCACCCCGCAGGGCACCTTCGATTGCCAAGGCTCCTTCACCACCATTGCTGCTGGTTCGGACTGGAGCGTGCTGGGTATTTCTGGCGGTGGCAGCGAAATGGCTGCCAGCTCACTGGGGCAGGCCACGCGCGCCGCGCTGAATGACGCCATGGTGAAGACCAAGGACAGTCTGTCGATGGTGCGATAAGGCAGCGCAGGTTTCCGGGGAATCGCCATGCGGTCGGTCTGTGTGATGGGGTTGGGGTATATCGGCTTGCCGACTGCCAGCATTCTGGCGTCGAACGGGTGCCGTGTGCTTGGGGTGGACGTGGACCCGCGCGTGGTGGACACCGTCAACCGGGGCGACATTCACATAGAAGAGCCCGGCTTGCACACCCTGGTGCAGGCGGCCATCCAGTCCGGCAACCTGCGGGCATCGCTTACCGTCGAGCCCTGCGAGGTCTACATCATCGCCGTGCCCACCCCTCTCACGGCAGACCGCCACGCTGATTTGTCCTACGTGTGCCGAGCGGCGGAGCAGATTGCCCCCGCCCTGCAAGCCGGGGCGCTGGTCATTCTCGAATCCACCTCTCCCCCCGGCACTACGCGCGACAAGGTGCGGCCCATTCTTGAGGCGGGCAGCGGGTTGAAGGCCGGCGCAGATTTTACCCTCGCCCACTGCCCCGAGCGCGTTATGCCGGGGCGCATCTTGCGCGAACTCATCGAGAACGACCGCGTGGTCGGCGGCATTGATCCCGCCAGTGCCGAGGCTGCTCGCGCGCTTTATGCCACCTTCGTCGCAGGCAGCATCTTCCTTACCGATGCGACGACGGCGGAGATGGTGAAGGTGATTGAGAACACCTACCGCGACGTAAACATCGCCCTCGCCAATGAGGCAGCACTACTCTGCGAGGGACTGGGTATCGACTTCGCCCAAGTGGGCAAGCTGGCCAACCGCCACCCCCGCGTGCATCTGCACCAGCCGGGGCCGGGCGTGGGTGGGCACTGCATCTCCGTGGACCCGTGGTTTCTGGTGGATGCCTTCCCCGAAGGCACGCCCCTAATCCGCACCGCACGCCTGCGCAACGATGCCATGCCCGCCCATGTGGTGGCGCAGGTGCAGGCGTGGTTGCAAGGCGTGGCCAAACCCAAGGCCGCCCTACTAGGCGCGGCCTTCAAGGGCAACGTGGACGACATCCGCGAAAGCCCCGCCATTCACGTGGCCGAGTTGCTGCAAAGCGCCGGGGTGCA
>JBIKMR010000034.1:0-22861 GCA_044359155.1 Candidatus Hydrogenedentales bacterium | reverse complement strand
AACGGGCCACGGACCAAGCTCAGGCTGATCAATCCCTCAAGAGTTTCGTCAAATGTGATGGTACCGCCGTCGGCTATCGCTTCAATGGCCTCGCGCAGGGAGACATTGCCCACGGAGATGTTGCCATCGCGCTCGTCGGTGAGATCGGTGACGACCATGGTGGTTGGGGTGAGGTTGATCCTGACGGACTTGGTTGCTGTCTTCACACCGCCCGCGCCAAAGTTGCCGAGGTCGGTAGCCGTGACGGAGATGGCATCTGGGCCATAGAAGAGCGGATCGCCCAGATAGCTGAGCGTGGCCAGCACGGCATTGACCGGGGTCTGACGACCGGTGACGGTGACACTTGCCGTGCCAGAGCCGGTTACAGTGGCGACGCTAGAGCTGACGGACAGGGTTCCATGCCCGGCGTTTAAGGTTACGGACACGCTGCCGTTCGGTACGACTTCTGCATCCACATCGCCCACGGTAATGCCGGGTATGGCGAGCAGGTTCTGCTGGTAGCCGTTCTTCGAGGCAGGCGCGGTAAGCATGGGCGCATCGTTCACCGGGGTGACGGTGATGCTGACGTTGGCCGAGTCGAACTTGCCGGGCGTTGGGGTGCCGTTGTCTCCCACGATGTATGTGAAGCTGTCGTCACCGAAGTAGTTGTTGTTCGGCGTGTAGGTGATTGCGCCGCTGGCAGGGTTGACCCTTGTCGTGCCGAAGAGTGGTGGCGTGGTCACCTGCACGGTGGATGGAGTAAGGCTGCCGTCGATATCAGTGTCATTTGACAGCACATTCACCACGATGGCCTGTTCCTCCGCCGTAGTCGCGATATCGTCGTTGGCGGTGAGGGTGTCATTCTCCGCCTGCACGCTGATGGACACGGTGGCCGTGTTGGTGAGCACGGGCAATGGTGTGCCGGTGTCGGAGACGCGGTAATCAAAGGTGTCCACGCCGTTGCTATTGGCGTTGGGCGTGTAGGTGATTGCCCCGGTTCCGCCATTCACCGAGACGCGGCCCTTGGCGGGTTGGCGTGTGATGGTGATGGTGGCGGGGTTGAGCGGACCTTCCACATCGGTGTCATTATCCAGCGGCGTGGTGACAACGGGGGTGTCTTCCAGCGTCGAGTAGAAGTCGTCGAGCACGACGGGTTGGTCGTTCACCGCGTTCACGGTAACGGCAACGCTTTGCACGGTGGTGAGACCGGGCAGGGGTTCGCCATCGTCGGTTATCGAATAGCTGAAGGAATCGGGGCCGTTGTAATTAAGCGCCGGGGTGTAGGTGATTCGACCGTTCACGAGGTCGGTGGATACAGCGCCATGCTGCGGCTGGACGGCGATGGCAAGCAACTGCACGAGCAGGTCGCCGTCCACATCGGTGTCGTTGGCGAGCACAGGAATGATGACGGAGGTGTCTTCGTTCGTTGTCGCTGAGTCGGCCACGGTGCGCGGCGCATCATTCACGGCATTAACCGTAAGGGTGATCAAGCCGGTAGTGCTGAGACCGGGCGCGGGCGAACCATCGTCCGTGATTTCGTAGGCAAACTCTAACAGGCCGTTCACGTCTGCCCCGGGCGCGATCGTCACGTCCCCGTTAACCGGGTTCACGGTGACACGCGCGCGCTCTTCCGCCTGCCCGGTGACTCTCAGCGTGCCGGGCAGCAGGTTGCCATCCACGTCGGCGTCATTCGCAAGCGGGCTGATGGTGACGGTTTCGTCTTCGTTTACCGTGGCGGTGTCTGGAAGTAGTCGCGGCGCATCGTTCACGGGCTGCACGTTGAACTGCACGGTCGCCGTGGAAGTGAGCACGGGGGTGGGCGTGCCGGTGTCTGTGATGCTGTAGGTGAGCGAGTCTACACCGTTGAAATCTGCCACGGGGGTATAGGTGACCAGGCCTTGGGCGAGGTTGAGCTGTACGCTGCCGTTGGTAGGACCGCTGACGACGGTGAGGGTGCTGGGGTTGATCAGGCCGTCCACGTCGGAATCGTTCGCCAACACGCTGACTAAGATGGTGCCGTCTTCGTTGCCGAAGCCTGCGTCGTTGGATAGTGCGGGCGCGTCGTTCACTGCCGTGACCTGAACGTTGACCGTGCCCACGGACTGGAGCGCGGGGGTGGGTGCGCCGTCGTCGTTGATGCGATAGGTGAAGGTGTCCGGGCCGTTGTAGTTGAGGCTCGGTGTGTAGGTGATGGTGCTGGCGGTGCGGTCCACGGTGACTGCGCCGTGCAGCGGGGAATCAACAACGCTGAGGGTGTTGAGCACCAGGTTGCCGTCCACGTCGGAATCATTGGTGAGCACAGGGACAACGAGGACGATATCTTCATTGGTGGTCACGTTGTCCACGCCAAGGCGGGGTGCATCGTTCACGGCGGTGATGGTGAAGTTAATCGTTGCCGTCGTTGTGAGCACCGGCGTGGGCGTGCCGTCGTCGGCGACTTGATAAGTCAGCGAGTCGGTACCGTTGAAGTCTGCATTTGGCGTATAGGTGATTTCACCCGTGGCAGCATTAACGCTTGCGATGCCGTTGGTGGGCGCAACGGTGACGTTGACGCTGGCGGGCACGAGTGTGCCGTCGACGTCGGAGTCGTTCGCCAGTACATCCACAACCACGGCGGTGTCTTCCAGCGTGGTGACGCTCTCGCCGGTCAAATCAGGAGCGTCGTTCACGGCGTTCACGGTTACGGTTACGGTTGCCTGCGCAGTGAGTCCAGGCAGGGGAGCACCGTCGTCCGTCACTTCATAGGTAAAGGTTTCTGTGCCGTTGAAGTCGGGATCCGGGGTATAGGTGATCTCACCGGTGGCGGGGTTCACGGTGACGCTTCCGCTGGTCGGCGGCGTATTAACAAATACGGAAGCTGCAACAGGGACGCCATCCACATCGGTGTCATTGCCAAGCACGTCGATGATAATCGTGCCGTCTTCGTTGACGGACGCGGTGTCGTCAACGGGTGTGATTACATCGTTTACGGCGTTGATGGTGACATTGACCTGGGCAATAGAGGAAGCGACGGGGGTGGGCGCGCCGTCGTCCGTTATCTGGTATTCGAAGAAGTCGGTGCCGTTGTAGTTCTCCTCGGGCGCATAGCTGATCTCACCCGTGGCCGTATTCACCGTGGCCACGCCGTGTGCAGGCGGGGTGATAATCACGAGGGTATCGAGGTCGAGCGCACCATCCACGTCGGAATCATTGCCTGCCACATTGATGATGACATTGGTGTCTTCATCGGTGATCGCGGCATCGGCAGTGAGTGCCGGGGCATCGTTAATGGCATTGACTGTGATATTGACCGTGGCGTTGGTAGTAAGACCGGGCAAGGGCGTGCCATCGTCAGTGATGCTATAGACGAAGGAATCGGGGCCGTTGTAGTTGAGGTTGGGCGTGTAGGTGATTGCGCCTGTGTTGAGGTCTGCCGTTGCGGTGCCGTGGGCGGGCTGCGAGAACACGGCCACGTTGCCAATGGGCAGGCCACCGTCGTCGTCGAGGTCGTTCTCCAGCACGGGGATGATGGACTCCGTATCTTCGTCCAGCACGGCGGTATCTGTCACTGGTTCGGGGGCGTCGTTCACGCCGTTGACCGTGATGGTGAAGGCTTGCTCGATGAACTCCTGCTCGGAGTCGGTGACGCGCAAGACAACGTCAAAGGTATCGCTGGCAAAGTTTGGATCGATGGTTTCATTGGTTGGAGTGCCAAAGATTACCGCACCTGAGTTTGAGACTTGGGCAAAAGTGAGCCAGAAGGGCAGGGTGGGCGCGGTGATAACGAAGACTTCTTCCTGGTCTGCATCGGTGGTGGTCAGGGTGTAGTTATAGAAGTCGTCTTCGTCAATGGTGAGGCCGGGAACCGAGGTGATAACCGGGCTGGTAGGAACGAACTCGACCGCGCCGATATCGACGAGCGCATCGCCATCGCCGTTCGCATCGAGTATGCGGGCAAAGATATCGGGGGCCTCTCCCCCACGCTGGTCGGCAGGAGTTGCACCGAATAGGGGCTCGGTGACGAGGGCATTGCTGCCCGCATCCAGCACGGAGCTGAGTGCCTTTGGTAGATGCGTAAGGGTGAGGCCACCATTGTCTGCCAGTGGGCCAAGGCGCGGGTCTTTGCGGATGGTGCCGCTGCCGACGATATCGCCAATGGTGCCGTCGGTGAGGCCGATGGAACCGGTACGATCGCCCATGAAGTTGTTGCCGAGGGATACGGCAGATCCGCTGATGTCGGGGTGGATATTGCCCTGGCCCGCATTGTCGGGGGTGTCGAAGTTAACGGCGACAATGGTGTTACCCAGTGTAACGACCTTGCCTACCTGCACGTAGATGCCGCCGCCTTCGCCGAAGCCGTTGTTCAGCTCATCTGCGAAATTCTGTGTGACGGTGCAATTGGTGAGGACTGCACTCGCGCCGCTGTGGTGCACGGCACCACCGCTGCGGAATGCACGATTGAAGCTGAAAGTGGAGTTTACGGCAGTCATGTCGCCGAGGTTGCTGATAGCGCCGCCATCTGATGTAGCGTTGCTTAGCGTAATGGTGGAGCCGTAGAGGGAGAGCGTGCCATTGGTGGCATTGTGGATTGCGCCGGAGGTATCGGCGCTGTTGCCCGTAAGGGCAGAGTTGCGAATGGTGACGGAACCGCCGAGCTGGTTCTGAATTGCGCCGCCGGTTTGCCCGGCAAAGTTGGCTTGCAGAGTGCAGGCGTCGAGAGTAAGGGTGCCTGCCCAGTTGATGATAGCGCCGCCAAGGTTGCCCGCATTGTTGTTGCTAATGTCGCAACGGGTGAATGTCATGGTGCCGTTGTTGCGCACAGCGCCGCCGTCGAGCGAGGGAGCATTGTTGAGCGTGAGTAAGCAATCGTAGAGGCGGCAGATGCCGAAGCTGCGCAGGCCAGGGCCGCCGCGATTCTGCAGCAAGCCATCGTCGAAGGCGCGAGTTAGCGTGAGATTGCGCAGGACCAGCTGGGTTGTGGTGCCGGGTACATAGAGCAACTGGGTTAGGTCGTTGCCGTCTATCACCTGGGTGCCGCCATCGGGACCGAAGATGCCTACGGTGTGCTCGACCTGGATGTAGCCGTTGCCCGGATCGATGGTGAGGTCGCCGATGCTGGGATCGAAAAGAACGGTATCGCCGGGGAGGCTGTTCTCCACCGCTTCGCGCAGAGAGAGGTCGCCCGCAGAGAAATCGCCATCGGTTTCATCGACGGCAGTATCCACGGTGAAGAAGCGAATTTCATACGCGCCGAGATCGGGGGCTGCATCGCGTGGGAAGGATGCGCCGCGCTGGTCGGTGGTGACGGTTGGAGCGCTGGCGGGGTTGGCTGCGTCTATGGCTGCACCGTCTGGCAGCAGGGCATGGGTAAGGGTTGCTCCGCCGTTCGAACCTAGATCGGGCTCGACGGTTTCTTCCGCCGTGTTGCCCAACAAGACCGTGTCTTCAAAGCCTTCGCTGCCTTGAATGCTGCCGATGAGGTTGGTGGTGTCTGGGGTGAAGATGCCGCTGACATCTGCGCCCGCACCGCCTGCAGTGTTGCCGGTGAGAATCGAGTTAGTGACCTGGACTGCGCCGGTGACTCGGCTGACCGCGCCGCCGGTGAGTGCATCGTTGAAAACGATGGTGGCGTGGACGATGTTCACGTCGCCAGCGGCAACTTCAATCGCGCCACCGTTGGTGCCTGCGGTGTTACCGGATAGGGTGGAGTTCACAAGCTGCATGCCACCTAGGACATAGATTGCGCCGCCAGCACCGCCCGCGCTGTTGCCCGCGATGGTGGTGTTCTCCAGCGTGAGAGGGCCTTCCGCCGCGATGCCGCCACCGTTTCCGCTACCGGTGGCCGTACTGTCGAGAATGATGCAGGAGTCGAGTGTGAGGTCCGCCGTGGATTGAACGCGCAGCGCACCGCCGTCGGCATTGGTGGCGAGGCCGTTGGAGAAGGTGACTCCGGTGATATCAAACGTGCCGGTGGAGAAATCGACTACGCGGGTTAAGCCGTCTGCGTTGATGTCGAGCTTGTCCGCGCCGGGACCGGTGAGGGTGAAACCCTTGAGGGCGACGATCTCGATGTCGTCTAGCGTAATGGTGGCCTGGCCCACGCCGAAGAGGGCGGGGTCGAAATCTATTGTGCCATTGCTGGCAACCAGTTTCACGGCTTCGCGGAAGGATACTTCGCCCGCAGCGAGGTCGCCATCGTCGTTGTCATCGAGGGTCGAGACTGTGATCTGCGCCTGACTGACAAGGATAGTGACAACGCCATTGCTGCTCTTGGCAGGAAGGGGTAGTCCAAAGTCCTCGACGGAATAGGTGAAGGTATCCACGCCTTGGAAGGCACCGTTAGATGTATAGGTAATATGGCCGGTGGGTCCATCGATGGTCACGTTACCACCGGTGGGCGGGGTAACAACGGTAACCTTGGGGTCAACGCCCACGGGGGTGAGGTCGGTTTCTTCGTCGCTGTCGTTGGCCAGCACATCTATGGTGACGGGGATGCCGCTGTCGGTGGAGGCAGAATCCGCACCGACCACGGGGGGATCGTTTGCCGCGACCACCTCGATGAAGAGGCTGGCGGAATCGTTCAACGTCGGCGCGCCGTTGTCGCCAATGTCGGTTACGCGATAGGTTAGCTGGTCTTTACCGGTGAAGTTCTTGTTGGGCAAGTATTGCAGTTCGCCGGTGGTCGGGTTCACGCCCGCCGCACCGCGCGTGGGGAAGCCGGTGATGGTGACCGTGGTGGGGTCGAGCCCTTCCACGTCGGTGTCGTTCGCCAGCACGTCGATAAAGGTGAGGGTGTCTTCCTCCACTTCCTCCCGGGGACCGTCTGCGGGTAGGGTGTAGCCCGTGGGATCATCGTTGGCTACGGGTGGATCGTTGACGGGAAGCACAATTATCGAGAAGGTGTCGCTCGCCAGACTGAAGGGGGTTGCAAGCCCATTGGCAGACGGGTCGCCCAGCGAACCCGGCGTGGCGCTGTCCGAACGGTCCCAGGCTTGAAAGGTTATCGGATCGGTGACCGTGCCATTGAAGTCGGTCGCGGGTTGGAAACGAATCAGGTCAGCCGTGCCAAGAAGCAGCGCGCTATCGGCGGCAACCACGGGGAAATTCACCCAGCTGCTGCCGGCCGTTATCGAGTATTGCCAACTGCCGTTGGTGGCGTCAGCTATCGTGATGGCGATGCCCTCCAGCGCGCCAGCGTCTTCATCGGTCACGGGGTCAAGAATGCCGGTGGCAAGCAAGTTGCCAACGGTATCGCCCGCGCTGTTGGTGTTGTCTTCGTTGATGCTCGTCAGTTCCATGTCGCCAGTGTTGTCGAGCACGGGTGCGTCGTTCACGGGGTTGATGGTGATGCTGAAAGGCAGGTCAACCGGGACGGTGCCATCTGTCACGCGCAGCGTTACAGACACCGGCGAGCCGGGGAGGTCTGCGTCGTTCGGCGTGCCGGTGAGGTTAGCAGTAGGGTTGGGGGTACCGTTGTTATTGGCGACGAAGCTCAGCCACGAGGGCAGGGTGGATTCGAGCGTGATCGTCAAGTTGTCGTCGGCAGGCAAGGTGTCAGGGTCAGACACAGTGGCCACGAAGGAATACGGGGATTCTTCGTTTACGGTGGTCGCAGGCACTGCCACAAAGGCGGGAGGGTCGTTCACGGGAGTGACAGTGATGTTGAAGGATTGCGACGAGGGGGTGACGACCACGCCGTCTGTCACCTCGATGGTAATGGCGAAGGGCGAGCCTGCGACATCGGCATCGTCTGGCGTGCCGGTGAGGGTGGCCGTGGGCGCGGCGGTACCATTGTCGGTAACGTCGAGCGTCAGCCAGGTGGGCAGCGTGCCGCTGGATATCGTGAGGTTGTCGCCGTCCTCGTCATCCACGGTAATGGCATAGGAGTAGGCGGCGTCTTCGTTGACAGAAGTCACGGCGCTTGAAGTAACTTCCGGCGCGTCGTTTACAGCGTTGATGGTAAGCGATGCTGTATCGGATTCGGAACTAAACGCCGTGGTGCCACCGTTTGGATCAGCATCCACTGTGTTTCCAGCCGATCCGCTAGTGCGGTCCCAGGCGCGGAAGGTAATTCCTCCAGTGACAGCACCGTTAAAATCTGTATCCGGCTGGAAACGGATCAGGTTGGCCGGGGAGAGCACTAGGGCGTTCTCGTCATCTGCTGAAGCAAGCGACAGCCAGTCTGCGCCGTTGTTTGTCGAGTACTCCCAATCGCCGTCCGTCGTGTCCACCCCGGTGATGGCTATACCTTCGAGGGCGCTGGCATCAATGTCGGTTATGGGATCGGTGACGACGAGATCACTGGTAAGCAGGTCAGACACCGAGGTGCCCGCGCTGTCTGCGTCGTCTTCGTCTTGAGCAGTCAATACCAAGGTTGCCGTATTGTCGAGCACGGGCGCGTCGTTTGCCGGGTTTACCGTCAGGTCGGCGGTGTCGGTGGCGGTGCTGAACGGTGTGGTGCCGCCGTTGGTGCTGGGGTTGGCCTTAGTGCCCTGCGTGCCGACATTGCGGTCCCACGCATGGAAGGTAATGGCAGAGGTTACGCCGCCATTGAAGTGGGCGTCTGGCTGGAAGCGCACAAGATCATTTGCCCGCAGCAGCAGCGCGTCGTTCGCTGCTATGGTGGGGAAATTGACCCAAGATGAGCCATTCGTGATGGAGTATTGCCAGTCGCCGTTGGTGGTGTTGGATGCAGTAATTGCAATGCCCTCGGCAGCCGAGGCGTCCACGTCAATCACGGGGTTGGTGTTGCCGCTGTCGCTTGCCAGCAATGTAGCAATGGTTGTGCCAGCGTTGCTGGTGTCGTCTTCGTTGATGGCGGTGAGACGCAGTATGGCGGTGTTGTCGAGCACGGGGGCATCGTTCACTTGCGATATGGAGAGCAGGGCCGTGTCAGTTGCAGAACTGAAGGCCGTGGCGTCGCCATTGGTGGAGGCGTCCGCCGTGGTGCCTTGCGTTCCTGAAGTCACGTCCCATGCACGGAACGTGATGGCGGTTGCAATGTCGCCGTTGAAGTCGGCGTCGGGTAGAAGGCGCAGCTTGTCTACGCCGCGCAACAACAGCGCGTTCGTATTTGCAATGCCGTCGGGGAAGGACACCCAGTTTGCGCCCGCGTCTATCGAGTATTCCCAGTCGCCATTGGTGGTGTTGGTTGCCGTAATGGCCATGCCCAGCAGCGCGCCGCTGTCCTCATCGGTAACGGAACCCGTGCCGCCAGGGGTGAGCAGTCCCGATACCAAGGTGCCCGCGTTGTCCTGGTCGTCCTCGGGCTGGCTGGACAGCGCGTGCGTGGCAGCGGCATTGAGCACCGGCGCGTCGTTCACCGGGTTCACCGTGATGCTGAAGGATTGATCGCTGGGGCCGCCACCGCCGGATTGACTGGCGCGCAGGGTGATGCTGAAGGGCGAGCCCGCCAGTTGCGCGTCGTTAGGCGTGCCGGACAGGGTGCCCGTGCCGGGGTTGCCTGCCGTTGGAGTGAAGGTAAGCCAGGCAGGAAGCGCAGGCCCCAGCACCGCCAGCGTCACGGTGTCTCCGCCGTCCGCGTCAGACGCTGAAACGCTGTATGTGTATAGCGATTCCTCATTGACGCTCGTGGGCGCTGCCGTGTCGAACACGGGGGTGGCCGCGTTCGCCGTGGCGGCGAGCAGCATCAATGCCCCGGCGGCCAGCGCATGGAATACCCGGCTGGCGTTGTTCGTTTGCCGTGCCGGTTGCTGGTGGGTGAGCGGTGTCATATCGGGTTCCTTCTGCGCTGGACAGCGTGGGAGCAGCTTCCTTCCGGGAATCGCGTCTAGTGGGTCTGGGGACTGTATCGCGTCAACACGGCAATGGCAGCGCCCGCCAGCAAGAGCATGGCAGCAAACAGGCCAAGGGGGCTGGATGCGGGCACGGGTTCGTTGCTGGGCAGTATCGGGTCAGTGCCGAAGGATATTTCCTGGCCGTCGTCGATGCCGTCGTTGTCGGTGTCGGGGTTGTAGGGGTTCATGTCGGTGCCAGGGTTGTAACCGTCGTCGCCGTCGTGGAGAGCTTCTTCCGCATCAGTAATGCCATCATTGTCGGAATCCACGTCGATGAGGTTGGGCACGCCATCGTTGTCCGCGTCGCCGTCTGGCTCAATTCCGTCACGAATACCGTCTGCGTCGAGGTCGGAGTTCTCGGAGTGGCTGGCTAGTGCCGTGGTGTATTCCTCGTCGTTCGAGGTGAGGCGGTATACGCCGAGGCTGTTAGCGGAACGAATGACTTCCGCCACGTCTGCGCCCTCGGGGAACGCCACCTGGTAGCTCATGGCATAGGGGAATTCGGGCAACTGAAGCCACGCGAATTCGACCCCAGACTTTGAGCCTGGAATCGGGCTGATGAGTGGGGTGTCGGTTGCGGAGAGGTAGGTCCAGTCTTCTGGCAGATCTTCGGAAAGTCCGAGGGCGCTGATGTCTGCACCGAAGGGGGCGTCTGCGGTGAAGGTGAAACTGAGGACGTTGCCTGCCGTGGCAGCACCACCGCGAATGGTGCGGTTGAGGTTGGCGGTTGTGGCAGCCTTGCCACCCACGACCGACTTGGACTTGTCGCCGCCGACCTTGGTGAAGCCATCGTCGGCTTCAAGGTTGAAGGTGTAGGCGTGGTCGGGGGTGGAGGTGAAGAGGTCGATCATGCGGACCACTTCGCGCACAGACATGGACCAGTCTGCACCCTCAATGAAATCGCCGGTGTGGGGATAGCCCACGCGGGAGCCGGGGCCGGTGGAGTAGCCGTCAGGCGTGCCTGCGCCAATGTGGTATTCATGGTCGGGAGACGCGGTATGCAGTTCGACGGTGCGAAGGAATTCCGAGAGCGAAAAGCGGAAGTCTTCATTTACGTCGGCGGAGTGGATGGTCTTCACAATTGGGGCGCAGCCCACGCACACATCCACGCGCAGGACGTTGCTGGAGTCGCCGGGGGTGACGAAGACGGTGTGCGACATGGTCACGCTTGTCCCCTCGACGGTGCCGTTGCGCTGGTATTCAACAGGCTCTGCGCCCACGGGCAGGGCTGCGCCTGTCGCGGGGAAGCCATCCACGGGGATCTCGAAGGGCACCACAACGCGGTACGAGAAGGGACCGCCGGGGCCGTCCAACTCGCGGAGCGTGGTGGAAACGGCCACGGGGTCGCCGCCCGCCGATGGCGTGAAGGTCCACGTGAGCTCGCCCGTGGTTAGCAGTTGGCCGGGCACATCGGTCACCCTGCCGTATAGCACAAGGCCGGGCTTGGGTATTCCGGCCCAGGCCGGGCTGGCCAATAGGACCAGCGCCGCCAGCAGGCAGCCGATTGTTCGCGCGTTGCACAGGTTATTCATGGTATCGCTCCCGAGGGTTGCGCGGCGGCTCGCTCTGCCGCCTGCGCGTTGTCCCTTGTTTAATTTATTCTGGTTCCCATTAAGGGTTCGCTTGGGCTTGGGCTTTGTCGTCTTTTTTCAATCGGTTCAACTCGGTGGCGGTGTCTGCACCCCCGAGGTATTTGTCGATAAAGGCGTCCACTTGGGCTTGGTCAAAGTTGAAGCCTTCGCTTCCTTTATCCTTGAGACCTTTGTTCCCCTTCTCCGTCAACTCCTTTAGCTTGCCGTCGAGGTCCATTCCCTTCAGCTTGCCCTGAAGATCGCCAATCTGCTTGGCAATGCCCGCATTGGCTATTGAGCCGGATTCTGTAATGGCGCTGTCTTTCAGTTTCTTGGGGTCAGCACTCAATGTGCCGAACTGCGCCAGCAAGTTGGCGCCCACCCCCTTGTCTCCGGGCTTGGAAGTGATGGCGTTGAGGAACTGACTCACGTCGAGCTTTTTGGGATCGGGATTAGCCGCCTTGAGTTTCAGGGCGAACTTTTCGACATCCGAAATGAGCTGGTTGGGCGTGGCGCTGAAATCGAGCTTGAGCTTCTCGATTTCCTTCTGCGCGAAATCGGGGATGCTACCCGCGCCCATCTGGCCACCCTTGCCGAAGAGCGTGCCGCCCTTGTCCACTTGAAGCTGGCCAAACACACGCGCCCGGCGCTGGGCCTTGTTATCGCTCAGGTTGCCACTGCCTTGATCGCTGAAGGGATTGAACTGGCGCATCAGAACTTGCCCGGCCTTGGTACGGACGAAGCGTCCATCAGGATCGGTAAAGGTGATGGGGTTGTTGCGGGCGTAGGCGTATGCGTGCTGCTGCTGCGGGTCGGCCAGCATGGCTTCCGTCGGGGCTTCGGCCATGGGGTCCACGCGGTTGAAGCGGGCAAGCGTGGCGGCAAGATAGCGGGTCTCGAAGTAGTGCAGCCCGGTTTCCGTGTCGCGCTCTTTCTGGCTGAAGAGGTAGGGGTTGGGTAGGGTGACTTCCGCGCGGTCTGCCTTAAACTGGTTGCGCGGTTCGCCAAAGGGATAGAACGCGGTCTCTTCAATCACGCCGCCGTTTGCATCGGTAACGAGGTTGGCGGAACCGAGGTGGTCGCCGTGGTAATACTGAAGGTCCAGCTCGGGCCCGCCGAACTCGAGGGTGGCCGGATCGTTAAACGCCAGGAAGATGGGCTGGCCTGCCTGGATGAAATCAGGCAGGTCAGACAGGAAGTCGTTATCTCCACTGAGGCGCGCGCGCCAAGCCTGCGTGTCGGCGTCGAATGCCCAGATGTAGTTCAAGGTATCGGGCAAGGCAGCAGCGGGGCGCAGCGCATGGAGCGCACGCAGAACATTGAAGCCGGGGGCGGCAGCAGCTTCCTGCGCGCTGGGCACGGGCTGGCCGCGCACGGCCACATGGAAGGCCTCATCGGCGTAGACCCAGAACACCGAGCCGCCGGGCAGGGCCGAGGTGGAATCGAGCGGCAGGTAATCCCCCGTGCCTGCATCCCAAACGAATGCACCGGTAATCTCTGGCTTCGCGTCGAGCCCCAGTTGCACGGCGGCATCGCCCGCTTCCACGCCCATGGCGGCAAGGTTCCAGCCGGGCGCAAAGCGGAAGCGCTGCACCCGTTCGGATGTCGGGTCCAGCGTGCCCAGCGCGCGCGCCACGCGGTCTTCGCCATCGTATACATATTTCACGGGCTGTTCGCCCTCGCGCACCTCGAAGTACTTCGCCACGTATTGCGTCACGTTTGATGGGGCATCGGCGACCGCGCCGTTTTCATTCTTGGCATAGACCATCTTCAGGGCCCGCTCGCCCGCGTAGTCGTAAACATATTCGGCGCGCATGGCGTTGTCTTCCGCCACCACCATTTGGCTGGCGTGGTTCCACGTCAAGCCGAGATCGTCCACGCGGGTCATGTTGCCCACATCGTCGTACTCAAAGGTACGTGTGAATGCGCCGTCGTCCGCAAAGGTCAGGGCATGGGGACCGGGCGCATCGCCCACGGCGCGGCCCACGCGACCGGAAGCGCCCAGCGGGCCACCGTAGGCCAGGGTCCCAAGGTTGACCTTCGAGAAACGACCATCGGTATCGTCTATGTCCGAGCTTTGCACCAGCAGGTTGCCAAGGCGATCGTACTGATAGCCGATGCTACCCGCAGCGCCGATAGTTAAGGTGTCTGCATCGCGGCCATAGTCCACACCTGTGAGGCGGTACATATCATCGTACCCAAAGCGCTGGTGGTTGCGGCGGGCGTCTCCATCGACTGGCAGGTCCGCCGGGCGGAGGTCTGTGATCTGTTGGATGTTCGAGGTTTTGTCGTAATCGTAGGTGTAGTTGAGCAGCGTGTTGCGCTCGGCATCCACGGTGCGGATGCTGGTGAGTCGCTTACGGGTATCGTGTCCGTAGATCGAGCTGTTTCCATTGCCGAAGACATACGTGAGGCGCTGGCCGTTGGGTGCGTAGGAACGTCCATTGACCACCACGTCTTGCCCACCATCGTTGGCAAGGGCACCTCCGGAGATACTTTCCATCAGCCCGCGTTCGTTGTAGGCGTAGTCCACGCGGTCGCCATCGGGATACAGCACCGCCACCACGCGGTCCATCGCGTCGTATTCCATCTGCGTCTGGTAACCAGAGAGCTGTTCGCTGCGCGGGTCGCGCAGGCTGCGCATGGTCCAGGTAATCCGTGCGCGGTTGTCGTAGGAGGTGTGGTGTTCCCCGGCCTGATCCCAAATGAATGCCAAGCGGCCCAGCGTGTTCTCTGCTGTGCCCGTGGTGCCGTCGCCCAGGTCGAGGTCGGGCACGGGGTCGTCATAGAAGTACGCGATGTCCGGGCGGTTGTCCTCCGTGAGGGGCTGTTCGGGATTGTAAGCGTAGCCAAGTGAGTAAGTCTCAGTCTCGTCGCGTTGGTCTTCGGTCAGCTTGCGGTTCGCGCCATCGTAGGTATAGGCAATCTCGCGTCTGAGCGCATCGATTCGGCTGGTGAGGTTGCCCGCAGCGTCATAAGCGTACGTGGTCACGCCTTGGTTGGGGTCGTTCAGCGCAATCAACCTGCCCATGCCATCGTAGGTCATCAGCTTCTGGTTTTGCTGGCTGTCTATCATGCGGGTACGAACACCATCGGCACGGTAGTCGTAGTGCGTGCTCCAAGTATTCAACGTGCCGGAGAGTGTGCCGTCATCATTGAGGCGCGTGATCTCGTCGACGCGGACGAGGCGGTCCTGCCCGTCGTGCACATGTACAAGTGGCGTATCGAAATACGGGCTGGCTGCGTCGGTATCGTTTTCGTCGTAGACTTTGGTAAGCAGCGGCTCGTACACCGATTCACGATAAGTGCCGTCCTGCGCGGTGACGCGGGTGGGCCGCAGCTCTACGTCATACAGGCTCTCGACGCGGTGCGCGTCGGCGAAGCTCAAGGGAGTGAGCACTCCCCCACTCTCAAATTGTCCCAACCAGCCGGGCGTGAGGATATTCTCGAAGGCAAGTTGCTCTTCCAGCGTGCCGGTGAGGGTGGTGTAGAACGGGTTGAGCATGTAGCGCACTTTGCCGCGACCGTTAAACGCGACTGCACCCTTCACCACCACGCGTGGTTCATTGTCCTCGGGGCTGGACTCGGCTTCTTCCTTCTCCAGCACTGTCTCGCCAAGGCCGTTGATGTAGGCGGTGGTAATACGGTAGTGGTCGTCCTGGCTCAGGCCGGGGGTATTCGGTGCGCGGTCGAGCATTCGCGTCTCGACGGCGTTGATGACGCCGCCGCCCGCCTGCACTCCCACGCGGTAGCGGTATTCCATGCTGGGGTAATTCGTATCATCGCCCGGACGGAACACCCGCGTGGGCCGCGCGAGCGAGTCATACTCGTGACGGGTCTCATTGCCGCTGAAATCACGGGACGCGGTGACCACGCCGAGGCCAGGATTGTAGTCGGCCTCGATAGTGAGGACGCGCTCGTCTTCCCCGCCAAGGTGTATCTCTTCGCGTATGGGGTAGGTCTGGAATTTCGGGTCGAACTCGACGTAACGGTAATGGCCCGCAGATTCCACAAGCTCGCCGTCTTCCCCAAATTCCCCAAGCCCGTCGATAAACCATTGCACATTGCCATAGTCGCCCCAGATGAGGCGCTCGCTTGACACATAGGCCTCTGGGTCAGCGGGATCCAGCCAGCGATCCACTTGGGTCACGCCGCCATACAGGGTAATTCCAAGGGGTTCGTCGTCGTAGTATGTTTCAGTGCGGCTCACCACATTGCCCGCAAGGTCCGTCACCTCGGTGCGCTTGGGATAGCGGACCAGCCAGTCGACGATGTTCAGGGCATACTCATTGCGGGTAATCTTCTCGTCATTAAACGCCGAGCGGTCACCACCCACCACAATGCCGTAGTCGCGCTCTTCAAGTATGTTGCCGTAATTGTCGTAGGTGAATTCGCGCTCGGTCGTGCGGGGCTCGCCGCGACCGCTTTCAAATATCTGCCGCGTCTCACGCGCGGGGAAGGCCACCTCTATTGGGGATCCCTCTTCGTCTTCGCCTTCTTCTATGGCACCCAGTTCACGGATGGTCCACTCGGTGGTCTCTATCCATTGGACGTTTCCGTCCAGGCCTTCGGAGCGCTCTTCAAGCTCGCTGCCTCGCAGGGCGGTTGAACCCCGGCCAACATCGAACACGTATTTGCGGGCCTCGGTTGGGGTCACCGCATCGCCAATATCTTGAAACTCGACACCGCCGAAGCCCGCAAAGGCCTTGAAGCGCGTGTCATAAAAGCCGTCGCGGTAACGGTAGAGCTTGGAATACACGTTGCCGAAGGTGTCGGTGGTATCCACGCGGGAAACCACTGCAGCGGAGAAGGGAAGGGGATCGGTCCAGGGTTCGCCATTGGCGGCGTCCTCAAGAAGGAACTGCGTCGAGGCCACATGCTGGAAGGCGGTCTTTTGGCCGTGGCCGTTGTCCACTTCCAGCAACAAGTTCGGCGCAGGCACGCAGCCCATCAGCTTGCCAATGTCCACCGCCACCATGCGCGGGCCAGATGCGTCGTCGATGTACACCAGCTCGTCTGCACCATCACCATTAAGATCGGCGGCGTCCACGGTGGGATTGTTGCCGCGCGGTATGGGGAGACCGGTGATTGTGCGGCGTGGCTCGAAGGTGTAGTCGCCGTGTCCCACCCAATACCACATGACGCCTGGCTCGGCCCCGTTGATTTGCAGTTCGGGGAAGCCGTCTCCCGTGAGGTCTTCTAACTCGGCCTGTTCGATGAAGCGATCAAGCAGGGTGTAGTCGGGAATCTCGGCAATGCGCATTTCAGCGAACTTGCCGTAGCCCACGCCGGGGTACACCTCGATGCGGGTGGGGCGCACACGCACCATGTCGTCGATGCCATCGCCGTTGAAATCGGTGAGTGAGACACCCTCGTGGGAGAGCATCCAGTTGAAGGGCTGGTTAATGGTGACTGGCTTCGAGAAGCGGTCCTCACTTAGGTTGTACCAGATGCGCAACTGGGTGGCGCCGCCCGCGTCAATGGTCTGGGCCACGTCCATGCGCTTGTCCGCATTGAAGTCCCCACGCTCGACATCCACCGTTTCAAACGGAGAAGGCGGCGCAGACTCTCCCAGCCCAAGGTTCATGCGCTTGCGCTGGCCCCAGCTGGTTTGGCCGTTCGTAATGCTCTGCGGAAAATAGTAGCTCTCGAACGGTCCCGCCTTGTAGGCAAGATCCGTAAACCCGTCACCGTCCATGTCCACCAGCTCGGCAATGGTGTCGTCGTTTGCCAGGTCCACAGTGTAGGCGCGCTCGTCACCGCCCACAGGGGTCGGGCTGCCCCATGCGACGACTTGACCCAAGGCAGCAGCGCGCGGCCCCAAGTTGAGGATGGCACGGTGGGCCCCGCCCAACGGGTTCGTCACCAGAATATCGGGCAGGCCATCGCCGTTAATTTCTGTGAATGCCGCAGCAGGGTTATTGGGAAGTGTGAGCGGTGGTGTTTCCATCTCGATTATCGCCGTGCTTGCGTCCAGCGTCTGGGGCGGATCGCACACTCTCCACGACAGGCTCATTGCCGGAAGCGCGGTAATGCCGTCTGCACCCACTTGGGTAATCGAGCTGATAAGGCTCCAGTAGGGGTGCGTGTCGTAGCGGATATCATAGCGGCGAACAAGGAAATCCTTGATGCCGTCCTCGTTGAAGTCTCCCTCGAGGTGGCCGGGCAGTTCGTCGGTCTGTGTGCCTACCACGATGCTCTTGATACGGCGAGTCTCTCGCAGCACGAACCCGGGCACCATGGTTTCGTAGGCGTCAGGTCGGGCTTCGTATACAAACTTTATGAAATGGAAGTGCGGCCTTGGCCCGCCGGCCTCGCCTTCGCTACTTCCCTCCCCTTCACCATCGGCTCCCCCCTCCCCGTCGGCTATACCTTCCCCATCTGCGCTGCCTTCGCCCTCGGCATCGCCGCTGCAAGTGTTGTACTCACCACCACCCACACCCCACTCGATGCGGGATATATAGGTGTTGCTATTGTCGGCGCTGCTTCGCTCGTAAATATATTCGATCATGTTCCCGGAAAGGTCGAACTCTTTTTCCATCTGCCATGAAAAAACTTTCGCGGGATCTTCGGGGTCGATCACCCGGGACTGGTCCGTAAGGCCAAACTCAAAGACATAACCATCCGGCTTGGCACCGCACCAGTGGTCGTCTTTCTGCTTATAGCGAACGAAGTCGGATTGTATCGCCGTAAAGAAGAAACCGCTACCCTGCGGTTCGAGATTGTCCTCAGGGTCAAGATCATCCTCGCTGATGAGGTTGATAGGCCACCCGCCAATCAGCGCGCGGATAGCATCAATCTCTTCGTCGTTGTCTATCACGCCATCGTAGTCGTCGTCGATACCGTTGGGGCCGTCCACGTAGCGCGGCAATGGCAGGCTTGAACGGCGCTCTACGGTGTACAGCCCCATGTCCCAACCGAAGCCAAAGATGCCATTGCCATTGCCACTGTCGTAAGACAGGCTCAGTTCCGGATTGAAACCCGCCACGCCCGGTGGTACCTCTATCTCGATATCCAATGTGGCGGAACCATTGGGCAGGTCAGGGTCATAGTCGGGGCCAAAGCCGTTCACGGAACCCGGTCCCGTGGGCAATATGACCTGATCCGGTCCGAGCCCGGACTTGCCTTGCGCAGACACGGGCAGCGCCCCCGCCAGGGCGACTACGATAATCGTCGCCCCGGCGAGTGTGCGCACCAAGGCCGTAGCCTTGGGCATTTGTGACTGCCCGAGATTCAAGCCCTTACTCCCCTGCGCTCACGGTGACTTCAGCAGTCGCGCCGCCCTCGTTCGACTTGAGCCTTGGGTAGGCGTAGGTCTCGAAGAAGAGCTTGATGTCGCTAATTCCGTTGCCATCGCGCTCGCCGCCCACGCCCGCTGCGCGCCCGTTGATAAAGGTTTGCAGCGCTTCCTCGCGGTCGTTGCCCAGCGTGCTGGCGGGGATGATGAGCATCCACTTCTTGTTCCACACGGAGCGCCCGATGATCCGGCTGTCGCGCTCGACCTCGTCCACCGAGAACTCGCCACTGTCGTGGTAGGCGCGCATACGCCCATAGCGGCGGAACGGCTGGAACTGGCCCGTAAGCGTGTCAACGGATGGTAGCCAGAAGGAACTGTCAAGATCGTTCACGCCGATGGGGAACGGTTCTGGAATGACTTGATCCAGCACCATGAACTCACGCTGCTGCCCGCGGAACCCGGTGGGCGAGCGAAGCACGTCGTTGCCCGTTGGCACAAGGTAGACGCGCGGCGTGTTCGACAGGCTCAACTGATCATAGTTGCTGAACCACACACCCGCAGAGCGCACCTTGGTGGCGAACTGGGTCGAGTCGTACGAGCTGTCCTGCCCGCCCGACTCGTTGCCGAAGAAGTTATAGCCTTCCCTAATTTCCGAGGGGAAGGAAATTACAAGGCCCGGTTCCACGTCTCCAAAGCCCACAGGCGGCACGCAGTTTTGCACAAACTCGGGCAGGTCCCAAAGGTTGTCCACAATGCCTATCTCCGTTCCCGGGGTATAGGCGTTGTTGAGCAAGGCACGCCAGTTCTCGTCGCCCTCTGCGCTCGGCAGAATGCGGAACTTCTCGTAGCGCAGGGAGAAGCGGTTGGTCTCTTGCTGCGGATTGTTGAAGCCCAGCTGCGTGCTAAGGGTTTCAAAGTTTCGCGACATGACCGCCATCGAGTTAGCCAAACCCGCGCCCGTCTGCGGCTGGCCGTCTTGCAGCACGCCAATCTGACGCGCCTTCACGATATCCGTGAGGAAGCGACGCCCGGCGCGCTGGTCCGTGGACAGCATGGTGGTTTCGTAGTCGTAGGCCTTTGCTGCAAGGTAGACATATTTCTGTGCCATGTCGAACTGCGCGCGGTACTTCTGGAGCGCGTCGTTACGGAACACGCGGAACGCCATGTCGCGGTAGCGCAGGGACTGCACGTCGGACGCGGACTGCTTGCGGAACCGGTCGAGGTCTTCCACCAGGCGCTGGCCTTCGGCAAGCACTTTCTGGTAACGCCCCGATGCCTGGAGCACCGCTTGGTAGGCCGTATGGATTGCCTGCCTTGAGGGTGTTTCAACACGTATGGCGTTCTGCAGGTCCTTCACCGCCTCGAGCACTTCGTATTGCTGCTCAAGCCCGGTGATATCGATCTCGAGTTGGGCCTCGTCACGCTCTTCCTCTTGTTCGAGGCGGAACGTGGCGAGCTCTGCCGCGTCGGCAAGAATCTTCAGGGTCTCAACTATGGCCAACCCAACGCCCTTGAGGCCCCCACGCACGGGGGCCAGGCCGTCGATGATAATGCCGTTCGAGAAACCAATGATGATACCGGTTACTGTGGGCACGGATTCCTGCAAGGCGTCTGCTACTTTCTCCGCAATGTTGGCTGCAGTTCTAAGGGCGAACTGGCCGATCTGTATGCCGAAGAGAATGTCTTGCACGGTCTTCTTATCATCAAGGCGATCTCCCTTAAGGCGCAGGCGTTCGGCATTCAGGCCATAGCGCGCCTGAAGCAAATCGACCTTATCCTGGATATCCACCAAGGTGCCGCCCATGTAGTCGTCGGAAGCCTTGATGAGGTCCGCCAAGGACTGTTGCAGTTCGCCACGTGCAAGCTGGATTTCACCCGGGGCACGCCGCTCTCCCCAGCCTTCAGGCTTGGTAATGCCGAAGCGACCACCCGAGTCCTTGATGTTAAACTTCACGTTGATCACGTCTTCAGGCAAGATACCCTCTGCCGGAGGCGTGACAAGATCATCCACCGTGGCCATGATGTCGGAGAGGTAGTTCTTGAGCTGAACCTCCACGACAATGGAACCGTCGCCGATTATGATTTCGGGGCGGATGACATCTTCAGGGTTTCCAGTGAACTCCGCCAAGAAGTTTTCCATGCTTTGTTCGGCGTCATAGATTAGCTCGCCGTTGTCCGGATCAGTGGTCGTTCCAAGGAACGCGTTGAAATATGAATCGCGCGCAATGGAATTCGCATCAGCGTACATGTAGTGGTACAGGTCCGCGCCACGGTAATCCGTGGGGTACGTTCCTCCCGGGCCGATATCCTCGGGATACGGGTAGCCGAAGTATTCAATAAGCCGGTTGTTCAGGTCGATCTCCGTGTCGAGCAAGGCGCGCTGGAAAGCTTGCACGGTGTCATTCTGCCGACGCAGCGCCTGGGTGGAATTGTTCGCGTAGTTGAACACCGTGGCCGCATTGTTTATCGAGGTGACCGCGCGCGTGTAGATCTGTTCGAAATGGGTGAAGCCATCGTCAATAGCCGTTGGGCTGATGTCGAAGGGAATCACGTTCGTGCCCAAGCCAAGAGGGTTCTGGCCGAGGTCGGCCTGGTCCACCTGCGCCTGGATCTGGGCATAGGCGGCAGCGATATCGTAGAGATCGTCAACCGTGGTACGGTCTATCCGCGTTATGCCAACCGCGTCCTCGTCGGGGTCGGTGGCACGCATGATGGCGTTGCCTACTACCCAGTCGATGTACGCTCCCTGGCCTGCGCGGCTGGACCAATCGGCAAAGCCCCACGCGCGATCCGGCTCCACGTCGCCAGCGTCTAGCGCATCAAGCGCATCGCTGTATCCCTGCCAGATCTTGTCGGGATCTTCGGTGTAGGCGGTTCGGTAGGAAAGGTTCACAATTTCCACACCGGCCTTGGCCTTCGCCGCGCCCGCCTTTGCGAACTTTTGCTCGTCGATAAAGTCCACAGTAACTGGCGCACCACCCACCAGCACGGCCTCGCTGCGATTTGCCCAGGTGTAGAAGGGCTGTCGCAGCAGGGTGTAGTAGGTCTTCATCGCCTTAAGGTAATGCCCCCACGCATCGCCATGGCCTTGCGGATACAAGCGTGCCGCATCCGCCTCGGTAATGCGCCCATCGCCGCCCTCGACCGTGTCGACGATATTATAGTTCAGCGCATACGCCACTTCGCCCCCGGTAAAGTCCGTGGTGAAGTTCCAGATCATGCGGTTATACAGCGGATACGTGGTGGTGCCGGGGGCGTAAGTATTGTCGCGTCCGCGCAGCAGCCCAAGTTCTTCCTCAAGCAGCGAGCTGGTCTGGTTCATGAAGGGATGGATGCTGGTGGCTTCTGCCCCAAACACGCCGTCGTCGGTGCCAAACCCGATGGTCGGGTCCTGCGCGTCTGCGTAGGCCTCGTTGCCCAACAGCATGTACAGGTCGCTGATGCGGCTGGCCACCAGCAACAGCGCCGTGTTCACCTGCGGGTTGTCGATGGGTGAAAGAGACTTGATGCTCAGGTTCGCGCCACGATCCAGCACGGTCTCATAAATCGGGATAAGCCCAAACGCATCAAGGTCGTTGCAGTTCAGCGGCACGCTGCCGGTATAGCGCGGGCCTGCCTGGCTCAACATGCTTACGATTGCGTTCGGAGTAGCACTGCCGAACGAGGCAAAGCTGGACTCCGCACCCTCGATACCGCCGCCGCTGGCGCGCTGCGTGAAGGGATTGATTTCACCAACCACGCGCTTGATCCAGCCGGGTGCCAACTGCGGCGAGGTCCATTCGCTCCAGCGTCCGCCCCACGGCGCGGCAGTACCCGTGCGTCGGTAGCGCATCGAGAACCAGTTGTCCGTAAGGGTAAGCAGGCCGGGCCCCTGGATGGTGATCTGGTTGAGACCCACGCCGGTGGACGACACGGGAGCACCGTTCTTGTCCACAAGGAAGGGCGCACTCCACGGATCGGTGGGGTTGCCGGGATCGGGATCGTCGGGAATGGTGCCGCCTTCATCTGGAAGATACAGCCATTCCATCTCGAAGTTCTGCGGCTCGCCGCCGAACTCCGCCGTCTGCATGAGCGTGAGCTTCTCTTCAAACACGCAAGACGGGTTCACCACGGCCACGTTGCCGGACTCAATGTTCGGCACCACCTCAATCACTTCGAGGCTCACAGGCAAAGACCCGCAGGCATCGGAGTTCTGGAAAGCAATGGTGATGAAGCCCGTATCTTCGGCGTCGCCCGTAGTCAGGGCCAGAACTTCATAGAGATCGGTGGTGCTATCCTCGATGTCGTAGGTCTCCCCT
>JBIKMR010000239.1:0-6877 GCA_044359155.1 Candidatus Hydrogenedentales bacterium | reverse complement strand
AATTTGGATATGAGTTTGTGCCATTTAATGAGAGCAAGAATATTAATCCAAAAGCAAATTTTCCTCTTGAATGTGATATTGTGTTTGAAGTGTCCCGCACGGGAGATAGGGAAAAACCGGAGGCTTTACGTCATCCAGATGGTATGCATCATTATCAAGTTCGTGTCTATGGCCGTAACGGGTGGCGTATTCAGCCTGCTGCAGTTTCTGGAGTTGTATTTTCTGAATTGCACGAGGCACCTGAGAGTGGGTATGTTGATGAATTATCGTATCAAAGCTTGAATGATTTGCCAACCTCCTTTTATATGCGTGGAGGTGGCGATATTGGTGAACGATACGGCGTGGTCAGGGCTGTTAGAATTAATGAGTGTAGCAATGGTGCTAGCCTGTGCTTTATGGGTTATTATAAAGTTCAATACGAGTACACTGGTAGTCGTTCTCTTGATCCTGATCCGAAGAAGGAGAACGTTCCTGTGCAATATAGTGGAGATACGTTATAGTGTAGCGAAGAGAATATATTTGAAGCATGATAAGTTTGCGTCATATTCATATTTGGGCAGGCATCAGAAGTGGACTCTGTTTTTAGCTGTCTTGTTTTTACCCCCACTCCCCCGGCGGGACTTGCGGTTTAGCCGGGGGAGCAGGTACGGTCCCGCTAAGACGCGAGATTTCGCTTTGCTCAAGGGTGGATTCTGTTGCTGGCAGGTGAGGCTTAGGGCTTTACCTGCCGGTTTGTTTCATAGGCCTCGATTTCCTTTCTAGGGTAGCGGACGATTCCGTCTCGTCCTTCTCCAAGGTAGAGCCGGGTGATGGGGGGATTGTGAATTACGAATTATGAATTACGAATTATGAATTATGAAATACGGACCAGGAATTGTGGGGCGGGGTTGGTGGTGTTGGTTCGATAGCGCCTGAGTTTGCGCTGGTGCGAGCGCGGATACGGGGCTGGGCTTTTCGCACACGCTGGCCATTGCCAGTAGGTAGCGCAAGCGGCAACGTTCTGTCGGAACGCCAATCTCCCGATTGGCGGTTAAGCTACTCCCGCCGATGGGGACACCGCCACTACCCCAAGCTCCGTCATTCCTGCGAAGGCAGGAATCTAGCCACCCGAGTGATTGTAAATTCTTCAAGGAGTTTGAGCCTACCGGGGCTAGAAAGCGCGTGCATTCAGCCCGGGCAGGATCTACGACGAGGTGCAGGCTTCCGGCAGTCGAGTGCCTAGATTCCTGCCTTCGCAGGAATGACGGGGCTGTGGCGTGGTCACCCTCCCCTCCCCACCCCCAGTGCAACGTGGTGACACGTATTTACGGACGGCAACAGCAGCCGCAACCGTACTACAAGGAACCACGCCATGAATCTTCGCAGCCACATACGCCGTCAACCCTGGATGACCCAAGCCGAATGGCAGGGCATCATGCGGCTTCGCCGCGCTTACGAGGACCGCATCAAGCGCGAGCACCTGGCCCACACCCCCGAGCTGGCCATACGGCTGAACGCCTTTCTCAATGCGTGGCTGCTGCACCAGCGCACGCAGCTTATCCTTGCCTGCCCGCCCGATGGCACGCCCCAAGCGCCGGACTTGGCCATGGTGCAGGCCATCTGCATGGCCAACGAAAACCACCTGCGGGCGCTGGATGATCTGGAAGCCCACCTGGCCAAGGCCCCCAAGGAACAACCCAAGCCCGCAGCCAAGCCTGTGGCAACCCAGGCCAAGCCCACGGCAACCGCGCCCCAACCCCGCCCCGGCGCCATACCCCAGCGCGGCCCCTTCCCGAACAACATCCCGCCGCGCCTGGTGTCTGAACACAAAGGCCTGATTAGCCCGGTCTATATTTCCCCGCACGACCGCAAGGCGGCAGCCGATGCCGCAGCCCCCGCAGCTGCCGCCGCAGAGAAGTGACCAAAGGGCTGCCCCGAAAATGGAGGGAATCACAAGCCTTGGCAATGAGTGATGCAGGTGAAGGGGGGCTTGGGAGTCCTACGGATTGAATTGAAAAATCCCGCTTGACATCGCTTTGCGCATCTGGCAACATACGGGAAAGGTGAATTTATTTTCAGTAAAACGCAAATGCGGGAGGCGACATAAAATGGCAACGGGAAACGGTCAGGACGCGGGTAAGCTGAAGGCGCTGGAAGTCGCCATCAACCAGATTGAGAAGCAGTTTGGGCGGGGCACCATGGTGCGCCTGGGCGACGAGTCCATGATACAGGGACTGAAGACCATCTCGACGGGCAGCCTTTCTTTGGATATCGCCACGGGCGTGGGTGGGCTGCCATCGGGCCGCATCATAGAAATCTTCGGGCCAGAGTCTTCCGGCAAGACCACCCTCTCGTTGCACTGCGTGGCGAATGCCCAGAAGAGCGGCGGCATTGCCTGCTTTATCGACGCGGAACACGCGCTGGACCCCACCTTTGCCCGCAAGATTGGGGTGGACGTGGACAACCTGCTGGTGTCGCAGCCGGACACGGCGGAGCAGGCGCTGGAAATTTGCGAGAGCCTGGTGCGCAGCAACGCGGTGGATATCATCGTTATCGACTCGGTGGCAGCACTGGTGCCAAAGGCGGAAATTGAAGGCGAAATGGGCGATTCGCACATGGGCCTGCAGGCGCGCCTGATGTCGCAGGCGCTGCGCAAACTGACCGCTATCGTCAGCCGCTCGAAGACCACCATCATCTTCATCAACCAGATTCGCGACAAGATTGGCGTGATGTTTGGCAGCCCGGAAACCACCACGGGTGGGCGTGCGCTGAAGTTCTACGCCAGTATGCGCTTTGACATTCGGCGTATTTCCACCATCAAGGACAAGGAAATCAGCGTGGGCAACCGCGTGAAGGTGAAGGTGGTGAAGAACAAATTGAGCGCGCCGTTCAAGCAGGTCGAGTTTGACTTGCTCTTCGAGGAGGGAATCTCGCAGGAGGGGGATATTCTGGACTTGGCGCTGGCGGAAAAGCTGATCCTCAAGAGCGGTGCGTGGTTCTCAATGGATGGCGAGAACATTGGGCAGGGCCGGGAAAACACGCGGCAGTACATGAAGGCCAACCCGGAAGTTACGCAACGCTTGCGTGAGACCATCCTCTCGCGCAAAAGTATATCATTGTCCTACGGCGAAGGTGCCGAATCGGATATGGAAGTAGCAGCCGCTGACGAATAAACATCGACCGCGCGATCGACGGAATGTTGCCGCCTCCGGGCGCAAGGCACGGCTGCGCCTATTGGCGCTGTTGAGCGTCACCGTGCTTTTTGCCGGGGCCGTGCTCTTTGTGAAATACCAGATGGAAGGCGTGCGCGAACGCGTCGAGCGGCTGGCTTCTGAACGCACGGGCAGCAACTTCACCCTGGGCCGCGTGCGGGTAACCGGGCTGCGGGGCGTCGAGATTGAGAACCTCAGCGCGAAGTTTGCCGCCGAGGGCGATGCCGAGGTGCAGCTTACCGTTCCCTCTGCGCTGCTCTATGTGGACTTGGTGGACCTGCTCTATGGCCGCATCAACGTTGAACAAGTGCGACTTGATCAGGCCGTGCTCGAAGTGACGCGGGCTCCCTCGGGGGCTTGGGTGGCCAGCGCGGAAGCGCCCGTTCCCCCGCCGGAAGACGCTGCGCCAGCGGAAGGCGAAGCATCGTCAGCGCCAGCCGCTGCCCCCACCACGCCAGAAACCGCGACCGAAGAAGTGCTTGCGGTATCTGAGTTGCCGCCGCCCGACGAGGAAGTTCCCGTAGAAGAACCGTCCACCAAGGAAGATACGGGCGCCAGCGTGGACCCTACTGCTGGCATCTTCGGCGCTATAGAGGCCGTGCTCCCCACCTTCCCCTTCCGCGTGGTGGGAGAAGACTGCAAGGTAACGGTGCGCAACGTCGTGGGCGATTCCACACTTGCGCTCTCCACGGTTCGCTTCGATATTTTCCGCCTGCCAGACTCGCCCGAAATGAGCGGCTCGATCAACGGCGTGCTCGGCGACGACGAAAACAAGAGCGTGGAAGTGCGCGCACGCTATGTCTCCCCACAAGACTTCGACATCCGCATCTCGCACAATCAACTTACGCCGGAAGATGTAAATATCTTCCTGCCTGCCGAGCAGCACTTCTTCCAGCAAGGCACCCTGCAACCGCAGATACGCGTGTCGGGTTTCCCCAACGACACCATCGTCCTCTCGCTCGAGGCCCCCTTCACCACCCTTGCCTTCCGCGACCAGCCCGCCGTATTGCCACCACTCACCGGTCGCCTCAGCGCCTTTGCCCAATACGACCTCGCCACCCGCACCCTGCGCATGACCGCTGCCCAAGCGGAGTCCCCCGAGTTTTCCGGCGAGCTCACTGGCACTGTCTCCTTCCAAGGGGCAGAACCCCTCATCGACATGCGCCTGCGCGCCCAGCGCCTGCCGGTGCGCGAGGTGCTCAACAGCATCATGGCCGAGCAAGGCGCACGTTTCGGCGTGGCGGAGCTTGAACTGAACGACCCCTACGACCTCTCCTTCGCGGTGCGCGGCACCCCCAGCAAGCCCGAATTTTCCGCGCGGGCAGAGCTAGATTCCGGACGCCTACGTTTGGAACCAGAAGACGGCCTGCTGCCACGCGGCGAGATATCCCTCGGGCGCGTGGATGTGTCGTGGAATGCAACCACCAATACACCGGAGGGCTGTATCGTGGTGGAGGATGGCTTCCTCGAACAGAAGTCCTACGGCCTGCGCGCGGAAAAACTCGCCGGCACCCTCTGCCTCCAGTCCGATGCGCTCGTACTCGAACCCTTCAACGCCATGTTCACCGGCAATCCTCTCTCCGGCAAGGTGCGGTTCGACCTGATATCCCAACAAGCCGAGTTCGAACTGAATGGCAGCGTGTCAAACCTGCAAGAAACCCCCTTGGCCAAGGCCGACAAAGCCCTCTCCGTCTCCGGCACCGCAGGCATCCGCGCCAACGGCAAAGCCAGCCTGGGCGGTGCATCCATCGATCTCTCGCTCGACGTCACCCAGGCCGAAGTGGCTTTCGAATGGTGGCTGCTGAAACCCCCAGGCACGGGCGCTGTTTTTCATGGTGTGCATGTGGATTACCAGCCAAAGAAGAAACTTGCCATCACTGGCGGCTTGACGCTCGATGCAACCGAGATCGACGCAATGGCCAGCCTTGTCTGGCACAAGGGCAAATTTGTGCTGGACACCATTCGCGCGAAATCTGAACGGATTGATGCCGGCACGGCGGATCGAGTGTTGCGCGTTCCTTATCGCATTGCAGGTGGCGGAGCCTCCAATGCCTCCTTCAATTGGGACCGCGTCAAGGATATGGAAGAAGCGAATCAATTCTCTATCGAGGGAGACGTAGACCATATATCCTTCACCGCTGACACAACACAAGTTCCAGTGGTGGTAAGAGGTGCACACGTAAAAGTTGATGTCGAAAGCTTGAAAGACAACAACTCGAAACTGACCGTAACCGCAGATGAAGCATCCATCCCTCCATTCAAGGAGAAGTGGTTGTTGCCCTTGGAGTCAAAAGCCCCGCCAGAACTGGTGGCCAAATTCAGGGCGAAGAAGAAGAACCATTGGACCTACCAAATAGAGGCAGCCAATCTCACGCTACCTCCTTGGAAAGTCAAGAATTTCGAGGCCGAGGCGTTAGACGATGCAGCCCAATTCCATATGCACCGCTTTACCGGCTTGGTGGGCGAAGGCTCCCTCACCGGGGATTATCTGCTGCGAGACGAAGACAACATGGCCACCCTCAAGGCGCAATGGCAGAACATCCCTTCTGAGTCCTTGCTTACTCATCTGGACCTACCCAGCATGCTCACCGGCATTTGCACCGGCGATGTGAACTACACCATGGACCAGGACGACCCCGCCACCCTCAACGGCACGGGGAACTTTGAAGTAATGAACGGCAAGTTCAGCGCCGATTTTCTCGTGGCTCAATTGCAGGGTTCGCTAGACGGCAGCATCGGTGCCCTCCCCCCCTCACTCGCCTTCAATCGCCTCGCGTCCGACGTGCGCATGGAGGGAGACAAGCTCACCTCGAACGCACTCGTGCTCGAATCCGAAGGGCTGACCATCGACGGCAGCGGCTACTACATCGTAAACGGCGACATGGATTATGACATCCAGGTGGCGCTCACTCCGGAGACAGCGGCCCGCATTCCCGCCCTCCAGGCCTACTTCAACCTCGAAGGCCACCGCCTGACCCAGAGCGAAATCGCCCTCGGCTTCCACCTCAGCGGCCCCTCCTTCCGACCCCGCAGTGCGGTGGCCGGACTACCACCTGTTGGGGTCACCCTGGTGAGCGGCGCATTCGAGATGACAAGCGACGCGTTAAGTATCGTAGACCTGCCTAGACAATTACTCGTCGATCTCTTTAAGATTGGGGGTGGAATCGTAGGGGCGCAGCGGTAGCGCGTCCCGGCATATTGGGAAACGCACCACCGTATGGAAATCAAGATAAGCCGCTCCAGTCGCCGCTGCCACGCCAGCGAGCGCGAATTCGTACACGATGACGATATCGTGTCCCTCGTGCGCCATGCCGAGGACGGCCTCGTGCGCGAAGACTATGCCCGCGAACACTGGAACGAGTCCCTCTCGCAGGGAGCATATTCCGTGTGGACCACGCGGTTCTATGATCCCAGCGTGGCAAACCAGGAACCAGAAGAAAAGTTCTCTCCCTTGCGGCAGGTGTTCTACGATGCCACCGCCAGCGAGCAGCGCGAGGAACTGGCCACCGCTTTTCTTGCGGCGCAATTGCTGCGCCGTCAGAAAGTATTTCGCCAAGTGCGTGAATCAGAGGAAACCGAAGAGGGCGGAAAGCTCATACTATATGTGGACCGGATCGGTAACCGCTTGATTGAGGTGCGCGATCCAAACTTTACCTACGCCGAACTTGAAGCCGCCCGCTTGCGGT
>JBIKMR010000033.1:0-23136 GCA_044359155.1 Candidatus Hydrogenedentales bacterium | reverse complement strand
TCACGCTGCGGGTGTTCAACGACGAGGAAGGCAAGTTCAACCTTTCCCTCGAAGAAACCGGCGGCAGCGTGTTGGTGGTGTCGCAATTCACCCTGCATGGCGACGCGCGCAAGGGGCGGCGGCCCTCCTTCATCAAGGCGGCCCGGCCCGAGGTCGCCATTCCCTTGTACGAGTATTTCATCGCGGCGTTTAAGGCACGGGGGATAACCACTGCCGCAGGGCGATTTGGCGCGAACATGCAGGTACACTTGGTGAACGATGGTCCCGTTACCATCCTGCTGGATTCGGAGAAAACGTTCTGATGCGGATAGCAGTTGCAGGAAGCGGACGACTTGGCGCAACGGTGATGCGCCCGCTGCTTCAATCGTCCCACCAGGTTGTCGCCGTGGTGCAGGACGGTCGCCAGACCAGGGGCTTGAAGCGAATCCTTGCCCGTATAAGTGGGCGCATCTTTGGCGGCGCGGACAACATGCTCAAGCTGGCTGCCGTGAACCGGCTTCCCGTGGTCTACATCAACAAGATGAGCCCGGAGGAACTTGCCCCGCTCAAGGCCCTGAACATCGACGTGCTGCTGGTCAGCGGCTTTGCCATTATCCTGAAGAAGCCCATACTCGAATTGCCGCGCGTGGGCTGCGTGAACATGCACTCGTCGTTGTTGCCCCGGCACCGGGGGCCGAACCCCTTTTCCGCCGCGATTGTGCAGGGAGACACCCAGAGTGGCGTCACCTTCCACGTGATGGAAGAAGGCATAGACACGGGCGTGATTCTCGACCAGACCCCCTTCGAGATCGAGGCGAGCGACGACATGATGACGGTGTACCGCAAAGCCTGCGCCATTGCAGGCGAACGCATCTGCGCGGTGATGGACCAGGTGGCGCGAGATGGATTGCGCGGCGCGGAGCAGGACCCGGCGCTGGCCACCTACGACGGCAAGCCCACAGACGCGGATGCACAGGTGGACTGGAGTCGCCCGGCGGCGGAGATAGACCGGCTGGTGCGCGGCCTGACCCCGGCGAAGATGCCGCGTTTCCCCTATCGCGGCAGCCAGATATTTATTGCCAAGTCCCGCTTTTCTTCCGAGGCGGTGGATGCCGCGCCCGGCACGGTGTTGAAGAATGGCAACCCGCCGCGCATCGCCACGGGGGAGGGGTGGATAGATTTACAGGTGGCCTTCTGCCGCAGGCCCTTTCCGTGGATATGGCCGTCCCCCTTTAATCGCCCGCGTGTGGGCGAGCGGTTGGACCCCTGATGCCTGCCCCCGTCTCAATCATTATCCCCGCCTTCAATCAGGTCGAGTATTGCCGCCAGTGCTTGCACACGCTGCTCGACAATACCGATGGGGACTACAAGCTGATACTGGTGGACAACGGATCGACCGATGGGGTGGGCGAGTTGTTCGACAGCATCCCCGGCGCGGTGGTGGAACACGCCCCGCAGAACCTGGGCTTTGCCGCAGGCATCAACCTGGGGCTGCGCCACGCCGAGGGGCACGCCCTGCTGCTCAATAGTGACACGCTGCTGCCGCCCGGCTGGCTGGGGCGCATGGTGGCGGCGCTGGAATCGGACCCCGCCATCGGCATGGTCGGCCCGCGCAGCAACTGCGTGTCGGGCTCGCAGCTTATCGAGGGCCTGAACTTTGACCAGATGGACGCGATAAACGCCTACGCCCTGCAACGCGCTGCCGAGCACCATGGCGAGTTGCGCGATGTCGCCCGGCTGGTGGGCTTTTGCCTGCTGATTCGTGACAGCGTGTGGCAGACCCTCGGCGGGTTGGACGAGCAATACGGCATAGGCAATTACGAGGACGACGACTATTGCGTGCGCGTGCTGCGTGCAGGGCATAGGCTTTGCGTTGCGGAGGACAGCTTCGTCTTCCACTATGGCAGCCGCACCTTCCTCGGCATGGGCATACACGACGACGCATGGCGCGAGCTGCTATCGCTCAACGAGCAGACCTTCGCCGAGAAATGGCAGGTGGCGCCAGAAGAACGCAGCGACGCGATACAGGAAGCGCGCCAACACTTGCGCGAGGCGGCGGCGTTGCTGGAAGCGGGCGACGCGGCAGGCGCACTTCGCAAGTGCATTGCCGCGCAGAAGGCGGCCCCCTCGCTTGGGCAGGTATACAATGACTTGGGCGCGATACTCTGGGGAATCGGCAGGCACGACGAGGCCGTGCGCAACTTCGAGCGAGCCATGCAGTTGAGCCCCGGATCGAGCGAGGCGCAGCAGAACTATCAAGACGCGTGCGCCGCGCTGGGTCGCGGGGCAAAGGGGAACGACGATGTCCAGTGAGGTCTCCATTCGCCCCTATACCCAAGACGATGCCGCCGAGTGGATGCGCGTCCACGCGATGATCATGACCATATCGCACGCGTGGAATTACGCCATTCAGGAACGCCCTGACTACGCGGGCTGGCCCAGCACCCGGCTGGTGGCGGAAGTAGACGGCAAGATGGTGGGGCTTACCGACGTGAAGTACGAGCGCGCGCCGGGAGAGCTTTGCCTTGGGCGCGACACCCTCGGTGGCTACGTGCTCGAATTCGGGCGGCTGCCGGAATACGCCGGGCTGGGCATTGGCGAAAAGCTGATGGCCGCAACCAAGGAAGACGCGCGGTTGCTGGGGTACAACCGACTCGAATACTGGAGCCAGGATCGGGGAGCGCAGCGCTTCTATCGCCGCGTGGGCATGAAGGAGATTGGGCGCCATTACCGGTTCCGAATGCGCGCCCCGCAGGTGGTGACGGACCTGCTTTCGGCGGGGAATATCGGGGTCGAGTACATCTACGCCGTCTGTCTGCCGGAAGAGTGGCCGCTGGTACGCGAGAAGTATGAAGTCCTCGAAGAGCACCCGCTCGAACCGCACCTCTGCGTGGGCTTCGAGGTCCGCTTTTGATTGGCGCCATCATTCTTGCGGCGGGCTTTTCAACCCGCATGGGGCAGCAGAAGTTGTTGCTGCCGGTGGAAGGGGAAGCCATGGTGGTGCGCGTGGTACGGGCCGCCATCCAGGCTGGCCTGTCGCCGGTGATTGTGGTTACCGGGAAAGACCACGATGCCGTGAGCGATGCGACTGCCAACGTGGGGGGGAGCTGCCAGCGCAATCCCGAGCCTGAGCAGGGGATGCTGTCCAGCGTGCGGATTGGCCTTGCTGCCATGCCCGATGATTGCGCGGCTGCGGCGGTGTTGCTGGGAGACCAACCCTCGGTCAGTGTGCCCTTGGTGTCGGCACTCGTTCGGGAATATGAATCGTCAGGGTCGGGTATTGTGGTGCCTGTATACGCAGGCCGACGCGGCCACCCCCTGATTTTTTCCATGCACTATCGTGAGGCGGTGATGACGCGCTACGACGACACCGGCCTGCGCGGTCTACTAAAGGAAAACGCCAACGTAGTGCGCGAGCTGGCTTGCGACGACGTTGGCGTGACAATCGATGTGGATACGCCCGAGGAATACCGAGCCGAAATGGAGCGCCTCCGTTGAGGGGCGCATTGGATGCGGGGGGTTCTCCTAACCCAGCACATCCAGCATTTCGCTGATGCGGGTGAAGCGTTCACGGGGCTTGCCTTGGGCTGCACCGTTGGCAAGCTCTGCCGCGTCGATCTTCTTCCAGTCGGCAAAGTCCACCACGCGCACGCCTGCGGCGTCGAGCTGTGCTCGCAAGGGGGCGCTGTCGGGCTGTTCACACGCGGGCAGGTTCGGCAAGTCTTCCAGTAGCCTGGCCACCGTGTCGCCGCTGTCGGGCTTGTTGGTGCCGATGACACCGCTGGGACCACGCTTAATCCATCCGACCACATAAAGCCCGGGCACAGGCACTTCCCCATCGAGCACGCGCCCCTCGGCATTGGGCACGAGTCCGCGCCGCTCGTCGAAGGGCACGCCCGGCAGGGGCAGGCCCTTATAGCCGATGCTTCGGAAGACGAGGCCGCAAGGCAGCTCTTCCATCTCGCCCGTGCCCACCGCCTTTTGCTTGAAGGGCTCGGTGCCTTCAAGGCGGTTGCGTTCGAGCACGATGGACTCGACCTGCGCTTCCCCCTTGATCTCGATGGGACTGCGCAGGAACTTGAAATGCATCCGGCGCTTTCTCGCGGGGATGACATGGTGCGTCGAGAATTCGCGGAGTATCTCCAGGTTGCGGGCTGCGCCTTGGTCTTCTGCCGTCTCCAGCTCGCAGACGGGGCCAACCTGCATTTCTTCTTCCAGCACCACGGGCGAACAGTTTTCCAGGTGCCCCATTTCCTTGAGCTCGGCCACAGTGAATGCGCTCTGCACAGGCCCCCGGCGCCCGACCACATGGATGTGTTTAATGTTGCTGGCGGCCAGCGCCTCAAGTGCGTGGGCAGCGATGTCGGTTTCCTTCAGTTCATCGGGGGTCTTGGCCAAGATGCGGGCCACGTCCATGGCTACGTTGCCCAAGCCAATCACCACTGCTGTCTCTTGGCTGAGATCAAACTGCAAATCGCGGTAGTCCGGGTGCCCGTTATACCAACCCACGAACGATGTGGCGGTATAGCTGCCCGGCAAGTCTTCCCCCGGAATGCCTAGACGGCGGTCGGTCTCTGCGCCATAGGCCAGAATGATCGCGTCGTAATGCTTGCGCAGGGTTTCGATGGTGATGTCCGTGCCAATGCGCACGTTGCCCCAATAGGCGAAGCCGGGGGCGTCCGCAATCTTTTCGTAGACCTTGGTTACCGAGCGAATCTTGGGGTGGTCGGGCGCAACCCCGCCACGCACCAAACCAAAGGGCGAGGGCAGGCGGTCGAACATGTCGATGTTGACGGTGTGCTCGGACTTTTGCAGGGGGGCTGCGGCATAGAATCCGCTGGGGCCGCTGCCAATGATAGCCACGCGGAGGGGGCGTTCGGGGGTGCCAAGGGCTGCCATGAATACTACTCCATTGAAAGGATGCGCGGGGTGCGCGCAAGTCGAAAGGAAAGTGGGAAGGGGGAATTCTAGCAGCCCGGAACGGGTGGATTCACCCCGCGCAACGCAGGGTGATGAGATGGGCCTCTGCCGGGCAGTTGTATCGCACGGGCAAGTCGGTGGTACCCAGGCCGGGGGAGGTGAGGCCAAAGAGGTTTCCCACCCGCCAAGGGCCATAGGTGTACTCGCGCGCGCAGTGGGCGTTAGACACCAGCGCGCCAATGAAGGGAAGGCGAATCTGCCCCCCGTGCGTGTGGCCGCAGAGATAAACATGCACGCCCGCCGCCTGTGCCTGGGCTATCTCGTCGGGGGTGTGCAGCATGGCGATAGTAAAATCGCCCTCGCCCCTGCCGTGGCAGGCGGCCTGTATATCGGAGCATTGCATCATGAAGGAATCGTCGGTGCCTGCAATCCACACGGGCACCCCGTTGATGTTGAGGCTGACGCCCTCATTGATCAGTATTTTGACGCCGATATTGGGAAGCGTGGAAATGACCTCGTGGGTGTCGTGGTTTCCCATGATGGCGTAGGTGCCATGGGCAACCTTCAGGCGCGACAGGAACCGGGAGATAAAGTCTCCCACATGGTCAGACGGCCCCGCATGGCCATAGCGGTAGTCGCCAGTCATCAGGCAAATGTCCACCTCGACCTCGTCCAGTAATTCCACCACCGCGTCCGCAAACTCGAAGTCTTTGCGGCGATAGTGGAAATCGGCGAGATGCAATAGGGTCAGGCCGTCCAGTTCTTTCGGCAGGTTAGGGTGTACCCATTCGACCTCGCGCAGGTGCAGCAGCTTGCGATTGCGGTAGCCGCGTTCCCAAAGCCCCACGCAGCGCAGGCCCAGCACGGCTGCCTTGGTAAGCCAGGTAATGCTCCAGTGGAAGTGGGTGTCCTCGTCGCCATCGGGGGTATAGAGCATCGCCTCGATTTGACGGCGACGCTTCAGCAGGGCGGCGCGGCGAGCTACGGGGTCGGGGATGTCCTTTGCCGTGGGTGGCGGGCCCAGCTTCACCGAGGGGTGGTCTGCCAAGCGCGCAAGCACCGTGGTGGTGGCGCTTCGCTGAACGGGGCGCAAGGATTCCCCAGCGTCACTCAAGGTTGGCTTCCGTTCAAGATTGCCCCCTGCTCCCCAAAAACAACGGCGGGCCTGTGCCCGCCGTGTGTGGTCACTCGCTATGTTTTATGCCTATTGCCCCAGCAAACGCAAGGCCGACTGTGGCGCAACGTTGCTTTGCAGCAACCCGGACAGCCCGGCCTTCAGCAGCACATCCGCCCGGCTGCGCTCGATGCTGGCCTTGGCCAAGTCCAAATCGCGGATGCGGCTCTCGGCTTGGAGCGCGTTCACTTCAGACTCGGCCCGCTGCGCAATCGCGCTCTCGAACCCGTTGGACTGCGCACCAATGTTCGAGCGCTGCTCGCTGATCTGGGCGAGAGCGTTATCCGCCGCGTCGATGGCGGCCTGCGCCCCACCTTGGGTGCTCAGGTCCAAGCCGTTCAGGCTGAGTGTGCTGGTGTCGGACTGCTCAAGGTCGAGCGTGTTGTCGCCCTCGGTGCCCAAGCTGATGCTCTGGTTCGAGTTCAGCAACTGCTGCCCGTTGAACTCGGTGCCCTGGGCGGTGTCGTTGATCTGGTCCAGCAACTGCTGGGCCTCGGCGTTCAGGGCGCTGCGCTGGTCGTTGGTCAACGTGCCATTCGATGCCTGCACCGCCAGCTCGCGGATGCGCTGCACGGCGTCCTGCTGGACAGAGAGTCCGCCCTCGGCGGTCTGCGCCGCGCTGATGCCCGACTGCAGGTTGCGGCTTTCCACCTGAAACTGGCGGGCGCGGGTGTTGAAGTTCTCGGCAATCGCCAAACCAGCGGCATCGTCTGCCGCACGGTTGATTCGCAGGCCGGAGGAGAACTCGGCCAGCTTGCGGTTAAGCAAGCCTTGAGCTTGCCCAGCCTGCTTCGCCGCACCCAGCCCCGCGATATTGCTATTGATTCCAAGCGCCATAACACGCCTCCTCGAGGCAGGGCACAGCCCTGCACCAAAGCCAGTATACCACGCTAGCCGCGGCTTGCAAAGGGATTTTGCCACGCCGGACGTAGGGTAGGGGCGATGTCTTCAGCGCCCTTAAGAGCAAGCTCTTCGCAACCTAGCTCTATGCGTCATCCATGGCGTATTCAATGATACGATCGCACTTCTCATCAATGGTCGCCTCTCGACCGAGCATGCGACTCAATCCATCAAAAATCTCACAGAGGATGCTTATTTGGATAAGGTAATCATATCGAATTCCATCAACCACAGCGAAAAGCCCCGTCTGCTCTTCGGGATGGCATACAATCGTCACAGAGTCCTTGTTCCAAGGCATGAGAGCGTAGACACCCAATTCCTCACCAAAGTTATCAGCCTCCAATACGACATCATAAAATGTCAATTTCCCGCTCGTCATCCGCCCCATATCGCAAAACCTCCGCGTCCGCCCGGATGTAGAACGTCTTGGCGAGAGATACAGGGACGGGCTACTTATTGTTTTCAATACACCGTTCCTTGTGCGCGCCAAACGACTCACCGCAGCACACTAGGTCGGTTCCGCTATTGAAGTCAATTGAAATTCCGCCCCCGTTTCCGCTGGCGATTCGCTAGCCGGGACACTAGAATGCCGGGAGCGGAGGACTTCATCATGAGCGATTGGTTGCTGGGGAGCGTGTCGCGCTCTGTCGAAGTTAATGGCATTACCCTGAATTATGTGGAGCTGGGCGACCCTGCCGGGGTGCCGGTGATTCTGCTGCATGGGTTTCCGGAGTTCTGGTATAGCTGGCGGCACCAGATGCCTGCGCTGGCGGCTGCCGGATACCGGGTGATTGCGCCGGATCAGCGTGGCTACAACCGCTCGTCCAAGACCGGACCGTTTACCGTGGAGACCCTTACCAGGGACATCCGCTGTTTGCAGCAGGCCTTGGGCATCGAGCGGAGCCACATCGTCGGGCACGATTGGGGGGCAATGGTGGCGTGGGGGTTCGCTGCGTATTTTCCAGAGCACACGCTGAAGCTGGCCATCATGAACGGCCCGCACCCGCAGGCCTACCAGGACGCGTGCCGCCGGGGGCTGAAGCAAATCATCAAGAGCTGGTACATGTTCTTCTTCCAGATTCCCAGACTGCCCGAGTTCGCTTTTCGGGCGAACAACTATGGCGTGCTGCGCAAATCGTTCGGGGAATTGCCGGAACGCTATATGAACAAGGTGGATATCAGCCGCTACATCGACGCGGCTTCGCAGTCGGGTGCGCTGACCGCGATGATCAACTGGTACCGCGCGCTGCCGGGGCAGATGGCGAAAACCGGGGGGGCGTTGCCCAGCCCCACGATAACCGTGCCCACCAGCGTCATCTGGGGAGAGCGCGACGACTTCCTCGACAAGATTTGCAACGACACCCTGCCCAAATACGTACCAGACCTGGAACTACATTACCTTCCCAACAGCACCCACTGGGTGCAGCTGGACGACCCCGACGCGGTGAATGAACTACTGCTGAAATTTCTGGCGCGGTAAAGCTTCCTGCTTGACCCCATGCCCCGCATGGCAGATACTCGTGGAGCGGGCAAAGCGCTGGGAGGGATGGTATCCGTGGGTAGGTTGGCAAGACAGGCAGGCGTGGGCATGGCAGCGGCAGCGATGCTGATGCTGGCGCATTGTTCCAATGCGCCCCAGCCCGCGCCAGAAGCCCCTGCCCCCGTCACCGAGCCGGAACCCATCCCCGAGCCGATGCCGGAACCGGAACCTGCGCCCGTTGTAGCGGAACCCATTGCACCGCCGCCTGCTCCCGCCACGCCTGCACCGCCGGAACCCGCGCAGCCGGAAGCACCGAAGTCGTATTTCTTGGAAAAGGGTATGAGCTACGAGGAAGTGTCGCGGATGTATGGCAGCCCCGGCCAGGTGATTACCGGCACGGACCCGAAGGAGGGCGTGGTGCGCTGGGTGTTGGAGGGGGAGAACCGGGTGCAGGTGCGCTTTCGCGGCGGGGTGGTCGAGCGGTTTGCCTTGGCCTCGACAGACAATGCCACGCCTGCGGACGCGCCCACCAACCTGATTACGCGCTCACAGTATGACCAAGTGAACCCCGGCATGACGCTGTATGAGGTGACAGAGTTCCTCGACAACGAGGCGAAGCTGATGGCGAATGGCGAGGCGGGCGAGAAGATCTATCGCTGGACGGACGAGGGCGGCGGCGGATTCAGCGCGCGTTTTGAGGGCGACAAGCTGGTGAAGAAGACCGCCTTTAGCGAAGCAAAGCAGCAACCGGTGGAAGAGGAACCGGAAGGGGAAGAAACCCTGACGGCGGAAGTCGAGCCCCCCGTGGAAGAAGAGGGCGAGTGGGTGGAGGGGGAAGGCTATTTCGAGGCGGAGGAGGGAGAGTATGTGGACGACCGCGCCAGCCAGCCCACTTCCCGCACGGTATACACCAGCCGCAAGCCGGAGGCAGAGGCCGACCCGGCCAACCCCGGCGCGCGGGTGCATCGGGCCGAGGGCCGCGTGCGGGTGAGCGGCAAGCCGCGTTCGGAAGCGCGCGTGGGGGAGGAGCAGCAGACCGAAGAAACGTATCGCGAACGCAGGCAGCGCGCGCGCTTGCCGGAATACAAGCATTCCCTGCGGCGAGGGGTTTACGAGGTCAAGGTTGTCAACGAGTCCGGCAGCAGCGCATCGATAGGGCTGCGCCAAGGCAAGGATGGCCGAGACCTGAAAGTCGGCGCGGGCGGTTCGGCATCCTTCCAAGTGGACCGGGGTTCGTATGACTTGTTTTATGTGCTGTCGGACGACCCCTATGCGCTGGGCACGGGAGGCGGTGTGACTATCGACGGGCAGGTGCAGGCTGATCTGGTTGTGCGGCTTGGGGCGGACGGCTACACCATCATGCAGTTGGAAGTGCCGATCTATAACTGACCGTGGCGGAAGCCCTTGGCCAACTGGGACATGAACTAAACGCGATGCCGCATTGCCATCGATTCCATGTAGCAACCGACACCCCGGAAGTTGGAACGGTCTTCTTGGGGGAGGCTGAGTCGCACCATGCGTTGCGCGTGGTGCGGCTGAAACCCGGTGAAGCGGTCGAGCTATTTGATGGCGCGGGCCGAGTGTGGCTTGGTGCATATGAGCAGGTGGGGAAGCGGGAAGCGGCGGTTCAGGTGGAGCGTTCGTGGGTGGAAGCCGCCCCTACGCCGCGCTTGACGCTGCTGCAAGCGTCGTTGCATCGGGATGCCGCCATCGAAGAACTCATTCGACGCGGCACGGAAATCGGCGTAACGCGCTTTCTGTTCTTCCGCGCGGCGCGCAGCGAACATGCCACGAAGCTGGGCGCCAAGTTGGAAAAGGTAGCCATCGAAACCTGCAAGCAATGCGGGCGCAATTGGCTGCCGGAGATCGGCGTGGCGGACGACCCGCTCGCGCTGGTGCGCGACAACCCGGATGGGGCGTACATCGCCGCGATGGCGGGGGAGCCCATGGAGATAGGCGCGTGCAAGGTGAACCCGGACAGCCTGCTGCTGGTGGGCCCCGAGGGAGATTTCACCGACGACGAACTGACGCAATTCATTGAAGCCGGAGCTACGCCCATTACGCTGGGGGCCTATACCTACCGCGCCGAAGTTGCCGCCGTGTTGGGGGCAACGCTGCTGTTGCAGCAGGCGGGGGCGTTTCGAATCAAGGCTTGAAGCGAAGCTGCACCATTACGCGACTGTGACGGTTTTGTCCAGGTACACATCCTGAATGGCATTCAATAATTCCACTCCCTCTGCAAGCGGACGCTGGAAGGCCTTGCGCCCGGAGATGAGACCCATGCCACCCGCGCGCTTGTTTATCACCGCCGTCTTCACGGCTTCTTGCAGGTCGTTCTGCCCACTGGCCCCGCCGCTGTTTATGAGGCCCGCACGGCCCATGAAGCAGTTGGCTACCTGATAGCGGCTCAGGTCGATGGGATGCTCACTGCACAATTCGGAATACATGCGCTTGTCGTATTTGCCGTAGCTTTCGCCTTGGTTGAGCGCCAAGTATCCGCCGTTGTTCTCGGGTGATTTCTGCTTGATGATGTCCGCCTGGATGGTCACGCCCAAGTGGTTGCCTTGTCCGGTAAGGTCTGCAGATAGGTGATAGTCTTTGTCTTTCTTAAAGGCGGGATTGCGCAGGTAACACCAGAGTATCGTTGCCAGCCCCTGTTCGTGGGCATAAGCAAACAATTCCGACACCTCGATGATCTGGCGATTCGATTCTTCTGAGCCGAAATATATCGTTGCACCGACCGCCGCCGCCCCCATGTTCACCGCTTGGTCCACGGTACCAAATAGAATCTGGTCGTGATGGTTGGGGTAGGTCAACAATTCGTTATGGTTGAACTTGACGACGAACGGAATCCTGTGCGCGTACTTACGCGATACCATCCCCAAGACTCCGAAGGTCGAGGCCACGGCATTGCACCCGCCTTCAATGGCGAGCTTCACAATATTTTCCGGGTCAAAGTAGTCCGGGTTCTTCGCAAAGCTGCCACCCGCCGAGTGCTCGATGCCTTGGTCCACGGGAAGTATGGAAACATAGCCGGTTCCCGCCAATCGCCCAGAGCCAAGTATGGAGGACAGGTTCCGGAGCACCCGGTTGTTTCGGTCCGAGTGGGCAAGCACACGGTCTACGAAGTCCGGTCCGGGAAGTTGCAGGCGATCTCGCGAAATCTTTGGGGTGTCGAAGCCAAGCAATGACTCTGCATCTGCGCCCAAAAGGGACTGCACATCGATAGGCATTCTCTGTATCCTTTACGTTCCGGCGGCGCGACACGGTCGTGCAGTTAGGGCAGTATTCGACTTGGCGACAAAGAGTGTCAACTTCTCTCGTTTAGGGCTCCTGCTACTGCGAGTTTATTGCAGTTCTCAAATGCCAGAAACGGGCCAGATTGCAGCGCCTTACCGCACCACCTCGGGTTCGGCTGCACGGGGTGGGCGTTTGCCCCGGGGAGCGTTGGCCTTCTGGGCTTCCTTGCCGTCCAAGGGGGCAGGCAGGCCGATCGCTACTTCGCGGTCTTTGCGAATGTGCAGGCGCACCAACATCCCATCAGGCAGGCGATAGGTGCGCAGCACATAGTCGCGCCGGAACTCGGGGGAAGCATGAACTTCTTTGTCCCCCAGGAACGAAGGCTCGGCGCGGCCTGATGCGGAACCGAACTGGATTATGTCCGGCTTGCGGGAGAGCACGTACTTGCCGTCGCCCTTCTCATGGCCGGGGGTGCCCCTACCCACATTGGGCAAATAGCGGTGGGCTATCGTCTCGTCTGTCAATCCCAAGGTATCTATGGCTGGCAGTTTCGAGAAGAAGGGAATGCTGCCAGCGGTATTGGTTGCGATAAGCGTATCCGGCGCGGCATGTTCCTGCAGCCAGCGACCCACCTTTGCGCCATTGAAACCCACGCCACCTGTTGCCTTGATGTAAGGATCGTTCGCCATCTGAAAGACATTCAGCGCGACGATCAAAGCAGTTGCCACCAATATTTCCCGTGGGCGCGACATGCCCAAGCCCACCACGCACGCGCCGAGCAGGGCAAAGAGCGGCAAGACGGTAGCGAAGAAGCGGCTGGCCAGCATCACGTCTCCGCCTACCATGACCACGTAGACGGTATGCACGGAGAGCAGTCCGGCAATTGTGAGGATTCCGCCCCCGTATCGGCGAGCAAGGGCTAAGGAGGCGAGAAGGCCCGCAGCGGCAGGAGCCGCCACGCTAAAGCCCGTGATCAAGAACTTGTTAACGTAGTTCCAGCCGCGCGTTATCTGCGCGGCGTTGTCCCCTACCTTGGCGTAAAACGTGTTGGGCAGCAGGTGCCCGTAATACCAGAAGCGCCACGCAAAGTAGGGCAGATACACCGCGCTGAAGACGAGGCCGAAGATGAAGAAGTCCATATCGCGGCGGCGGATGCTGAGGATGAAGCGGTCAATGAAGAAGGCAAGGAAGACGAGGCCCGCCTCGGGGCGCGACATCGTGGCCAACACGCAGGCCAGCGAGCAGGCTATCGTCCATCGCTGGTGCGGGGTCTCCCCCTCCGGGGCCGCTTCGCGCGCGCGCAGGTGCAGCAGCGTGGCCAACGTGCAACAGAACGCAACAAGCGGAACTTCCATCCCGCTCATGGACCAGACAGTGAACACGCCGGTGGTGCCACAGAGGATGGTGGCCAGCGCGGCCACTTGCGCATTCAGGCGCGGGGCTATCCAGTGCGAGATGGAAAGCAAGAGCATGGTGGCTGCGCAGAAGAAGAAGCCCATCCCCTTGGCCAACGGTTCCATCGGCGCGCCGAGAAAGTTGCCGATGCCCAGCAACAGCACCCAGAGAAAGGTGGTATACCCCTCGGAGTGTTCGCCCTCGTTGAACACGATGCCCTTGCCCTGTGCGAAGTGCTCCGCATAGCGCATTGAGATGTAGGCGTCGTCCAAGGTCCACGGCTGCACCGAGCGCGTGTGCAGCGCCAACACGGTCAGCCCGATGAGTAATGCAAAGAATGGCGCCCAGCGCATCATGAATGGTCAGCCCCTTCCCCTAGCCCCGCGCATGCACTCGCGCGGCTGCACAGTCTAGCCGCGACACCGGGCACATTCAACGCGCGGCCAGCGTGTCCTGCCAGCCTGCGGGCAGCACGCCGAGGTCCTGCATTTCGATGCGCCGCCTATCCGCGCCCGCGTGTGCAAAGCGAATGTCCACGCGCCGCTTGGGCAGGGCGTTGCCAGCGCGGTCGGCCCACTCCACCAGACAGACGCCGTCTCCCTCGAAGACGTCCTCCACCCCGAGGTCGGCCAGTTCGTCGGCGCTGGTGAGGCGGTAAAGGTCGAGGTGGTAGAGCTTGCGCTCGCCCGCATATTCATTGATGAGGGTGAAGGTGGGACTGCTGACTTCTTCGGCGTTGGACAGGGCAGACGCGATGCCCCGCACAAAGCAGGTCTTGCCGCTGGCAAGATCCCCGTAGAGCGCGACAAGCGCGCCCTGGGGAAGCAGCGCAGCAAAGCGCGCGGCGAGGGCTTCGGTTTCGTCGGGGGACGTGGTTTCTATCTGGAGCGGAAGCATGGCCTCAATCGTAGACTGGCACGCTCGGGTCGATGTTCTCCGACCAAGCGTGTATCCCGCCTTCGAGATTTTTCACGTTGCCATAGCCAGAGCTCAAGAGGAACTGCTGGGCCTGGGCAGAGCGTCCGCCGTGGTGGCACATGCACACGACTTCCTTGTTCTCCCACCCGGCCAGCTTGGGGTGCGCGGGTTGCAGTTCGTGCAGCGGGATATGGACCGCGCAGGGGATGGCGGCTATTTGCAGTTCAGCGGCAGTGCGCACGTCGAGGAGGAGAAAGTCCTCCATAGCGTCGAGCTTTGCTTTAAGTTCTTTTACAGTGAGAATCATCTGGACTCCGTTAATTCTATTCCATGATTTCGTAATCAGGGGGCTTGGTAAATCTCTGCGCCCGACTTGATAAACTCGGCAGACTTTTCTTTCATTCCCTCGCCCACGGCGGCACCCTCGTCCAGCCCCAGCTTCTTTGCGTAGTCGCGCACCTGCTGGGTGATTTCCATGGAGCAGAACTTGGGACCGCACATGGAGCAGAAGTGTGCCAGCTTGGCGCCCTCGGCAGGCAGGGTTTCGTCGTGGAAGGACCGCGCCTTCATCGGGTCGAGCGAAAGGTTGAACTGGTCTTCCCATCGGAACTCGAAGCGGGCCTTGCTCAGGGCGTTGTCGCGGGCCTGTGCCCCGGGGTGGCCCTTGGCCAGGTCCGCCGCATGGGCCGCCAGCTTATAGGTCACCACGCCCTCGCGCACGTCTTCCTTGTTCGGCAGACCAAGGTGCTCCTTGGGGGTCACGTAGCAGAGCATGGCTGTGCCGTACCAGCCAATCATCGCCGCGCCGATGGCGCTGGTAATGTGGTCGTAGCCGGGGGCGATGTCGGTGGTCAGCGGGCCGAGGGTGTAGAAGGGGGCCTCGCCGCACCACTCAAGCTGCTTTTCCATGTTCTCCTTGATCAGGTGCATGGGCACATGGCCGGGGCCCTCGTTCATCACCTGCACATCCTGCGCCCAAGCGCGGCGGGTCAGGTCGCCCTGCACTTTCAGCTCGCCGAACTGCGCCTCGTCGTTCGCGTCATAAATCGAGCCGGGGCGCAGGCCGTCGCCAATCGAGAAGGCGATGTCGTAGGCCGCCATCAACTCGCAGATTTCGTCCCAATGGGTGTAGAGGAAATTTTCCTTATGGTGCGCCAGGCACCACTTCGCCATGATCGATCCACCCCGGCTAACGATGCCGGTCATGCGCTTGGCGGTGAGCGGGATAAAGCGCAGCAGTACGCCCGCGTGCAGCGTGAAATAGTCCACCCCCTGCTCGGCCTGCTCGACAAGGGTGTCGCGGAAGAGATCCCACGTTAGGTCCTCGGGCTTGCCGCCGACTTTCTCCAACGCCTGGTAGACCGGCACGGTGCCGATGGGCACGGGCGAGTTGCGGATGATCCACTCGCGCGTTTCGTGGATGTTTGCGCCCGTGCTGAGGTCCATAACGGTGTCACCGCCCCAGCGGGTGGCCCACACCATCTTCTCCACTTCTTCCTCGATGCTGCTGGTGACGGCGGAATTACCGATGTTCGCGTTTATCTTCACCAGGAAATTGCGGCCAATGATCATTGGCTCACTCTCGGGGTGGTTGATGTTGTTTGGGATAATCGCCCGCCCGCGTGCCACTTCATCGCGCACAAACTCGGGCGTGATCACCTTGGGAATGTTCGCGCCCCAGTCCTGCCCGGCGTGCTGCTGGCGCAGGGATTCCTGCACCAACTCAAGCCGCTGGTTCTCGCGGATGGCGATGTACTCCATCTCCGCCGTTATCATGCCGCGCTTGGCGTAGTGCATCTGGGTGACGCGTGCGCCCGGCTTGGCCCTCAGGATGGGGCGCGTGCGCACGAAGCGTAGCGGCTCCAGCTCCGGGTCTTCCGCGCGGTTGCGGCCATACTCCGAAGTCCCGGCGTCGAGCGTGTCCACGTCGCCGCGCCGGAGTATCCATGGCAGGCGAATGGCGGGAATGCCCTTACGCACGTCGAGCGCAATGTCGGGATCGGTGTACGGACCGGAGGCATCGTACACCGTAATAGGCGGGTTGTCCTCGGCGGTCAGGCCATTGCGCCCCGCCTGTGTGGCGGACTGGCGAATCTCGCGCATTCCCACCTGAATGGTGGGATCACTGCCTTGAACGTAAATCTTGCGGGAATTCGGGAACGGTTCACGGCTGATAAGGCTATCCGCGCCCTGCGCGAAGACGTATTCCGTGGGGGAAACTGACATGGCTAACTCCTCGTCTCGTCGGCGGCACAACGAACAGGCATCCGACAAGGCATAGCATACAGGTTATCAATAGGGGAACTTGACCTTGAGCAACTCGACCGCGCGGTGCGCGCTGACTACGCAGTCGTTCAGCGCCACGCCGCGATAGGCATTTCCCGCGTAGACAAAGCCGGGGAACTGGCGTTCGCCGTAGTCCCAGGTACGGATACGCTCGCCGTGGTTCAGGTCGTATTGCGGTATGGCGCGGGCATGGCGGTAGATGCGGCCAAACTCGGGCTGCTTCTCGATCTTCAATATCCCGGCCATGTCGCGCGTGAACTGGTTGATTAGGTCGCGGTCGCCCAACTCGATGGCCTTGGGGTCCAGCGCGCCGCCATACATGGTGCGCAGCAGCACATACTTCTCGGGGGCGCGGTGAGCGAAGATGCTGCTGGTCCACAGGCATCCCAATGCGCGCACGCCCTGCTCGCGCGGGGCGAGGAAGCCAAAGCCATTGAGGTCATGCTCGATGTCTTCGCGGCGGAAGCCGGTGCAGAACACGACGATGGGGGCGTATTTCACTTCGCCCAGCGCCGCACCTTGGCGCTTATCCATGGACGACATGAGGCGCGACGCCGCCCACGCGGGCAACGCCATTACCACGCCATCGGCGCGGTAATCGCCGCCCTGCGCGGTCTTCACGAGGTATTTGCCATCGCGGTATTCGACGCTGGACACTGCCTCGTTGAGGCGGATGCGATCCCCCAGCGCCTGGGCCGCCGCTTCCATGAGGGTGTACATGCCGCCGGGGAAACTGGTGAGCTTGCCGGTCATGCCACCAATGCGTTTCTCAGCGGCCATCGCCTTCATGCCGCTCATCAGGCTGCCGTGCTTTTCTTCCATCTCGGCAATCTTGGGAAAGGCGTGCTCGATGCTGAGTTTCTTCGCGTCTCCTGCAAACACGCCAGACACCATGGGGGCCACCAGCATGTCCGCCGCTTCGGAACCCAGCCGCCGCGCGGCGAAGTCCCACACGGATTCCGGCTCGGTCGATTTGCGGCGCGGCACCATAGGTTCGCGCAGGGCGCGCAGCCTGCCTCCTGCGCTGAGCACGGGCGAGAAGAGGAAGGCGGGGGGGGGCTTCACCTCGTGCAGCTTGCCGCCCTTGAGGATGAACCGCTTGGCCGCCGCGTCGTTCGCGGTGATGGTCTTGTCTTGCAGGCCAAGGTCTTTGACCCACTGCTTCATCTTTATCTCTTTATCCAGCCAGCCGTTGGGGCCCCACTCGCAGACGAATCCCTCCATGCGATCCGTGTATGCCGAGCCGCCAATGCGGTTGCTACCCTCGAGCAGCAGCACATTCTCGGGCTTGTAATACTTTGAAAGGTAATAGGCCGAGCACAGGCCCGTGATGCCGCCGCCGAGTACAAGTATTTTCACGTCAGTTGGCAAGGAAGGAAATCCTTATGGAGTCAGAAAACTTATGAGCTTTACCCAGCTTAACGTTTTCTCCCACTCGTCTCATCTGCCGCATCGGTCCCATCATTACACCGTTCTCGAAAACGCGCGAAATGAAGCCGGGCGTTTCAGGTAGGCGTCGAAGACCATGCAAATGTTCCTTACAAAAGCCTGCCCCAGCGGGAGCACCTCAAGGCGGTCGGCACCCTTCACGAGAAAGCCTTCCTCGTAGTATTCCGCAAGCACGGCTTCCTCGTTCTGGAAGTAGTCGTCGTAGTCCACGTGGTAGCGGCGGGCCAGTTCCGCAAAGTCGAGCTGGAAATTGCACATGAGTTGGCGGATGGTCCAGCGGCGGATCTCGTCGTCGGGGCTCAGGCGGATGCCGGTCATCGCGGGCAGCAGGCCCGCGTCCAAGGCCTCGTAATATTTCACCGGGCGCTTTTGGTTCTGGGCGTAGGCCCCGCCCACCTCGCCGATGGCGGACACGCCGAGGCCAAGCATGTCGGCTGCGGGCACCACGGTGTAGCCCATGAAGTTGCGGTGCAGGCGGCGTTCCTCCATGGCGATGGCCAGCTCGTCTGTAGGTAGGGCGAAGTGGTCCATGCCGATGGCGCGGTATCCCGCATCGAGGAACTTGCGGCGGGCGATGGTGAACAGGTCGAACTTCTCCGCCCCCGTCGGGCGAGGCAAGCCATCCAACTTTTGCTGGTGCTTGATCATCTGCGGCAGGTGGGCGTAGCTGTATACGGCCAGCCGGTCCGGGCGGATGTCTATGACATGATCGATGGTGCGCGACCAGGTCTCCGGGTTCTGCTCGGGTAGGCCGTAGATCAGGTCGATGTTAATTCCTTCAAAGCCCAGCTCGCGGCTGGCGTCGAAGATGGCGCGCGTTTGCTCTTCGGTCTGGTTGCGATTCACCGCCGCTTGCACGCGCGCGTCCAAATCCTGCACCCCCATGCTGACCCGGTTGAAGCCCAGCGCGCGCAGCACTTCGAGCTGCTCGCGCGTGGTGACGCGCGGGTCCACTTCCAAGGCAATCTCCGCGCCGGGCGCGAACACGAAATGCTGGGAGAGGGCGGCGTGCAGTTGGCTCAACTGCTGGGCAGACTGGTAGGTAGGCGTGCCGCCGCCCCAGTGCATCTGCTTCACGACGCGGCGTTCGCCCAGCAGGGGGGTGACGGCGGCGATCTCCTTGTAGAGATAGTCGAGATACTTGACCGACACCTCGGGGTGCTTGGATATCACCACGTTGCAGCCGCAGAAGAGACAACGCTCTTCGCAGAAGGGCAGGTGCACATAGACCGACAGTGGCTCGTCGGGCGTGGAAGCCGCACGCGCCAAGGCCGCGCGATAGTCCGCCTCCCCAAATTCCTCGCGCCATTCCGGCGCGGTGGGATAGCTGGTGTAGCGCGGGCCGGGGAGATCGTACTTCTCCAGCATTTCACGCGTGATGTCGAGGTCTTTGGGTGCGGCTGCCATGCATGCATTATACAGGTCGAGGGTCATACCGCGCACGCCGCGCACCATTTCTAGACGGCGCACGGGGCTTTACGCACCGGGCGTGTTGGTGCTAGGATGCCCGCTTATTGCGTCGCGCCCTTGGCAGCATGGGTTGCCAGCATCGCGGCGCGCAATCGTTAACCGTAATGCCGTTACTCGCCATGGGGCCATGCACGGATTGCATGACTGGGCAGGGCGGCCTGGAGCGTGCGTCTGATTGAGGCGCGCGCTCGCGCAGGGAGCATGTGATGATCGATCGGAAGTTCCTCGAGAAGATTGCAAAGCAGCTGGGCGTGGGCGTGGACAAGGCCGCCGCTGCCGTGGACTTGTTTGACCACGGCGCAACGGTGCCCTTTGTCGAGCACTACCGCAAGGACGCCCACGGCGGGCTGCCGGGCCGCGCGCTGGAACGCATCCAGGCGCTCAACGCGCACTACACTTCGGTGTGCAACCGGCGCGACGCGATCATCGAGAACCTGACCAGCCAGCAGCAGTTGACCGATGCGCTGAAGGAAGAGCTGCTTGCGGCGGATTCGATGGTTGAACTCGAAGACCTGTACATGCCCTTCAAGCGCCAGCGTCGCACCAAGGGCGGCATTGCCGTGCAGCATGGCCTGAGCTCGCTGGCCGAATTCCTTTGGGAACAGATGCCGGTGGACAAGACCATCGAGGATTTCGCCGCCACCTATGTGAACATGGAAAGCGGCGTGACCTCGCCGGAGGCCGCGCTGGATGGCGCGTGCCATATCCTTGCGGAACGCATTGCATCGGACACAACCGTGCGCAAGGCGCTGCGGAAGCGGATGCGCGAGGAAGGCCTGCTGACCGCCAAAGGCTCGAAGCTGGCCGACGAGAACGCGGCAGCGGGCAAACACTTTGCACCCTATTTTGATTTTGCCAAGCCGTTGGCCAAGGCCACCCCGGAGCAGGTGCTCACGGTGTTGCGCGGCGGGCGGCAGGGTTTCTTGCGCATTGACCTGGTGATTGACGACAACGCCGCCGTGGACGCAATCGTGGGCGGCGTGCTCAAGGAGAAGGGCACGCCCTTCGCCCCGTATATCAGCCACATTTCCGGCGACGCCTATCGCCGCCTGTTGCGCCCCACGCTTGAGGAGGAGGTGTTGCAGGAGGCCCGCGAGGCCGCCGAGGAGCAGGTGCTCGACACCTGCCGCGACCACTTCCTTCACCTGTTAATGACCCCGCCTGCGGGCAAGGTGATGACGGTGGGCGTGGTGCAGGACAGCAAGCCCGGCTACAAGCTGGCCGTCCTCGACAAGGAAGGCCGCTTCGTCGAACAAGCGAGCATTAACTTTGAAGGCAGCCAGGAACAGCAGCTCGCCGCGCGCGACGTGCTGAAGCTGGTTTTCGAGAAGCACCCCATCGAGGCCTTGGCCATTTGCGGTGGGCCCGGTTCGCGCGAGTTCTCGAAGTTCATCGCCGAGGCGCGCAAGAAGATATCCAGCCTGCGTGCCTTTACCGTGTTCGTGAGCGAGGCCGGCGTATCCGCCTTTGCCGCCAGCAAGGAAGGCAAGGAAGAATTCCCCGACCTCGACCCCCCGGTGCGCGCCGCCATCACCGTGGCGCGTCGTTTCCAGGACCCGCTGGCCGAATATGTGAAGCTGGACCCCCGCACCCTTGGGCTCGGCGGCTTGGCGCACGACGTAACCCAGAAGCGCCTGAAGGACGACCTTGCGCGGATCACCGAGCTCTGCGTGAACGCGGTTGGCGTGGACGTGAACACCGCCTCCGCCGACATCATCCGCTATGTCAGCGGCATCCAGCTGGGCACCGCCCAGAACATCGTGACCCACCGCACGCAGCATGGCGCATTCAAGACGCGCGAGCAGTTGCGTGAAGTATCCGGCATTGGCGACAAGACCTTTGACCAGTGCTCGGGCTTCTTGCTGGTGCGTGGCGGAGACGAGCCGCTGGACACCACGCGCATTCACCCCGAAGCCTACGATCTGACCCGCACCGCCTGCGTGGAAGTGCGCGACGTTATCCGCAACGAGCCGCGCATACGTGCCATTGGCTGGGCAGCCCTGGCCACCGACAAGTTCGGCGCGCTCTACCTCGATGATATCCAGAAGGAACTGTCCTTCCCGGCGCGCGAAATGCGCCGCCGCTTCCGCCTGCCGCTGCGCCCGCAGGGCATCGAAACTGTCGAGCAGATTGAAGACGGCATGATCACCGAGGGCATCATCACCAACGTGACTGACTTCGGCGCGTTTGTAGACATCGGCGTACACCAGGACGGGTTGATCCACCTGTCCGAACTGGCCAACCGCTACGTGCGCAACCCGCGTGAGGTCGTGTTGCTGGGCGAGACCGTGCGCGTGAAGGTGCTGGGCTTCGACAAGGCCAAGAACCGCATCTCCCTTTCCCGCAAGGCCGTGCCGCAGGATTTCCGTCGCCGCCCCGCAGAGGAAGGCGAAGGCGCACCACGCGGCCCGCGCCGTCCCGAGGGCGAAGGCGGGCGCGATCGCGCCTTTGCCGGTGGTGGTGCAGGCGGACAGCGGTCCGGTGCGCAGACCGGTGGACAGGGTGGACACCGTGCAGGAGGTGGCGCTGGCGCCGCATCTGGCGCGCGTGCACAGCAGTTCAACCGTGGTGGTGGCGGAGCGCCCTCCGGCGCACCCGGTGGCCCGCGCCCCGACCGTCCCCGCAACGACCGCCCGCGCGATGACGCAAATCGTGGCGGTGCCCGCAAGCCTGCCCGCCCCGCCCGCGCCGAAGGCCCCATGTCCTTCGGTGGCGACGGCCAGATGGGAACCTCGCTGGCAGATCAGTTGGCATCGCTGAAGGAAAAGCTTCAGGGCTAACCACTTGTCCGTAGTAATAAACGGCGTGCGCCTTTCGTCAGGCGCGCGCCGTTTTTGTTTGACATAAAATCCCCCCATCCGGAAATTGATTGTCATGTCCAGCGCGTTTAGTCTGGAGTAACGCGGATGCCCTGTATCCGCAACAGGAACCCGAACCGTATGAACACACTTAGATTAATGTGCGCCACGGCGCTGATGCTCACCACCACCCTGCTCGGCTGCGCCCCTGCGGGGGCGCAAGACTCTCCCGCGCCTGAACCCCAAGCCACTAACGAGGAATCTCCCATGCCTTCAGAAGCAAAACCCGGCAACGCCTATGTGACCTTGATCAGCAAAGAAGGCAAGCTGGCAGGCCCCGTGGTTGTGCCGAAGGTGGTGAAGACGGACGAGGAGTGGAAGAAGATTCTCACGCCGGAGCAGTTCCGCATCCTGCGCACCCAAGGCACCGAGGCGGCGTTCTGCGGGGGCTTGCTGAAGAACAAGGAACAGGGCATATACACCTGTGCCGCGTGTAACCTGCCCCTGTTTGAGAGCGGCACCAAGTTCGAGTCTGGCACAGGATGGCCCAGCTTCTTCCAGGGCATCGGCGGCAACGTGGCCGAGAAGTCCGACGTAAGCCACGGCATGGTGCGTACGGAAATTCTTTGCGCCCGCTGCGATTCCCACCTCGGCCATGTGTTCCCCGATGGCCCCGAGCCCACCGGGCTGCGCTATTGCCTGAATTCGGAATGCCTGAAGTTCCACGCGCAGGGGCTGCTCGCCGCTGCGGGCGAGGATGTGCCCGAAACCAAGGCCGCAGAGATGGTCATTGCGGGCGGCTGCTTCTGGTGTGTCGAGGCGGTGTTTGAGGAAGTGGATGGCGTGTTTGATGCAAGCAGCGGATACGCCGGGGACGACGCCCGCTCTGCAAATTACGAGGCGGTATCCTCCGGCAAGACCAAGCACGCTGAGGCCGTGCGCTTGGTGTATGACCCCGCGAAGGTAAGCTACGAACGCCTGCTCGACCTGCACTTCGCCACCCACGACCCCACCACTCTCAACCGCCAAGGAGCGGACAGCGGCCCGCAGTACCGCTCAACCGTGTTTTACGCCACGCCAGAGGAAAAGGCGGCGGCGGAAGGCGTGATTGCCAAGCACAACGCCTC
>JBIKMR010000032.1:0-23143 GCA_044359155.1 Candidatus Hydrogenedentales bacterium | reverse complement strand
CGGTGGTCGCCGTATCATTGGCTCGCAGATGGTCCCGGCCAATGGTGCCAGTGCCACGGGGCAGGCCACCATAGAGTTTGTGGATGCCACAAACGCCACGTTCATTCTCCAGCATAACGTGCTGGATTCCGGCGACATCAGCGTGTTCAAGGGCGCGCCTGGCGAGAATGGCACCTTGGTGCGGCGGCTGGGCTCGGACAACACCGTCTTGTTCATGACCTGGACCAAGGCGGAGCTCGAGGATTACACCAGCGAGCCGCACTACATTCAGGTTGATTCACAGTCCGGCGCTTCTTCGAGCATCCGCGGCGACATTGTGGGCTGCGCATTTGATGACGGCGTGGAAGAGGGTGAAGGTATCACCGAAGGTGAAGCCGCCGCTGAGGCCGAGGGCGAGCCCCTTCCCTGCGAAGATTTCCCGGAAGGTGAAGCTGCCGACCTGCTCTGTAACGTCGAACTGACCAACTCCGCCGTTGTCCCCCCCACCACCTCGGCATTCACGGGCGGCGTGCAGATCACCGGGCCGATCCCCGGCGACGGACAGTACCTGCTTGTGGTACGCCACAACGTGCCGAATCCCACCAGCATCAGCATCTTCCAAGGTTCCCCCGGGCAGTCCGGAACGCTGTTCCTCTCCTTTAGCTCCAACCTTGGTTGCCCCTTTGTGCAGTTGCTGTCGCCGAACTTCTTCCAGGTGTTGAGCGCCAACCCGCTTTACGTCGAAATCAATTCCTCCGGCGACACGAATGCCACCATCCGCGCCGACCTGATTTGCCCCTTGGCCACCGATGGCGAAGTCGAGGGTGAAGGCGAAGGTGAAGGCCTTCCCGTGGAAGGCGAAGGGGAAGGACAAGGACAAGACTTGCGAGGCTTGGCAGACGGCCTGCTCTTCGTGTTCAAACTGGCCGATGGCGACCAGAGCGGCACGCTGCAGAAGACGGAGGCAGATTTCGTTGCCCCGCAGATGACGGACGAGCAGTTCGACATCCTTGACTCTAACGACGACAACGCCCTCTCTACCGGCGAGCTTCACCGCTACGCAGGTCCTGTGCGCGTGCACAATGGCGATGTGGACGGCGACATGGTACTGAGCCTTGCCGAGTTGCTGCGCCTCATCCAGTTGTATAACGCTGGACTTTATGACTGCGTTGATCCGGCAGGTAGCACCGAAGATGGCTTTGGACCTGGGGATGCCAAGGGCGACGCCGCACCTCCTTGCGAAGCGCACGCCGCTGACTACATCGGTGGTGTAGACTTCGAGATCAACCTCAGCGAACTGCTTCGCGTCATTCAGCTCTTCAACTACGGCACGTACTCCTACTGCCCGTCGCCCAGCGCGCTGGATGACAATTACTGCACCGAGATCCCCGCTCCCTAAACCTGTCTGTACATTCATCATCGCGCCGCCCCCCTTGGGGCGGCGCGATTCTTTTCTCCCAAGAAGCTGCCGTGCTATTCTCGACGATTGATAGACGAAGCCTAGACAGTATCCTTGGAGACGGCATGAGCTACAACGAACCCCGGCACAGCATGAGCGTGGTAACCCGCCGCACGGGCCTTACATCACACGCTATCCGGGTTTGGGAAAAGCGCTACAACGCCGTTGAGCCGCAGCGCACAGATACCAACCGCCGACTTTATAGCGACGCGGACATTGACCGGCTCCGATTGCTTCACGCTGCCACCCTGAACGGGCACACCATAAGCCAAATTGCGCACCGCACAATTGCGGAACTGGAAGACTTGTTGCGCGATGCAGCCCACCTGCCTGCCCTGGGACGCACCTCACAAACGGAAGCTGCAACCAACGGCGATGCATCCAACATGGAGCACATGCTAGCGGCTGCCCGCGCCGCGATTGAAACACTGGACGATTCCCGGCTGGAGCGCGTGCTGCGGGAAGCAAACACCGCCCTGCCCCGCCCCATGCTGCTGGACAGCATAGTCTCGCCCCTGATGGAGTGGCTGGGGCAGGCCTGGCGCAAAGGCGCGCTGCGTGTAACCCACGAGCACTTCGCTTCCGCCATTATTCGCAACTTCCTCATCACGCTGCGCAGCAGCTACGCCGTGCAAGACTCTGCCCCGGTGATTGTGGTGGCAACGCCCATTGGGCAGCACCATGAGATCGGCGCATTGGTGGCAGCGGAAACAGCGGCCAGCGAAGGCTGGCACGTGGTGTACATGGGGGTGGGGCTGCCATCAGAAGACATCGGCTTCATCGTGCGGGAAACCCGCGCCGCCGCCATCGCCCTCAGCATTGTCTATCCACCCGACGACCCCGACCTCTCGCGCGATTTGCGCGAACTGGACCGCGCCTACCTGCCCGCCGGAGTGACGCTGTTGGTGGGAGGCAGCGGCGCAGCAGCCTATCGGGCCGTACTCGACGAGACCTCCGCCAAATTCATCGCCAACATGGCCGCATTGCGCGACGCTTTACACAACATCCGCGCCACCCGCACCCTCAATGTGCAATCCGCCGCATCGCGTCTGCGCAAGCCGGGCGACAAACCGAGCACCTGAAGGGGCCATTCCACATGCGGATAGGTATCATTGGCGGCGGGGCCGCAGGCGTCATCACGGCGTGGCTGCTGGAGCAGGACCACGACGTAACGCTCTTCGAGCGCGATACCCGGCTGGGCGGGCATTGCCACAGCGTGGCGGTGGAACTGAATGGTCGCACCCACCATGTGGATGCGGGCATCCACTACTTCAGCGATCCCCTGCAGCCTACGTTCATGAAGCTGCTCCGGCAGTTACAGGCCCCCTTCATTTCCTACCACCCCAATGCCACCTTCCACGATAGCCGCTCTGACTGGACCGTGTGTATGCCGCCCTTCGGCAGCATAGCGCGCATGGGCGGCTTGGCGCAGGCGCGCACGTTGAACGCGCTGCTGGGCCTGCGCAAGGTCATTCAGTGCGCGGTCGAACTGGTCGAGGGCGATGGCGACTTTTACATTCCGCTGGAAGAATTCGTGTCCCGCCTTTTGTTGCCGCCGCGCTTCACGGAAGGGTTTCTCTATCCCTACCTTGGCTCGTTCTGGGGCGTATCCGCAGATGAAGTGCGCACCTACTCCGCCCGCAATGTACTGTCCTACCTCGTTCTGCTCCGTCCCCCGGTGGTGTCGCCCCTGCCCTCTTTCGAGATGGTGGGCGGAATGTCGGCCTACATTGACTTGCTGGTGCGCGACATGAACCGGGCCAGCCTGCACACGGGCGCGACCATAGAAGAGATCACCCGCAACGAGGGGCGCTACCAAGTCACGGCCAATGGCGAAGTCCACGAGTTCGACCACCTGGTGATTGCCACCAACGCGGCGCAGGCGCACTCGCTGTTGCAAGGCCTGCCCGGCATGGAAGCCCAGCGCGGCGCGCTGGCGCTGGTCGATTACTTCGACACCACCATCGCCATCCACGGCGACCCGACCTTTATGCCGCCCAACCGTGCACACTGGTCCACCGTGAATGGCATGTATGACGGCGAGTATTGCTCGACCACCGACCGTTGCCACGGAAATCGCAATGTAGACTTGTTCCGCAGCTGGATAACGCACAGCCCCCGCAAGCCAAATCCCTGCTACGCCGAGATCACGTTCCAGCATCCCCGCCCCACCCCCGCCTACTTCCGCTGCCAGACACAACTGGACCATCATCACGGAAAGAACAATCTCTGGCTGGCTGGCATGTACGCCACAAACTACGACAGCCACGAGGGAGTGGTGCGGTCTGCCCTGCGCGTGGCGGAGGCCTTAGCCCCCCACGCCGAAAGGCTGTCCTTTACACGGTAGCCACCCTACACCTCGACCAGCTCCTCTTCCTCATCCGCCGCGCCTGACTCGTGTGCGCGCGTGATGCGGGCGTAGCGTTTCTGGTATTGCGATGTGGCGTATTCGAGGAACTCGTTGGGGTCCAGCCCGAAGGGCACGTCGTCCCCATACGCCTCAAAGATTTCCGCAATCAACGCATACCCAATTGGGAAGAGCTCGTTCATGGTGTCGTCGAACACCTGCATGGTCTGCGGGTTCTCGCCTATCAGGCGCGACAGCAGGTACACACCATAGGCGATGTGGCGGGACTCGTCGAGCTTCAGCTTATGGATGCCCTCGCGGAACCCGGGCATGATGCCCTTGCGGTCCAGCACCGTGAAGTAGATGTGGTATCCCGTCTCCGCCAGCATCCCCTCCACCACCATGTTGTACGTGGTCGATGCCCGCACCTGTGCCTCGGGGGAAGAGTCCTCCGCCAGCGCGTGCAGGTTCTTCGGCAGGATATCGTAGAACAGCTTCTGGTACGCCGGGCCCACATAGCCTTCCAGCCCGCCGTGCCGCCCCGTCACTTCGCCCAGAAAACGGCTGAAGAAGTCCACATGCTTCGCCTCTTCCCAAAGGAAGGACGTGAGGAACATCTCCTCTTCCAGCCGCCCCTCGCGCGCTATCACGCCGATCAGCGGCAGCAGGTCCAGCGTCACCGCTTCTTCGCCCGCCTGAAAATTCGCCATCGAACGTACCAGCAGATCGCGCTCGCGATCGGTGAGGTTGGCGAAGTCTATCTTGTCCTGCGTCAGGTCAATGTCGGCGGGGTTCCAAATGCCATAGCGCTTGGCCTTTTCCCACAGCGCCATCGGCAGCATTTCGCGGTTCAGGCCGCGACCGGTGGTGGCAAATCCTTCGTGGTGTATATTCATCCTTTCTTTTCCCCCTCACCCTAACCCTCTCCCCCGGCGACGGGGGCGAGGGGACAAGAGGGTTGTTCGCCGCGCGGCAGCAGCCCTTGCAGCAGCAAATCCACAATCTCTCGGCTCTGCTCTTCCACGGGGCGCATGTCCCCCACGAAGAAGTTGGTGATGACGCGCCCATACAGCAGGTCGCTGAATAGGCGCAGCGTGGCCACCGGCGCTACGGCGCGCAGCTTCCCCAGCCCGGTCAGCCGTTCCAGCGTCGCGGTCCATTGCGACAGTGTCGCGTCGCGGTAACGGAAATACGTGGGCGCTGCCCGGTTCTTGAAGCTCGACCGCTCCTGCACCATCAACTCCACCGCGTCCGGGTTGTCTTGAAAGAAGCGCAAGTACAACGTACACGCCGCCTCGATGCCGTCCAGCGAATCCGCAAACTGCCCCGCCAGCGCCGCCATCTCGTCCGACAGCTTACCCAGCTTCGCGTCCACCGTCTCAAAGAAGAGCTGCTCCTTGCTCTTGAAATAGTGATACACCGCCGCCTTCGTCAGCCCCAGCAGCGCGGCAACCTGCGCTACGTCCGTGTTCGCATAGCCATGCTCCGCAAACACCCGCCCCGCCGCTTCTAGGATAGCGCTACGTCGGGCTTCCTGCCGCACCGGATCGATGGGTCGCCCCGGCCCCCGAGATGTCATGGTGCTCGTCGTACTCATGCGGACTCCAATTAATTAACCTACGCGTTGGTTAATTTATATCCCAAGCGAGTGCAGTTGTCAAGGGGGTAGTTTTTGGGAGTGCTGCGCTTGTCCGCCTCAGGCGGGCTACTGCGCAGCGGACGCCGCAGCGCCGAACCCCACTTCGTCATTCCTGCGAAGGCAGGAATCTAGCCACTCGTGGGTTCCATGTTGGCATTCAGACTTTGATCGTCACGGGCCTTCAAAAGGCGCGCCTCTTCCTGCATTGGCGAGCGTCTACGCAGTCATCGTCAACTCAACAACCACTGGTGCCTGGATTCCTGCCTGCGCAGGAATGACGGAGAGTTGGAGTCTTTGATACAGATATCAGCACCGATGTTGTGTGGTGGTCGGAGACTATGCCATAGCGAATGGCAAGAAAGGGTGGTCCTTCCCCCCAAGCAAGACATAACCGTGTGCGCTAGTTGTAATCCCCATCGTACCCAACGGGCAGCTCTTCCTTCTTGGGGTCCGGATCCAATGAGCGGTTGCCTGTTTGCTCGGCCTGGACCTTATAGTATCCGAAGAACTTGATTCCGCGCTTGTCTAATCGCGGCGCATAATATTCCTTGAGCCCAACGCTTCCCAGCACTCCGTATCGCTTATCAAACTCACCGCCCCTGCTTAGATAAATGGTGGAAGGCAAATCTCCAAGACTCTGATAGGTCACCTCCTCGGCGTATCCACCCGCTGGCGCCTCGTGAAGCGCCCGCGCATCTTCCTCCGATAGGGCCATGGGAAGTATCTGCCAACCGTTGCGGCCATAGATACGCACTTGGTAAGTATGAATCCCATCAGGATGGAACAGTTTGACTGGTTCTCTCCGAATACCTACGCGCTTGACCTCGAAAACGATGTCGCACATCAATGGTGCGGAAATTTTTGGATTGATACCTTTGCTTTGCGTGAAGGGAACGAATTCAAATCCAAATTCAATCAATTCGGCTGTATCCTTGAGATCAGCCACACTCGGCCTGTCGGAAACGTACATTGGGACACGTGCTTGCTTACGAATTAGCGTAATCGTGTCACCCCAAAAATTCTGTAAAGCTTGGTCATTCATTCCAACTTTCAATTTACTTTTGCGTTCAGGGGACATCATCGTCAGCACTTTGTGGTAACAGGTCTCAGAATATATTGCAAGGCCGATGCCCTTGCTATCGTAGGGAATCTGGGCATAACCCTGCGCATCTGTATAAACTTTGCCTTTCTCTTCTGGGAGCGGATTCGGCATTCCTAGATAGCGGTAAAAAATAGCCGCATGTTGCACAGCTGCACCTCCGTCGTCAAGAACCCTGATTGTTTGTATGTTCGCGTTTGGGTCCGGCTCAGAGACCGCCTGACGAAAGGGCAATGCTCCAAGCGCTACAATGCACATCAGAACGCTACTGTAAGAAATCCGATGGATAATAGAATTCAGGGATGCGCGACACATTGTTTTCAAAATGCCTTACCTCGGGCGGGAAACGACTCATGACAGAACACTAGGTCGGAAACGGTATTGAAGTCAATTAGGAAAAAGTAAGTGGAGACCCCTCTACAACACGGAGGGAGGAAGCGGGAGCCTCCGCGCAGTGGCATTGCCAAGGCGGACCTTGGCAACGAGCACGTAACCACGCCATGGCCCACCCGAGGCGGACATGCGCGGCGCTCCCATCCGTCGCATCCCTCTCATGGGACGGAGTCACGCCGACGCCGTAAGCACCACCAAACTCTGCGCTGACACTTTCACCGCGCCACCCACCTCGGGCGCGCCATCCGTGTGAATGTTCACCACCCACGGCAACTGCGGCAAGGGGAAGGTCACTTCCTTCCCACTGTTATTGAACGCCACAAACAGGTGAACGCCCGCGTTCTCGCGCGCGTCTATCAAGCAGGCCAGCGCTGTCTCCTGCCCTTGCCAATCCAAGGTGCGCTCACGGCTTGGCGCTATCCATGTGATGTCTTCATACCGCACGCCCACGGAATCGGTCTTGCCGCCAACGAAGAACCTGTCGCGCCGCAGCGCCGGGTGTTGTTTGCGGAAGGCAATCATCGCCCGCGTGAATTCTAGCAGCTCCGCGTGACTTTCGAGCAGCGTCCAGTCCACCCACGACACGTCGTTGTCCTGGCAATAGGCGTTGTTGTTGCCGCGCTGCGTGCGCCCAAACTCGTCGCCCCCCAGCAACATCGGCACACCCAACGACAGGAACAGCGTGGCGATGAAATTCTTCTGCATCTTCAGCCGCTGCGCCAGCACCTCGGGCCGGGCGGTGTCCCCCTCCACTCCGCAGTTGAAGCTGAAGTTCTCGTCGCTCCCGTCGCGGTTGCCCTCGCCGTTCAGCCAGTTGTGCTTGTGCTTATACGACACCAAATCGCGCAGGGTGAAGCCATCGTGTGCGGTCACAAAGTTAATACTGTGCGCCGGGCTGCGGTCGCCACGCGCGTAGAGGTCAGGGCTGCCGGTGAGCCGCAGCGCAAAGGCCGACCGCGTGCCCAGGTCGCCGCGCCAATAGCGGCGCACGTCGTCGCGGTAGCGCCCGTTCCACTCCGCCCAGCGGAAGTTTCCAAACGACCCCACCTGGTACGCCCCGCCCGCGTCCCACGCCTCTGCGATCAGCTTCGCGTCCCGCAACACCGGGTCTTCCGCAATGCGCGATATCAGCGGCGGGTTCTCCATCAGGTGGCCCGATTCGTCTCGCCCGAGTATCGACGCGAGATCAAACCGGAACCCGTCCACGTGCATGTTGCTCACCCAATAGCGCAGGCAATCCAGAATGAAATCGCGCACCAGCGGGTGGTTGCAGTTGAAGGTGTTGCCGCAGCCGGAATAATTCAGGTAGTCCCCATGCGGCCCGAGCATGTAATAGATGGCGTTGTCCAGCCCACGGAAACACATCGTGGGGCCGCGTTCATTGCCTTCCGAAGTGTGGTTAAACACCACGTCGAGGATGACCTCCATCCCCGCATCATGAATGGCGGTGACGAGTTCCTGAAATTCAGAGACCTGCTCCCATCCGCAGCAGGACACGGCATAGCGCGAAGCAGGCGCAAAGAACCCGATGCTGCTGTATCCCCAATAGTTGGTCAGTTCTTCGCCGCTGCCAATGCTGCACCGCCCCAGCCGGTCCTCGCCCATTTCCTGCACGGGCAACAGCTCGATGGCCGTTACGCCCAATGACTGCAGGTAGGGCAGCTTCGCTATCAGGCCGCGATACGTGCCTGCATCCGCCACGCCCGCCGAGGCATGGCGCGTCATGCCGCGCACATGCGCCTCATAGATGATCGTCTCGTTCATGGGAATGCGTGGCGGCGTCGCGCCGTGCCACTCGAAATCCAGCGGCGCCGCCACCGACTTCATCGTGCCGTCGTGCGCTTCTCCGGCAAAGGCGCGCGCATAGGGATCGAGCAGGTAGACGTTGGGGTCAAAGCGGTGCCCCGTCAGCGGGTCGTGCGGACCGTCCATGCGAAACATGTAATACGCGCCGCGCGGAACATGCGCCACAAACACGGACCAGATGTCCCCCGTGCGGTGCTCGCGCCGGTCCAGCTCAACTTCCCAACACGGCGCGCTGTCACCCACGTTTTCAAACAGCGCCACCCACACCCGCGTGGCATTGCGACTGAACACGCTGAACCGCGCGCCCTCGGAATTCACCGCCACCCCAACCGGGTGCGGACGCCCCCGGCGAACTATTAGCTGCGACGTGTCAATCTGTGGCAAGGCTCATGCTCTCCGGGCAAGGACTGCCCAAGCAAACACACGCGCCGGGCTAACTTGCGCTTTCGCTGTACAACCCCAGCCGCTGGCCCAGCGCGGCCCCACGGAAGTAGCGCGGCAACAACACCTCCTGATCCTTCGCCACCACCTGCCGCGTTACAAACAACACCGCCGCCGGGTGCTGGTAAGACAAGTCCTTCATGTACTGCCACCACTCGCCCGGCTCAATGGCGCGGCCCAGCAGTTTCGCGGGCACTTCACGCGGGGAGAAGTCCGCCTCTTGCGCGGCCACTTCCGCACGCAACTGCCCATCGCCTCCAGCGCCTTGCTGCTCTTGCTGCTTCAAGCGCTCCGCCATGGCGTTAACCATGTCGCAGGCTTCACGATACCGCCCAACGAAATCATCCCAACGGGGATCGCGCTGGCGAATGAATGCCGCAAGGAACGAGGCCAGCAGGTCCAGCGGCTTGTGCGCCAGGCGCGCCGCCAGTGCCGGGTCGAGCAACAGGTATTCCAGCGCCACCTGCATCTGTCGGTCCGGCGGCAGCAACGCCACACTGTCCTCGGGACGGCGCGGATAAATTGCGTGCAGCATCAATGCGCGTGTCTGGTAATTCGGGATAAGCGGCAGCGGCTCGGGGAAGGCGGCGTAGTCGTAGCTCAGGCCCACCGCAATGCGATAGCCCTTGGCCGCCAGTTCCACGTCGCCCGCGTCCAGCGCCGCGTCCGCCTGCGCGGCAAACAGGTCGCGCATCTTGTCGCGTATGCGCAGGCGCTCATAGGCTTGCGCCGCAACGGTGTGCTTGTCCAGGCGCACCGCGTTGTCCGCCACCGCCAGCACCAGCTCCGCGTGCAATTGCGCCGGGCGCTTGCTGTCCAACTGCAAACGGTTGTGTTGCTGTATGTCCGACCGCGTGGCCAGTCGAAGCGCCTCGTCATACGCGGGCGTGCGTGTCTCGGGAGAGGGCCGCATGTAGTCGTACTTCGACTTCGATAGGATCTCCGGCGATTCCTGCCGCAGCGGGGAATTGGGCGAGAAGCAGAACACGAGGTTGACCATGTCGCCCTCGGACACCGCCTTCGCCACGCACCCGTCTATGTCGGCCTGCGTCACCTCCGCCTTCGTGGCGGCTTTCTTGCTCGAAAAAAACACGGCTAGTTCCTTCCGGACAACAACGCGCCCACGGTGCGCGCGCGTTCGTCCCAGTCAATCTGCGGCGGGGTGATGTCGTAAAACGGCAGCCGCTCGTGAATCTGGTGGTAGAGGCGTTGCCGATGCTGGCGCAACACCCGGCCCGCATGGCGTTCATGGTTCAGGTCCCAGTGGCTGGCTTCCACGCATTCCGCGTCGCGCCCCGCCTCGAGCACCAGCTCTTCCATGTAGTGCGAAAGGTAATGCTTCAGCGCGCCGTCATACTGCCTACGCAATGGCTCCGCCTGCTCCGTCTTCCCCTCCACCGCAATGCGCCAATCTTCCTCCAGCTGAATCGCCTGCGCCCGGTCCGCCACATAGCGCTCGCGCCGGTGCTCGTCGCGCAGGATGTAGAACGCCGCGTTCATCTGCGCCATGCGCAACAGGTATGAATTGCGCTTCTCTTCCGTAAGCTGCGCCTGCGAAATCTCGACCACAAGTTCCTTCATCAAACGCTTGTAGCCCTTACGCACCTCGCCCGGATTGGCCGACGCGTCCAGCTCAAGCATTTGGAAGTAATCAATATAGCCCTCTGCGGACATGGAAAATACTCCTGATCCAAACGCGGATTGTAGCCCTTGCGCAGGCAAAGCCGCAACCGGGGTGCGCGGCGAAGTTATTCCGGGTCCCGCCATGGCTCGGCGGCATCAGGCCGCCAAGCGTCCAGCCCGGCTACCCATGCGTTGAGCTTGGACTCACGCTGGGCCTGCATCTCGGGGCTAAGCGCGTCGTGGCGGTTGGTCATTTCCTCGGGGTCAGCGCGCAAGTCGAAGTCCTGCCGGTACTGGTGCCCCGGATAATAGACCCACTTCTCGTCCAGCGTGCGAATCCCCCTGCATTCGGGAATCTCTTCTGGCCAGTACTGGTGTTCGAAAAAAGCTGCGGTCCGGAACGGCGTGGTGGCCGTAGCACCCAGCACCGACTTGAGACTACGCCCTTGCCACTGCGGCGGAACCGGCGCGCCCGCCAGGTCCAGCATCGTGGGTGCAATATCAATACTCAACGCCAGCGCGTCCAGTGCCGTGCCGCGCTGCGCCTCCGCCACGCCTGCCCCGCAGACCAACAGAGGCACGCGGATCGATTCCTCATAGAGCAGCCACTTGTCCTGAAGGCCCATCTCCCCAAGGAAATAGCCGTTGTCAGAACTGAAGATAACCACCGTGTTCTCGGCCAGCCCGCGCTCTGCAAGGGCTGCGCGAATGTGGCCCACTGCGGCATCTTGGCTGGCCACCAGCCGGTGGTATTCGCGGATGCGTTCCGCCGTGTCGTTCGGCGGCGCGAAGTTTTGATTCCACCGCGTGCGCCCCAGGGACTTGGCAAAGAAGTCGGGCAGCGTAGAGATAAAGGCCGGGTCGCACTTCGCACCCTGCGGGAAAGTCACATCCTTGTACAGCGTGGCAAAGGCCGGGTCCGGCGGGTACATGATCGGGTCGTCCGCATGGGGCGACTTGAAGCTGATCGACACGCAAAACGGCTTGTCCTTGGGGCACGCGTCGATAAAGGCAATGGCTTTCTCCGCCAGCCGCGCATCAAGATGCTTGGGATCGCCCGGCTCGAAGTAATGCCCTTGCCCCCAAAACCCCTCGAAGCTGTCAAACCAATCTTCCGGCACCTTGCTGTCTACGCCCCACTTCCCGGCGAAGGCCGTCCAGTAGCCTGATTGCCGGAGCAGGTACGGGTAGCCCAGGCCATGCAGGCGATCCGGAATGGGGGCATCGAATTTCTGAACCCCATGGCTGCGGCCATGAAGCCCCGTAAGGTAGCTCGCCCGGCTCACCATACAGATGGGCGTAGTTACGAAGTATTGACTGAAACGCACCCCGTCCTTCGCCATCTGGTCGAGGTGGGGCGTCTGCACCAGTGGATTGCCGTTGCATCCCAGCGCGTCGTAGCGAAGATCGTCGGCGAGTAGGAAGATGATATTCGGCTGGGTGGCATGGGCGGAGAGTGCGAAAAAAAACATCAAGAAGCCTGCCAGCAGAAACCTTCCGGTTACTCCGTCAGTGCTCGTCCGTGCTGGTCCGTGTGCGTCCGTTCCGTGCTCCAAATCAGTCGCGCCCGCCATAGTTCACCAGCAAGTGCATCACCGCCATCCGCACCGCCACCCCATTGGTCACCTGTTCAAGAATCACCGAGCGCGGGCCATCGGCCACTTCGGCGGCCAGTTCCAAATCGCGGTTGATGGGGCCGGGGTGCATCACCAGCGCGTCGTCGGGCGCGAGCCGCAGCGATTCCGTGTCGATGCGATATTGCCGCACGTATTCGCGGATACTGGGGAACAGCCCGCTCTTCTGCCGCTCGAGCTGGATACGCAACGAATAGATCACGTCCGCGTCTTTCAACCCTTCGCGCAGGTCATAGGTCACCCGCACGCCCATCTCCTCGATGCGCTTGGGAATCAGCGTGGCCGGGCCGCACAAGGTAACGTTCGCGCCCAGCTTCAGCAGGCAATGGATGTTGCTGCGCGCCACGCGGCTGTGTTCAATGTCCCCCACCAGCACCACGTTCACCCCGTCCAGCGTCGCTTCCGGGTTGGCCGTACGCGAGCGGCGATGCTCGCGAATAGTGAACGCGTCGAGCAGCGCCTGCGTGGGGTGCTCGTGTCGGCCATCGCCCGCGTTGATCACGTGGGAATCGTGGCTTGCCGCAAGGATGTGCGGCGCGCCTGCACAGCCATGTCGCAGCACAATCACGTCCGCGTTCATTGCCTCGATGTTTGCCAGCGTGTCGTGCAGCGTCTCGCCCTTTACCACGCTAGACGACGACGTGGCAATGGCCAGCGTGTCCGCGCTCAGGCGCTTGGCCGCCAGTTCAAACGACGTGCGCGTGCGCGTGCTCGGCTCATAGAACCAGTTCACCACCAGCCGCCCCGTCAGCAGCGGCACCTTCTTGATGCCGCTCTTGCGCTTGGACACCGCCACAAACTGCGGTGCGGTATCCAGCACCAGTTCGATTTCCTCGCGGCTCAGGTCCTTGATGCCAATCAGGTCCTTGCGCGTCCAGCGCACCTCCGGCTCCTGCGCGGTAGCTGCCGTCGTCATGATTCAGCACCCTCCGCTGCTTCGTCCAGGTGTTGAAACCGCTCGATGAGCACCGCGTCCTCGCCGTCGATTTCGCTCAGGCGCACCCGCACCCACTCGTCTTCGCCTGCGGGAATCTTCTCGCCCAGGTAATCCGCGCGAATGGGCAGCTCGCGCCCGCCACGATCTACAAGGCACGCCAACTGAATACGGCCCGGGCGACCATAGTGGAAGACCTCGTCCATCGCCGCGCGTATGGTGCGGCCCTTGGCCAGCACATCATCCACCAGCAACACGCTGCGGTCGTCCACCTCGAAATCGAAATGTGTGTAGCCCTTGGACGTGGCCGCCGACTGCGCCACGTCGTCGCGGTAGAGCGTGGTGGATACCGCACCCACCGGCGGTGCAATCCCGGTCATCCCCCCAATCAGCCGCGACAGCCGATCCGCCAGCGGCTTGCCCCGCCGCAAAATTCCCAACAGCACCAGCGCCCCAATGTCCGGGTTCGCCTTCGCAATCTCCCGCGCTATCCGCCGCAAATGCACCTCCATCGCCTCCGGCTGCATCACAATCGTGCTGTCCAAGGCGTCTCGACGTGCACTCATGGGCAAGCCTCCCAAGGCGCAACGCGCCACCACTCTTGCACTACGGCTGGATCTATCACGATAGGACACCCTCGTCTTGAGTCGCGCGAGTATATCAGCGAAACCCAACGCGCCGCCAAGTGAGGGAAACTGGAACGCCGCAATCGATTGTCGCGGCTACTGCCCTTCCGCTCCTAACCCAGGCAACCCTGCGGGCAACTCCTTGCCGCTGGCCCGCCAGCTTTCCAACTCGCGCTGGGCGGCTTCGTCGTCGCCCTGCTTGGTCAGCAATTTAAACAGCTCCCTAAAGACCCCCTCGTTTTGGGGTTCGAGTACTCGTGCGCGCCGGTATGCATCGACAGCCCCGCCCGCATCACCGAGCTTGGCAAGGGTGCGGCCCAGTCCCTGCTCTGCCGCGCCGCTTGGCTGGAGTTTAAGCGCTTTTCGATAGGATTCTTCCGCACCTGCGAGGTCATTCTTTTCCTCAAGGAAAATTCCCAACCCCAAATAAGTGCTGGGCTCATGGGGTTCCATCGCCTCAACGATGCGAAGCTCCTCTATGGCGCGGTCTTTGTCGCCAGAGAGTGCTGATAACTGCGCCATGACGCTGTGGCCGTCACGATCGAACGGATGTTGCTCAACAAGAATTCGAGCCTGTTCGAGGGCGAGGGACATTTCACGCTTAATCATCAAGCGATTGATATAACGCAGCCGAGTGTGCGCCGATGCCGGGTCCAATGACAGACCACGCTGCAACCCCTCCAAGCGCATGGCTTCCCCACTCGTAAGTATCTGGGATTCCACTTGCTCCAGCCGCTTCTTGTATGCAGGCTGCGGAGGCTTACTTACAAGCTCGTCGGATTTTAACGTCCTGAGAATTTGGTCACGATAGTCAGCCAGAGTAAACGCGAGGCGCTCCCGACATTCCTCCACGGAAAGGGGAGCGGCACCTACGCCACTCGTCTTTGCTTCGAGGGTTTGGAGTGTCTCAAGCACGGAACTTGCCAGGACATGGTTGCCTTCAAATGTAAGGTGTACCGAGTCAAAGAAGAACTCTGGCCCCTCAATGCCATGGGGGCTTGACTCAGCCAACGCTTGAGCTGTTTCAGACAGCGCTACCCCGTCAGACGCATGCGCATTTACGGCCCCGCGTATCAGGTCATCGATGCGCTTGCCTGGGCGAAAGCGAATGCTATCCAGTTCACGCGCGCGAACCAACTCTAAACGTGCCTTCTCGTATTCACCCAAGGCATAGTGGCAAGCTCCAATCTGATAGGCAAGGTCGGCGTGGTCTGCATTTATCTTGGCCGCCTTCTCGTACTCGCGAAGTGCCTCCCCATGTCGGCCCTGTGCCGCGAGGGCGTTACCCGCATCAAGCGCAACCTGCCATGCGGTCAGATCTTCTGCCGACAGTTCTTTCGTGTGTTCACCACTGGGTGGCCATTCCCAAAGCCTGGAACCGACAGTGCAAAGTATCACCGGCACCCCAGCGTCTGATGCAACGGCGCACATGTCATTCAGGTTTTCGTCAAAATATTGGTAGGCGCGCTCATAATCCAAGATGGGATTGGGACGCCCCATCCCAGCGGAGGGATCGCCTTGCGCCAATATGTTTCTAACAAATTGCGAAAGGCGTAAATCGCCAAGCGCCACGTTCGCGCGTACAAGGAAAAGCCCCAATGCAGGTGGCACCTTGTCCCAAAGCAGGCTCTGCGTAACGAGGCCATTGAGCTCATTGTTGCCCATGTACACCACAAACAAATCGGGCTGCATCTCGACACATGCCTTGGCGGCAGGGTACATCACATGGGAGTTTGCACCTGCCATTGCCATGTTGCAGACCTTGATCTGCTTGTCTGGATTGTCCGCACGGAGCATGGTGTCCAAGATGCGCGCAAACGAAAAATCTGGATCCGGCACCCCCTCCGCAGCGGATTCCCCAAACACAAACACACGATACTCGTTGGAAGGTTTCGCCTCGGCCAGCGCCAACTTCCGAGATACCAATCCCATGGGGGCCGTATAGAACTGCTGATAGAAGTCCCGGTTCGTAACGAACACGGTTTCGCCATTTACTTCACGCGGAATGAACAGCTGGGTAGAGCGGCCATAGTCGGCAAGGCGCAAAGCCATTTCAAAAAAACCGAGCAGGATTACAGGCGCAATGATCCATGCAACGAAGAGCATGAGCAGCTTGAGGACCTTGGCCTTGACGCCAAGTGTTCCTAAATCTCCTGATGTCCGCTCACGGCCCATGAAGGACTACCCCTGCTTTGAACATACTGGCCAGCAGAAAAATGGTGGGCGATGCAGGACTCGAACCTGCGACCCCCTGGGTGTAAACCAGGTGCTCTAACCAACTGAGCTAATCGCCCACATGGGGGGAAGGATGGCGTAGTATAGGGGATGCTGGGCACGGTGGGCAACGCTGTATTCCTTTGAACCTTGCAGCACCGCCCGGCGTCAAAGCAGCAGGGAGACTATTGCCATGAACATCCGCCAAATTAGCCTTGCCCTTGTCGTCGCCATGCTCGCCCTGCCGGGCCACGCCGCCGACGAACCCGCGCCAGCCACGCCCAAGGAAAAGCGCACGCTGGGCGTGGTGCTGTTCCAGGGCTTCGAGCTGCTCGACGCCATGGGCCCGCTGGAAATGTTTGGCAACGTGGGTCCGCAATTGAAGATTGTCACCGTGGCAGAGGAAGCGGGCGAGGTCACGTCTAACCAGCGGGTGAAATCGGTGGCAGATTACAGCTTTGCCGATTGCCCCGCGCTCGATATCGTCCTGGTGCCCGGCGGATTCGGTGCCGTGCGCATGACCAACAACGAACCCTTCAAGGCCTGGCTGCGGGAGGTTTCCTCGAAGGCCGAGCTTACCCTCTCCGTGTGCAACGGCGCGCAGTTGCTCGCTGCCGCCGGAATCCTGGACGGTCGCCGCGCCACAACCAACAAGGCCTTCTACACCCAGATTGTAAACGCGGGCCCCAAGGTGAACTGGGTGAAGGAAGCCCGCTGGGTGGACGACGGCAATATCGTAACCTCTTCCGGCGTCAGTGCCGGGATTGATATGGCACTCCATGTCATCGGGCGGCTATACGGCATGGAAAGCGCGGAGAAGATTGCCCAGCTTACCGAATACCAGTGGCACCGCAACGCCGACGAAGACCCCTTCGCCCAGTTCGTGAAGTAGCTTCCCGGCTTCTCCGCCAGCGCGGTGTCTTCATTCTGCCCGAATTCCTCGATTGCCTACCGCGTGGTAGCTTCGCCCTTTCGCTGGATACGGCAGCGTAGGTAAGCCCCGCCTGCCCCAACCTTCCCCTTTCTCCTTAACCCAAGGAATTGCCGCACCTTGCAGCTTTGGCACGGGCATTGCTGTGTCAGCTTCCGTGGCACGGCCAGACCGCCACGTTGCGGTGAAGCCAACAACCTTGGGCAATTAACAACCCGGAGCGGCGTAGCCACCATCTTTGCATAGGGCAAAGGTGTGCCGTTTCCGAAGAAAGGAGGATTACCTTGTTTCACGTGCGTAAGAAATTGATTTGGGGTGCAACAGCGGCGGTGCTGCTGGCTGCACTGGTCGCCCTGCCGCTGTCGGCGCAGGAAACCGCTGAAGTGGTTGAGGCCGCTGCAGAGGTGGTCGAGGAAGCCCCTGCTGCCCCGGCCATTAATAGTGGCGATACGGCGTGGTTGCTCACCTCCATGGTTCTCGTGTTGTTCATGACCATCCCCGGCCTGTCTCTCTTCTACGCGGGCCTCGTTCGCAAGAAGAACGTGCTTTCCGTGTTAATGCAATGTTTTGCACTCACCTCGGTTATCACGGTGCTTTGGGTGGTCTATGGCTACTCGGTGGCCTTCAGCGTTACCGGCATGGAAGAAGGTGTGAAAAACATCTACTCCTTTGTCGGCGCGCTGGACAACCTCTTCCTGAAGAACCTCACGCGTGAGAACGTGTTCCTCACCATTCCGGAATCCGTGTTCGTTTGCTTCCAGGTCACCTTCGCCATCATCACCCCCGCGCTTATCGTGGGTGCCTTTGCCGAACGCATGAAGTTCTCCGCCATGCTCATCTTCTCGGTACTCTGGTTCACCTTCGCCTATCTGCCCGTTTGCCACATGGCATGGGCGGGCGTAGGCGGCCTGTTCTGGGACTGGAGCGTGCTGGACTTCGCCGGCGGCACCGTGGTGCACATTAACGCCGGTATTGCCGCGCTGGTTTGCTGCATCTTCATGGGACCCCGCAAGGGCTTTCCCGACCGTCCCATGCCCCCTCACAACCTCACCATGGCCATAACCGGTGCCGGTATGCTGTGGGTGGGCTGGTTTGGGTTCAATGCCGGTAGCGCCGCCGCCGCCGACATTCACGCGGGATACGCCATGCTGGTTACGCACATCGCCTGCGCGATGGCCGCCACCACGTGGATGTTCATCGAGTGGATTAAGAACGGCAAGCCCAGTGCGCTTGGCATCATCACCGGCGCAGTGGCTGGCCTCGTGGCCATCACGCCTGCATCCGGTTCCGCTGGCGTTGCTGGCGCGTTGATGATTGGCTTTGCTGCCAGCGCTGGCTGCTTCCTTGCCGCTACCACCCTCAAGAAGGCCCTCGGTTATGACGACTCGCTTGACGCCTTTGGCGTGCACGGCGTGGGCGGCATTATCGGCGCCATCCTGACCGGCGTAGCGTGCAGCCCGGAAGGCTTCTGGGGCGGACGCGGCTTCGGCGCGGGCATTGAGAGCATGGGCGCACAGCTGACCGTACAGGTGTACAGCGTGCTCGTCACTGCAATTCTCTCGGCCATCGTGTCCATAATTGCGCTGACCCTTATCAAGTTCACCATCGGCCTGCGCGTTACTGAAGACGAAGAAGAAGAAGGTCTCGACCTCGTGCTCCACGGCGAGGAAGGCTATCACCAGAGCTAATTCCCCCTGGTGGCCCGCCGACCCGGTAGGTCGGCGGGCCAACATAAAGACAGTTGAATGCGCGACTCGAAAGAAGCCCAAGCCCGGCCCGACAAGCTGGCGCTGGCAACGAGCCGCAGCAACGAAACGCAACAAAACCAGGCACGCGGCAATTGCCGCTCCCGTGGAGGAAAGTAAACGTGAAAAAAGTCGAGGCTATCATCAAGCCGTTCAAGCTCGAAGAAGTGAAGGAAGCCCTCGCCGGCGTTGGCGTGCAGGGCCTCACGGTAACCGAAGTCAAGGGCTTTGGCCGACAGAAGGGACACAAGGAACTCTATCGCGGCGCCGAATACGTCGTCGAGTTCCTTCCCAAGGTCAAGCTCGAGATCGTTGTAACCGATGAGCTGCTCAAGACCGTCATCGAGGCGATCACAAAGGCGGCATCGACCGGCCGAATTGGCGACGGCAAGATCTTCGTGTCCCCCGTCGAGGAAGCCATTCGCATCCGCACCGGCGAAAGCGGCGACGTTGTCCTGAGCTAACGCCACAAACCAATCCTACCTACGGGAACCCTTGCCAAACGGCAAGGGTTCTCGTGTTTTGTTTAGGAATGGGACGGATGCGACAGATAGGCCGGATGGGACAAACCGGAAAAGACTCAGGCTGACCCATAGAAAGCCCCGCGCATCTCCCATCAGCTGAGCATCGCGAAGCCCCGCGTCCTCGCGGGGTCCCATCAGTCCCATTCTGGCCAATCCTGGCCAATCCCCGTAAGACTTCGTAGCACTCAAAAGAGCACCGCCCGGGAGAAACTCCCGGGCGGTTTAGTCATGTGGCTGATTAAGCTTTCGTCATTCTACCTTGGGGCAGAACCCGTCTTCCCCGCCCGCAGGACAATACTCGATGTCCTCCAGGTTGAACAGCTGGATGGCGCGGAGTAACTCGGAAAGGTCGAGCACCCAATCTTGCGGCTGGTAGTCTGCCGTGTACGGGCGGCACTGCACGGCTTCAAGGCCGGGAGCGTAACCATCCTCCGTGTCGCCTGCGGTTTCAGCGCAGCCCAAGCCGCCCGCGTTGTAGAACTGAATCGCACGCAACAACTCGGTGAGATCGAGCGAGCCATCGCCGTCCAGGTCTCCACCGTGCAAGGGGGAGTCAGGCGTCAGTTGGCGCAATTCACCCACGGATAACGCTCCATCTCCGTTGCTGTCCAGGCTATCGAAGAAGGCTAGGTAGTCGGTTACCCCGAGCAAACCAAGGGCTCTCAGCTTCTCTTCCAGTTCGGTGAAGTCGAGCACCATGTCGTCATCGGTGTCCAACGGGTCGAACTCTTCGAGCGCAGCGGTGGCGGCCACGATTTCATTCGTGGGTTCTTCGCCCTCACCTTCGCCCTCGTTACTGCCTTCGCCTTCGAGGTCGCCCTCGCCGTCAGCAGCACCTTCCCCTTCGAGCAAGCCCTCGACGCTTCCCTCGGTTACGCCTTCACCTTCCGACACGCCTTCACCTTCCGACACACCTTCACCCTCGAGAGCGCCCTCACCGTCCACAGAACCTTCTCCCTCGCGGCCGCCTTCCACGGTCCCTTCTCCTTCTTCGCCTTCGCCAGTCACCGTTTCCAGCAACACGCCGTAGCCCGAGTTCATGCTGATCCACCCGGCGCTTTCGCTCCAGGCGTATCCCTGCATCTGGCCATCGCCGTCCACGGTCACCTGCGAACCCCCGGCGCCGCTCGTGTCAAACACGATCCAGCCGAGTGATTCGCTCCACGCATAGCCCGAAAGCCCGCCGGAGCCGTCGTTGTTCACGCCGAAATCCGTGGCGCTGGTGTTCGAATAATTGGGGGGCGAATCAGGCGAACCGTCCCCCAGGTTGATCCATCCGGTTGATTCGCTCCAGGCATATCCGCTCATCACCTCGCTGGTTAGATGAACAGTCCCGGTATTGAAGTTGACCCAGCTGATTGCCTCGCCCCACGCGAAGGGCGCAGTAGGGTCGGGCACCTGCTCGGCGCGGGCTACTGGGGCAATCGCCGAGGCGATGCCAGCCAGCAAGAAGGCGCGCGCGAGGCCCTTGTAGTGTTGATGTTTCATGGCAAGTCTCCACCGGTTTGGTTATGGTGGTTACTTACCAACCGGAGATTCAGTCCACGAATCCACGGCCGTCGTGCCGCTTGTCTCATCCGTCCAAGCGATCGTCTCGTAGATGATCTCGATCTCTTCGTAGTTCGGGAAGCCGGTGGAAATGCCGGTTACAATGCACTCGCTCAAGGTGATGGTATGCTTTGGGTTGGGCTCGCCGCTCGAACTGCGCATGGACAGCTTGACGCTCTTGATATGTTGTCCTTGCGCGCAGGCCTTGGCCAACATCGGAGAGGCCTTGTCAAATACCTTCGTGATAACGAAAGGCTGGTGCTGTCTGCGCCCTGTGGGCAGGCCGCTGGCAGCATCGCGAGGCGTGGTTATGCTGTGCGAAAAACTGCGCACGGACACTTGCCCTTCATAGCCCTCGGTAGTCACGCTGCCCTCGATGGGCGGCAGGCCATTGTCCATCGTAAACTGAACGGTAACCGAAAGCGCCTCGGTGCCGTCAGTTGCGTCTACCGCACCGGGATCATCTGGTACATCTAAGCCGCCTGGCACGCCGCGCTTCGCAAGCTGGGCGGTGGCTTTGTCAATCGTTTTCAGGCTAGCGTCGAGCTCGTTCAAGGTGACACTCGAACTTGAAGGCGGCCCCGCAGGCTCAAGAGGCCCCGCAAAAGCCGCAGGGGCGAGCACAAGGCCCGCCCCAAGAATTGCCATTGAATACGTGTAGACACACTTCGAGATCGCAATGCTGTTCATTTCCCCATTCCTTCTTGGTAGGTTTGTGTCCGGTCGTCTCTCCCATCCGGACCTAACCAAACTCTAACATGGGATCCGAAATCCGGCAAATGATCTCAGGAATTTTTTCTGAGGCGCACTTCGGCTTTGGGTTTGGCATATTGTGTGAACAGGCCAAACAAGGTGAGCACCAGCCAGAGCAGCAGCAGCGCCCAGGCGATGGGAGGGGTGATTTCTTCCGGGGCCAGCTGTAGGCCCTTGCCGGAAAAGATGATGACCGCCGACGTGGCCACCATCAACCACGAGCCGATGACCGCCATCGCCAAGCTGAGCACGGGGCGTTCAAGCAGCAGGGCCAGCCCACCGCACAAGGCCCCGCTCAACACGATGGCAATGCCCGCCCAAGTGGGCGCGGCAGTCTGCAAAACCTGAAACGCCACCAGCGAACCAAAGGCCGCGCCCACGATAAACACGCCCAGCCGATACAGGAACAACAACACGCTTGCCCCGAGCAAGCCGCAGATGACACCCACCACCGCAGGCACCAGCCAAGTGTCTGGAAAGCCCACCGACACAATGGCCGCCGACACGCCGCCGGCCAGCAGAAACCCGGTGAGCACCAGCATCAGTTTGAACACCCGGTAGCCCACAAAGCAGTACAAGGCCCCCGCAAAGAACAGCACCACCAGCTGCACCATGGGCAAGGTGAGGAAGGCGGGGGTGTCGATATCGATGGTGGCCGCAGCCGATACGGGGTCCATGTTCAATAGGCTCCGGCGGTTAAACCGTTGAAGTGCAACGCGTGGGGAAAGTAGAATAGATGGCTTGCGTTCCGTTGTTTCGGGTACATTCCCGGTGTGGAAGTGCAGCCCGTGCCCGGCGGCATTCGCCGGGAACCCAAGGAGACACCGAAATGCCTACTTATACTTATGGCTGTAAAGCCTGCGGTCATGAATTCGACGTGTTTCACGGTATTTCAGCCACCCCGAAAATCAAGTGTGAGTCCTGCGCCAGCACCAAGGTCGAGCGTCATATTGGCACAGGCGGGGGCATCATCTTCAAGGGGTCTGGTTTTTACGAGACCGACTATAAATCAAAGCGTGGCGAGAAGCCCTCTGAAACCAAGACGGAAACGAAGACCGCAACCAAGACCGAGACCAAGTCTGAAGGCGGCACGAAGACCGAATCAAAGCCGGAAGGTGGAAGCAAGTCGGAACCCAAAGCCAAGGACAAGGGGGCTGCCAGTCCCGCCCCGTCGAAGAACTAGGCCGGGCTCGGCCTTTGCGGCGTTGATTGGGGAAATTCTCTGGGAGGGGAATTTCCTTGCGTGTTTTCAGGGTGATGCGCATGAAGTCGGGTAGTGCATCCCTGCGCTCCGTGTGGATGGCATTCATTCCATGCGGAACGGGAAATAAGGAAGAACAACATGTCGGTACTCGCAACCCCACAATCCCCCACCCGCAGCCTGCAACAGCGGAACGACGCGTGCATCATCAATACGTATGGCACGCGACGCCTGGCGTTGGCACGGG
>JBIKMR010000238.1:0-6979 GCA_044359155.1 Candidatus Hydrogenedentales bacterium | reverse complement strand
ACCTGCGCAACTTCTTTTCCGTGGCGGGCAGCCTGGGGCGCATCCTCCGCAACCGCCTTCAACACGGCGCGGGCCCCCACGCATGAAGCGCCTATTCAATACCCTCGTCAACCTCGCGCTCGTCTGTGTCTCTTTCTATTCCGTATTCTTCCTCGCCCGCATGGCCGACCGCGCATTCGGTGCCGTGTTTCTTCCCAAGGCCGTGCCGCAGAACATGGGCCTGCTCTTCCTGCCCGGTTCGGAAGAGCACTTCGACATGCACGACTACCAGACTGTCGAGCGTGTTAACTCGCTAGGCTTCCGCGACCGCGAGTTCAACATCGAGAAGCAGGCCGCCATCCGCATCGTGGCCATTGGCGATTCCTTCACTTACGGCTGGGGCGTGAACATCGAGGACTCCTGGCCCAAGCAGTTGGAGCAGCTGCTCCGCGCGCAGGGGCTCGACGTGGAAATCCTCAACCTCGGCAAACCCGCCGCCGGGCCAGACGAATACGCACACATTGCCGAGACCGCACTACCCTTGCTCAAACCAGACTTGGTGATCATGGGCGTGCTCGCGGGGGACGACCTTCAGCAAGGCCCCGACCTGCTTTCCGTCAAGCGCATGGCCCGCACGCATTTCCCCGCCATCACCCGCTGGTATCAATTGCGGCAACGCGCGCAAGTGCCCACGTTCGTGCCTATGGCCAACGACGCCACCCATGCCCGCAACGCCTACATCAGCACGGGCAAGCAATTGCTGGAAGAAATGGACGCCGAACAGCGCGCAGAGTTCGACAAGCTGGAACCCTACGTGAAGGAGGTCTTCTTCGAGGGACGCCTGAACCCCTGGATGATCAACCATTCCACCAGCTCGCCCGACTATTTCATGAACACCCTCGACCTGCCCGGCCTCGCCTCAAACATTGAGGACATGGCCGACGCCTTCGAGCGCGTGCGCAACGTAGCCGACAAAACCGGCGCGGGCCTGCTGGCCCTCTCGATACCCGAGGGTTTCTACGTGAACGACGAGGCCTACCGGAACGTGCAGCGCATCGGCTTTCACGTGGTCCCAGAAATGCACGCCACCACCACGCCCGATGACGCCGTCGGCGCGGCCTGCACCATGGCCGACATCCCCCTCGTCACCGTCACCGGCGAATTCCGCCGCCGCGCAGACGTGCCTGGCCTCTACCTCGAGCTTGACCGCCACATGACCCCCAAGGGCAACGCCCTCCTCGCCACCTTCGCCCTGCCCGCCGCGCGCAAGGCCGTCGAGGCCCTGCTCGAGGCGCGCCACGCGCCAACGCCCCCATGAACCGCCGCGACGCCCTCATCGCCGCCGCCCTCTTCCTGCTCTTCTCCGTGGGCGGCTGGTGCTTCCTCACCGGCTTCGGCATACAGCCCGGCCAGAAGTTCGGCGACGACCGCCCGACCTTCACCCCGGCCATTGGCGTGGCCGCTGGCATGGGGTATTCGCACATCTACCTGGATGCGCCCGGCGTGGCCGAATTCATGTCAGGCGAAAGCTCTTCCTTGGATTTGACCCCGCTGAAAGAACCCGCCCTCTTCGCACCTGCGATCGGCAAGTTTGACCTGGACCGAGTCTACTTGCTCACTGCAATCGGCTGGTTATGGCGGTTTTTTGGTGTACAGTGGCAGGTGGTGTGGTTGCTCCCTTCTTTGTTCTTAGGGCTTTGCGCGGTGGCCACTTATGGCATATTCCGACTGGCGGCCCCCTATTACCTTGCTGTAGCAGGCGTTCTGCTAACTCTGGTGTCGCCTGCCTATCTCGACATTCTTCCCGGGGTTCGAGATTTCTGCAAGGCCCCATTCGTACTCTTCACCATGCTGTTCTGCGGTCTGCTCATTCGCGGCGACTTGGCGGGCCGCAAGTTGCTACTGGTCTCCGCGATGATCGGGGTGCTCATCGGCGTGGGCATGGGTTTCCGGCAGGATACCATCATCTGCCTGCCGCCTGTGCTGGGTTGCCTGCTATTTGCAGCAACTGCGCCTTTGCCGCGCAGGGCGTTAGCGGCAAGCATCGCCGTTACTGCTTTCCTGTTACCGGCATGGCCAGTGCTGCGCATGAACGCGGAGACCGGCGGCAACAATTCCTTCTACCTTATACAAGGTTTTTCCCAGTCTTCCTATGCGGACTTGCACTTGCGCCCTGCTTCTTACACGCCCCTTTTCACCCACATCGATCAGGTCGTACACGCGTATATATGCGCCTTCAGTGAGGCGGAGCGATACGACTTTCCAACACAGCACCGCGTTCACCACGCGGCCAGCATCGTGCGCGGCATGTCTCTGGCCGCTGCCATGCCGGGCAGTCCGCGTACGGTGCTGCCTGCGATTGCACCGATGCATCAGTTTGTAATGTGGGGAACCGGTGCCGAGAGCATCGCCAGGCGGCAGGCCGAGCTGCTCTACACCACACTTCCCGCCGACGTGCTCACCCGTGCCTATGGCAGCGTTCTAGCTCTGCTTTGTGGCGCTGTCCGTGAAAACATACGGGACGATGCCTATCGCCCGATGCTAGGCCCGCTGAAACGGCTTCGAGCGCCCCTGCACTTTCCCCTGCTTTACCTCGGGTTCCCGCTCGCCTTGCTCGGATTCGCACTAATGGCTGCTCGCAGCCCGTGGAGAGCATTCCTCTCGCTGGCTGTTTTTCTATATTTTCTCGGCTATCCAAGCCTTTCTTTTCAGCCCCGCCATGTATTCCACCTCACGCTTGCCTGCTGGTGGTTTCCGATTTTTCTGCTAGTTCAGGCCAGAGGCTTGCCTCGCCTTGTGCGGGAACTTGGCCTGGCAGGTCTACTTCGTGCCCTGCCCATGCCTGCCGCACGCGCGGGTGCCTTTTTGGTGTTAATTTCGATCTGCATGGCGGGGCCTCTGTATGCCGCGCGCTGGTGGCAGGCCGGCAATATGGCCGTGCATGTGGAGAAGCTTCGCGCTGCTGACCTGGAAGCGGTAACCACCACAGCCCACCCCGAGCTTGGGGGCAACGTGCTTTACCGGCCCGTGCAGGGCACTCTGTTTAGCGACCTGGAAGGTTCGTGGCTCGAAAACCTGCTCTCCTTGAGGCCTGACCCTGGCATTGCCGCCGAGTACCTTGCCGCAGACATCGAGTTAGCGGGCGCGTCTACCCCGCACCTGATGACGAGACACGAGAATGAAGAGGCTTGCCTGAATGGGATGCAGGCACTGGGGCCATCTTTGCCTTCCGTGGCGACCCTAATACGCGTGTACTTTCCCGTTTTTGGCTTTTCCCAGTCAAAGCTGGAAAGCGAGCCGATGGCCCTGTCGCCGTTCGAGGGCATTGCCCTGACTCAGGGCGCAAGTCTGAAACAGCTTTATCGGGTGCGTAACAGGACTGATTTTCCCTTGCAGATGATCATTCAGCTGCCGCAGAGCCCTGCGCAATTTAAGTCTTCCTACAAGCTAAGGCTATGGCCCTGCCCGCCGGATTGATGAGTCAACCCGACATAGACTTCCGCATCAGCCATAGGTTTCTGGCATAAGGTATGCCGTCTGCGAAAGTACCAAACGCCAGCAGCCAATCCTGGCGATAGACAAAATACGTTCCATGCAACGCCATGCCCACGAGGCTGAGATACCAGAATGTCGCTGGTATGGTGCTGCGCTTGTTAAGTTCCGTGGCCATCCATTGCACGGCAAAACGCATGAAGAACACGCCCTGGCCCACCACCCAGACCGCCGACCATGCCCAAAACTCTGCGGTCGGCTGGTAGCCGCGCTGCCAAGTGAGCGCCGTCAGCATGACAGCCACAAGTGCGATGCACCCCACAACCACCCACAAAGTCAGGTTGCGCAAGCGCGTCAGCGAGCCCTGTTCTTTCCAAATCAACATCAGGTTGCGCGCATAGATCAAGATATTGAAGCACAGGCCGAAGGTGCCTCCCGGAGAGCCCCGGTCGTAGGCATAGGCAAAAAGCATCAGGGCTCCACCCATGCTCATGTACCAGAACGACACTGGCACTACATAAGCTCCTCGCCATTCGCTGGCCAGCCACTGCACGTAAAAGCGTCCAAAGAACAGCAGCGACCCAACCAGCCCTACACCAAGCCAAAGATGCTCGATCATGGAGTGGCGGGGGGATTCAAGCTGAGCCTGGCAAACGTACTTTGCCAGCTGCCTTCCAGCACTTTGCCCGCATTGAATTCCTTCATGATGGCGGCTAAACCGGTAAGCGCGTCGAAGAAGGCGGGCGAAAGCACTTTCTCTACGAGCGGCAAGCCCGACTTGATGGCGGCTGCTGAAACCACAATCAGTCCCGCAGCAGGCGTGCTCTGGGCAACAGGAAGTTGTAGGCATTCGAGGTTCGTGGTAACGGGTGTATCGTTCATCACCAGCGGTATCGAATCCAGCAATTCGGCGTGCGTAGAGATTGCCACGATGTCGTTTAGCTGCTTAGCTTGCAGCGCTCCCCCTGTGCCCTTTACGACCCCTTCTTCGATCAACACTGCCGCCATGCCAGGGCTTGTGGTATTCAATACCCCAACTATCTGCGGCGCGCCGCTGCTGTCCAGCATAAACCCAAGTGCCAGCCCATGGATGGAACGCAACAGCGCAGCCGCTTGGGCAGTGGCGTCCGATGGGAACGATATTGCAGCAAGCGCGGCCTCAAGCGGATAACCTTTCAGTGGGTCAAGGGTGCCAAAGAATGCAAAGGCCCGTACTTGCGCAGGTAGTTGTCGCACCAACGAAGGCGGCGCGCAGATGCCGGAATAGGCGGCATACCCCACGTGCTGCGTCAAATCCAGCCGGGCCGAGAACGAAATTTCTTCAGCGCCCAGGTGCAATGTCGTCACGCAGGGGTCCGACGATGTGAACAAGGCCGCTGGCCTATCCAGTGCCTGACCCAATAGCCTCGCAGTTTCGCGCCGTTCCGCACCGTGTGTAAGCAGCATCGGAGCCACGGGTGGCACGAGGTTCCACACGTGGTCCATCCGAGTGAGCAGCACGGTCTCGTCCGGGTGCAAGGCCGGGCATTCCGCCGTGCCATAGCGCACCGGAGCCGGTTGTCCCATGCGCGCCACTACCTCGCCCACCAAGCCCCCGTCATTCCCGGCAATCGCCACCCCACTCACAATGGCGAAGGCGAAGCCATCATAGAGATGGACTTCATTCTCAATGCGTGGCGCACCCAGCCCGGAGGCTTCTGCACAAGCCTCGGCCCAAGCACGGAACTGTTCGGGCGAATCGCACCCCGCGACTACCGCCACGCGCGCAATCGCTCCCAGCTGTTCGCCATCCTTTCGCTTATGCCACCAAGGCGCGGGCCCCTCCGCAATCGCAACGGCCCCCTCTGCCATGGCGCGCAGCGGGGACAGGTCAACAAACACACCTGCTGGCGCATCGGGGTCCAGACCCATGCTGGCCCAAGTCCTGGCAAATGAATCTTCCGGAGGAAGTGCTAGCGCCTCGGTCAGCGCCCCCAGGTAATAATCGCGGGCGCTGCCCAGCGCGGCATCATCGCCCAACAAGCGCCCCGCCAGCCGCATGGCCTGCCGTTCCAGGCGGCCGGGCGCGGGCATGGCCAACGCGAAGGTAGCGCTATCCGGCGCAAGCGACAGCACACGTACTGTCGGCGGAGTTTCCTGCGCTCCTGCCGCTTGCAACAACAGGGCAACCGACACCCATGCTTTAATCACGATGCGGTACACGCTGCGCCCTAGATGAAATTCACATGGTTAGGCGGATGCTTCACCGACCACAGGTAGCGGTTTACCTCGTCCATGCGACAGTTGATGCGGCACTTGCTGATGTCGAACTCGTTGGTAGCCCAGTCCATCATTTGCAACCGCTTCTCGCCCTCCCAGATTTCCTGAAAGGAATTCTCATACAGGCAGCCCAGGTAAAAACGCTCGTCACCGTGATGGTTGCAGCATCCCCACACCGAGCCGCCCGCGTCGATATACGTCCAGAACGCCATCGCGCTGCAACGCTGGTACGACCGGTCCGCCGTGTCCCACTTCTTCATGGCGTTCACCCGGAAGATAACCTGGAAGTTCTCGGTGTTGTAAGCCTCCAGCTCCGCCGCCATGTGCAGGTCGTTCTCGTAATTCACTTCCTCAAACTCATGCGCTATGCCATGCGGATTCTGCGAGTACGGCTTCACCGCAAGGTAGTCCACCCCCACGTCGCGCGCCAGTTCGGCCAGCGCTTTCACCTGGTGCCGGTTCTCCGGCAGCAGCACCATCTGGAACCCCAGCGTGCAGCGCCAGTTGTTCTCCTTCTTCAGCCGCACCGCCTCGCGCAGGTTGTGGATGATCTTGTCGAAGTCGTTGCCATGCGTCACGTGGATGCTTTTATGCACGTCCGCCGTTGCCGCGTCGAGGCTCACCCGCAGCCACTCGAGGTGCGGCAGCAACTGCGCGGCCACGTCTGGCGTTAGCAGCACGCCATTGGTGTTGATTGCCTGGTCTATCCCCGCCGCCCGCCCCGTTTGCACAATGCCCACAATGTGCTTGTTCAGCAGCGGCTCGCCCTCGCCCGCGTGCATAATGCTCCGCACCCCCAGCCGCCCCATCTCCTCCAGCCGCTCGCGGATCATGTCCCACTCGAGGTTGCGGCTCTGGTACCCGATGAAGTCCTTCGCGCAAAAACGGCAGCGGTGGTTGCACGCGCCCGCCGGGCTCATCTCGATATACACCGGGTACACGTTCTCACCGCGCTGCCAGTCCGCCACGCGGTCCACGTGGTAGCTCAGCTTCTGCCCGTCCATCTGGTACTTGTCCATCGCTGCGCCCTCCAAGGCGGCCTCACCGCATCAGCGACGAGACATTGCGGAAATACGAAACGCGGTCGATGTAGCTCTTGTTTCCAATCACGGCGCAGGCCGCCGCCCCGGCAACGTTGCCCAGGAATCCCAATATCTCCGGCGGCGCGCCCAGCGCCGCGCACGGCGCGGTAAGCGCAAAACACGCGTCGCCCGCGCCTATCCGATCCACCACCTTCGACGAGAACACG
>JBIKMR010000031.1:0-23282 GCA_044359155.1 Candidatus Hydrogenedentales bacterium | reverse complement strand
ACACGGCGGAAGTGGCGTTTCCTGCGGGGGATGCCGCCTTGACCATTAGCGCCGGTGCGGCTGGGGAGTTGGATGAATTCGAGAAGGCGGTAGTGCATGTTGAGCTGGCGGATGGTTCGCAGGAGATGGTGAAGTATTCGGGCGAGAAGGCGCGGCTGCCGATTACCCTTGCGGGTCTGCCAGCGGGCAGCGCGCGGGTGTATATCCTTGGCGAGGTGAAGGGGTATTGGAACGAGGCGGTGGACCTGCGTGCGAACGAGACGGCAACCTTCGAGCTCGGCGCGCTGCAGCTTGCGGAAGTGCGAGGGAAACTCGAGGGAATGCGCGAGGGCCTCGCCTATGAGGCGTACCTGTTGCAGGGCAAGCCGGACATGGCGCGGGTGGGGAGCGTGTTGCGGATACACCATGGCAGCCCCGGCGAACTGGTGCTTTGGGCAGACACCCTCAGCATGCAGGGCAGCTTTGAACTGCAAGCGCCTCCGGGGCAGGAAGTGACGGTGGGGATTGCCGAGAAGCGCACCCCGCAGAACCTGGCGCAGGCGGACGGCGGCTGGCGCTGGGTGCATGTGGAAACGGTTACGCCGCAGGCCGGGGAAACGCTCGATATTCAGGCGCGCGTTGGGTATCTTGAGAACTTGACGGCGGGCGATAGCTGAATCGGAAGCAGCCCCGACGTGGCGGTGGATATGCCGCGAGACCCTTTCTGGTCCATGCGGAACTGCTGACTGAAGAATTCATGTGTGATGCTGCAAACGCCATGCGGGATGCCGTAGCAGCGTTGACGCGCCCGCCTGGTCAGCCTTTCCCCCATCCCATCTTTAGCACGCGGTCTGCATTGCCGTTCAGGAATTTCTGTGCCTGCTCTTCGGAGTAGTGCTTCAGTAGCAACTCGCGGATGAAGGCGTAGTCGCGCGGGGATTTCCAGTCTTTTGGCGGGCCGGTGAAGCCGTCGAAGTCGGATCCGAAGGCAACCACGTCTTCTCCCCCATGCTGGATCAAGTGGTCGATGGTCTTGAGAATTATCTCTGCCCCTTGGTGGACTTCGGGCTTGGAGAGCCAGTAGGTCATGGCGATGATACCGACCACGCCGCCGGTGTCTGCAATGGCGCGAATGTCCTCCTTGGTGGGGTTCATGGCATAGGGGGCGAATTCGTGTACGCCCACGTGCGACATGATAAGCGGGCGCTTCTTGCCGTGGCCGCGCGCGATGTCGTAGCAGTGTTGCCGCATCACGGGGGTGCCGTGGGTCATGTCCACGATCATGCCAATCTCGAACATGCGGTCCACCAGTTCTCGCCCAAAGGCGGTAAGCCCTTGGGTCAGGTCGTACTTGCGCTTCATCATGCCGAGCTTGCGCAACGGCAGGTTCTCGGGGAAGGCATCCACGGTATAGGTGGCCTCGTTCGGGTAGAAGTGCGGGATGATCATGTGGGCCACGCCGCGCTGGTGGAACTCGTGCAGGTTGTCCATGTTGCCCTTGAGCACATGCGCCCCCTCGATGCTCTGCACGACCGCAATCTTGTTCTCCCCCATGATGCGCTGCATGTCTTCATACGATTGCGCGAACTCGATGACGTCGCCCTTGTGCTCGCGGCTGTCACGCACGTGGTTCTTGAAGAGGTTCAATTGCTCGCGGCACATGTCGTCGGGTTCTTCCGAGAACATGCGTTCGAGGCGCGGGTAGAACTTCTGGATAAACTTCAGTGGCGGGGCATCGTCCATCAGGCCGCGCTCTATGATATAGACGGCGGAGAGGATCGCCTTCACCCCTCCCGCTTGGAGCGCGTCGATGTCGGTCCTCATGCAGGGAGGGAACATGAAGCCGGGCGGGTGGTGGCGCTTCCAGAACTGGTGGTAGAACAACCAGGTCTTCAGCATCGGATGGCAATGCAGATCGATAACGCCCAGGTTGGACGTGGCAGTGGTAGACATGACAGTGGCTCCCCGTGGTTGGTGCCCGCGTAGAATGCACGCCGGGGCGGCAAGGGTCAACACTTACGTGGGCGGTGGGCTAGGCCAAGCTGGCCAAGTGGTTGGCAATTCTTGCGGCTGCATGTCCATCGCCGAAGGGATTCGCCGCGTTCGCCATGCCTTCGTGCTGCGCGGGGTTGTCGAGCAGGGCTTGCACGGCGGCGGTGATGGCGTTGCAACTTGTGCCTACGAGCTGGGCCGCGCCGGAAGCGATTGCCTCGGGGCGTTCGGTGGCATCGCGCATCACCAGCACGGGCACGTTTAGCGAGGGAGCTTCTTCCTGAATGCCGCCGGAATCGGTGAGCACCAGCCAGCTTTTTTTGAGCAGGTGGATGAAGGGGACGTAGTCCAGCGGCTCGACGAGATGCAGGCGATCGACCCCGGCAAGCAGGCGGCGTGCGGTGTCGCGGACGTTGGGGTTGGGGTGGACGGGATAGACCAGTTCTACGCCGGGGTTGGCCTCGACGATATGGCGGAACGCGGCGCACATTTGCTCGAAGGGAGCGCCGAAGCTTTCGCGTCTGTGCGCGGTAACCAGTATCAGGCGGCGTTCGCGGCCCAGGGAGGCGAGCAGCGGGTCCGCGAATTCGTGGGGCTGCGCGGCCACTTGCAGCAGCGCGTCGATGACGGTGTTGCCGGTGACGAGAATGCTGTCTGCATTGCGGCCCTCGGCCAGCAGATTGGCGCGCGCGCCTTCGGTTGCGGCATAGAGGTGCGTGGAAAGCACATCCGCCATCTGCCGGTTCAGTTCCTCGGGGAAGGGTTCATAGCGCCGCCCAGTGCGAAGGCCCGCTTCCACGTGACCCACGGGTATTTGCGCGTAATGGGCGGCCAAGGCAGCAGCAAAGGTGGTGGTGGTGTCGCCATGCACCAGCACCACGTCGGGGCGTTCCGCATCAAGCACGTGCTGCATTCCCAGCAAGACGCCGGCGGTAACCTCATGTATGGTCTGGCCGGGCTTCATCAAGTTCAGATCGTGGTGTACCGGCACGTTAAACACGCGGATCACTTGGTCGAGCAGTTCACGGTGCTGCCCTGTGAGGCAGACGCGCGCTTCCAGGCCTCGGCCTGAAAGCGCATGAATGACTGGGGCCATCTTGATGGCTTCCGGTCGTGTGCCTATGGTGACCAATACCCGCATGGACAGTGCTGCCTCCACCCACCGGACTGTATCAGCCGCAGGCGGGGAGCGGCAAGGAAACGCCGGGGGAATTTGTCATGCGGGCGGAAGGACCCCCCGCATGACAGCGGAACTGGATTCCTGCCTTCGCAGGAATGACGAAATGAATTAGCCGTTGCGCTGCTGGAAGTCCTTCATGAAGGCGGCGAGGGCTTCGCATCCTGCAAGCGGCATTGCGTTGTAGATGGAGGCACGGAAGCCGCCGACGGAGCGGTGGCCCTTCAACTCTTGCAGGCCTGCTGCCGTGGCTTCCTTCACGAAGGCGTCGTCGTGCTGGGGATTTGCTAGCACGAAGGTGACGTTCATCAGCGAACGGTTTTCCGTTTGGGCGTGGCCCTTGTAGTACCCGCCGCTCGAATCGATGGCGTCGTAGATCAGCTTGGCCTTCTTCGCGTTATGCACGGCGATACCGTCCAGCCCGCCCATAGTGTCGAGTATCCACTGCGTGGTCAGGCTGATGAGGTAGATGGCGAAGCAGGGCGGGGTGTTGTAGAGGGAGTCGTTCTCTTTGAGCAGCTTGTAATCCAGCAGCGAAGGCAGGCCCGCCGGGGTGCGTTCGAGCAGGTCTTCGCGGATGATGGCCACGGCCACGCCCGCCGGGCCGATGTTCTTTTGCGCGCCTGCATAGAGCAGGCCGTACTTGTTGATGTCGATGGGGCGCGACAGGAAGTTCGACGAGCCATCGCATACCAGCGGCACGTTGCCCAAGGGCTGAGGTTCCTCGAAGCACTCGACGCCCTCGATGGTTTCGTTGCTGGTCATGTGTAGGTAGGCGGCGTTCGGGTCGAGGTCCAACTCCGATTGCAGGGGCATACGGCTGAAGCGGTCGGCTTCGCCGTTCCAGCATACGCGCACCTTGCCGTGCTTCTTGGCTTCGCCAATGGCCTTCTTCGCCCAGGTGCCGCAGTTGATGTAGTCGGCGGATTGATCCTTGCCAAGCAGGTTCATGGCCAGCATTGTGAACTGGAGCGTGGCTCCGCCCTGACAGAAGAGCACGTGGTAGTTGTCGGGCAGGTTAAGCAACTGCTTGATGTTGTCCTTGGCGCGCGCGTGAATGGCGTCGAAGGTTTTCGAGCGGTGGCTGATTTCCATGACGGATGCACCGGCACCGGGGTAACAGAGCAGCTCGGACTGCACCTTTTCCAAGACAGGCAAGGGAAGACCGGCGGGACCAGCCGAAAAATTGAACGCACGAGTTTCCATTTGGGTGTCTCCTTAGACAGGGCAAGGGGCCGGATGCAGCCTTCCCAAGGGAAGAGCCAGAGGGGAGCGCATACAATATCATGTGGAGTTATGTGCACGCCACACGAACCCCTTGCGTAGAGAAGGGATATTCGATTAGTATCTTACTGTTTGATATTTAACAGAATGCGAACCCCATCACCATGACTACGCTAAATCCACCGCCTCCCCTTAAACGTGCCGTGTCGCGCCAGCGTGAACGCGTGCGCGCGGCATGGCGTAAGCGGCGACTGGCCAAGGCGCACCGAATCGTGGCACGCAGGCGCATATTGGTGGAGCATCCATCGCTGTATGTGCTGGCGCGCCAGCGCGTGCGGCTGGTAGGGATTGTGCTTTGCACGTTGGCGGTGTTCTGCGCGTGGACCTTGTTCTGGCCTTTGTCGTTGATATCGCAAAAGCCTATGCGCCCTATTCGCAGGCAGTTGATCAAACTGTGGGGCAAGGGCTGCCTGCGCATCATCAACATGAAGTTAGAGGTGTATGGCCGCCCTCCCGAGCCGCCCAGCTTTCTAGTGGCCAACCACATCAGCTACGTGGACATCTGGGTGATCGGCGCGCTGACTGGCGCGGTGTTTGTTGCGAAGGCCGACATGGAAACGTGGCCTATCTTTGGGTGGTTCATGAAGAAGTGCCACCAGATTTTCATCAAGCGCGAAAGCCTGCGCGATGCGCAGCGAGTAATTGGATTGCTGAACGAAGTGCTGGACAAGGAAGACGCGCTCGTGGTGTTTGCCGAGGGGCGTTGCTCGCCGGGCGCGCGGGTGTTGTCGTTCCGTCCATCGCTGTTTCAGGTGGCGGCAGAGCGCAAGTTCCCCGTGCACTATGCAGCGATTTCCTACACCACGCCCGATGGCGAACCTGCCCCTTCGGACAGCATTTCGTGGTGGCGCTGGGAGCCCTTCAACGAGCACATGGTGCGCCTGTTGCGGCTGTCGAGTTCCGGCGCCACAGTGTACTTTGGGCAGGGTCCCGTGGTGAGCGATTGCCGGAAGGAGCTGGCGCGCAAGACGGAGGCCGGCTGTATTGAGCTGTTCGAGCCACTGGTGCAGGGCGTGCTTGAAGAGCTGCCCACGCCGGACGACGCGCCTGCGAACCTGTACCCCGAGAAGAAGCGCCAGCAGCAGGCTAAAGAAGAGTAACCCTACAAGCGCGCGAGCGTGGTGTCGAGGGCTTGGTAGGGGTCCTTGATGCGAACGTGCTCGGGCAGGAAATGTGCGGCGAGTTCTTCATCCTTGGGATACGTGATCAACACCGTGCGGCGCTTTCCGTAGAAGAGGAAGAAGGCCCCCGCTGCAACGGCGGATGCGTGGCCTTCATAGGTAGCCGCTGCCAAATCTGCCACGGACCCCGCCCCCCCCAACGCAATTACCGGGATGCTGACGGCATCTGCCACGGCGCGGATGAGTGCTATGTCGTAGCCTTCCATCGTACCATCGCGGTCAATGGCGTTGATGAGTATCTCCCCCGCTCCGCTTTCTTCCATGTGGCGTGCGTGCTCGACGGGGTCGAGACCGGTGGCCTTGGTGCCGTTGTGGGTGAATACTTCGTAGCGCCCGTCAGGGTGTTTTCGGGCGTCGATGGAAACAACGATGCACTGCCTGCCGAAGCGGTCTGATGCGTCTTGTACGAGCGAGGGAACCTCGACGGCGGTGGCATTCAGGACTACCTGATCCGCCCCGGCACGCAGTGCTTCTCGTATCGTGTCTACATCGCGGAGGCCACCGCCAAAGATGATGGGCATCATGGACTCGGAGGCGATCTCGCGGATGATGTCGAGCTGGGGCGGGCGGCCCATGGGGGTGGCGATGATGTCGAGGAGGATGAGCGCGTCCACGTTCTTACCTGTAAATACACGGGCCGCATTGATGGGGCAGCCGACGTATTTGCCCTCGCCGAAGCGGATGGTCTTTTCGAGTCCCCAGTCTCGCAGCAGCAGGACGGGCATCATGCGGACTTTGCCGCGCGGCAGGTCGGTGGTGTTGGGGATGGGGTCAGTGTTGCTGGACATGGGCAACGAAATTTCTGAGCACGTGCACACCGTTCTGGTGGCTCTTCTCGGGGTGGAACTGGGTGCCGAAGACGTTGCCCTGCTCGACTGCCGAGACGAAGGGAACGCCATAGCGAGTGCGCGACGCTGCCACGGTGTCCCCCACTTCAAACACGGCGAAGGAATGGGCGAAGTAGAAGGTGGCCTCGGCGGGGACTTCATGGAACAGGATGCTGCCTGGCTCGGGCTGGATGGTGTTCCAACCTATGTGCGGCACCTTGAGGGAGGCGTCCGGGTGGCGGGTGCGGAGCGAGGCAACCTCACCCGCAATCCACCCCAGCCCGGCGTAGTCGCCCTCTTCGCTGCGCTGCATGAGCAACTGCATTCCCAGACACACCCCAAGCAGGGGGGCAGACTCGACGCGCACGCGCTGTTCCAAAGCGGGGAGCAAGTCCCCTAAGCGCAGGTGGTCCATGGCTTCTTGAAAGTGCCCCACGCCCGGCAGCACGACACCCTTGGCCGCGGCGATTTGCCCGGGGGTGGTGGCAATTTCCACGGGAGCGCCGATGGAAGCAAAGGCGCGCGCGAGCGATTGAAGGTTGCCAACCCCATAGTCCACGATGGCGATCATCGACGGCCTTCCCTGCGTTAACGTGCTGGTGCTGCTCGCAGTATAGCAGAGGCACGTTGGCAGGAAACGCGCACCTTACACCACGCGGCGGACCGGCTTGCCGAACATGAACATTTCGTCGCCCACCACGTCAAACTCGATCTCGCCAAAGATGCTGTTGACGACAATCTCGTGCTCGGAGTTGAATTCATACTTGCCCTTTACGCTGCCGTCGAGGGATTCGATTATGCCGCCGGGCTTGAATTCGATGATGAGTTGGCGGCGGACGCGGAACTGCATACCCACAACGCTCTCGGGCGTAATCTTTTCACCGAGGCCGACAAACTCCTCGGCGTCGATTTCTCGTGGGGTGAAGCGCTTCGGGTCGCGCGGCACAGCGAACTGCACGTAGCCGATGAACATCTCCTCGAAGGACTGCTCACCGAAGTAGACTTCCTGTTCGGGATCAGGATTCTTCTTGTTAAATTTTGAGTTGTCGAAGGCACCCTTCACGAAAATCTCGGTGCCCTGCGGCACGCGCAGCGGCTTCTCCAGAATATACATGGGCTGCCAGTCGAACTCGTAGAAAGGTACGTTGAGCAGCATCTCGGTATTGCCGTCGGGATAGTTGGCGGCAAACTGGAAGCGGCTGCCCCGGTAGTGCATATGCGGAGACATGCCCAGGATTTCAGCGTCCTGCCCGAATTCGTAATCCGCCGTCACTTCCAGATCGGGGTCGTTAGCGGGAATGCCAAACTCGGTCTCGCTGGCGGCCTCGATCAGCACCGCCTTCTCGGGCGGGGCGTCGTGGAAATAGAGCCCCATTTCGCAACGCTCCTTCTCCGGCTTGCCGGTCGAGTTGTAGTGCATCTGGAAGGTGAACACCGAACCCTTGGGGAGAAAGATGCCGGCTTCCGCAGGAAGGTTAAACATCTGTGCGCCGGGTAGGTAGGCGGCAAAATAGCCATTGAGGCCACTGCGCGCCTCGGGTTGGATATGCCGGTATTCCTTGGGATAAAGAACGAAAACGAGCGCGTGGTGCAGAACAGGCAGGTTATCGGTGCGCACTTCAATTGCACGCAGCCATTTATCCTCGTCCAAGTTCGAGTCCACCATGATGTACCGGTAGTCGATTATCCCCTCGGCAGGAAGTTCCTGCACTTCGGGCAGCGCCACCTTGTGGTCCGGCTCGCCCAGTTGCCAATGGGAATTCGTGACAGGGACCACGGCGGGCAGTGGGTCTACCTCGCCATCCTGTGGTGCGCCTGCCTCGATCCATGCTAGCAGCTTGCTTTCTTCTTCCACGCTCAGGGCGCGGCTATTCAGGAAAGCACCCATTTCCGGATCAGCATGCCACGGCGGCATACGTTTGGTCATAACGGTCTCACGAATCATATCGGCCCAGCCATGCACTTTCTTGTAGTCGCTCATGGCAAAGGGACCAAGGCCACCCTCGTGGTGGCAGCTTACGCATTTGGATTCGAGTATCGGCACGATATCTTTCGAGTAGGAAACCACGCCCGGATCGGCATAGGCTACGGCTACCCCCGTTGATTCGGCAGCGGTAGACGGAACGGGTTCGCCCTCCACGTGGGCATCAACGGCAGGCGTGAGCACGGCAGCACCGTCGGCACCTGCGACCGCCCCGCGATACAGCACCTTCCAAGCGCTGGCGGAATCTAGCATTACAGTTTCACCCGAACGGGCAAAGCCAAGCGAGCGGCTGATGCGCTGGGTGGGGTCGAGCAGGATGGGGTACTTCACGCCAAGCTCGGTAGCCAGAGCCTGAAGCTGGGCGCGTGTGGCGGTCGGGCGTAAGCTGATGGCGGCGATGCTCACCTTGTCGCCTTGCGCGGCACGTAGGGCCTCGAGCGCCTTGGCCGATTCCTTCGCCACCGGGCAGTCAAAGTCCAACGCCAGCAGGACTACCGCCTTGGCGTTACCTTGGTAGGACAATTCCCAGGATTTGTTGTCGCTGGACATAAGGCGGAAGTTCTCTGCCTTGTCTGGCTTGGGAAGGACTTCCGCACGGGCCAAGCCGCATGCGATTGCTAAGGCCAAGACGAGGACACGGGTAACTGCATAACGCATCGGGGCAAGCTCCTGCCAAGTTTTCATTACAACCGCAGGTTGGACACCGCTGCCTGAAAAAGGGTTTCGTTGCGTTCTCAGCAACTCAAGCTGCCCGAACAAGAATCGCCGCCTTCCGATTCCCGGAAGGCGGCGATTGTGAGTATAGTGTTTGAAGCTAGTTGACGAGGCTCGACAGCATAAGGATAGGCATGAAGAGCGCGATAACGATGCCACCCACCACGATACCCATTAGGCCGATAAGTATTGGCTCGATCAGGCTGGTCAGCGAGTCCACCATCGCCTTGACTTCCGCGTCGTAGAACTCGGAAATCTTCATCAACATACCTTCGAGTGCGCCAGTCTTTTCGCCCACGGCAATCATGCGCGTTACCATCGCGGGGAAGACTTCGGCGCGCGCCAGCGGCTCGGCCAAGGTATCACCGTTGCGAACGCTGTCCGCCGCCTGCCGGATGGCCTTGGCGTAAACTTCGTTGCCGGCGGTGCGCTCTACGATTTCAAGCGCCTGCAAGATGGCCACGCCACTGCGGGTGAGGGTGCTGAGCGTGCGGGTAAAGCGGCTGATGCAGACCTTGCGAGTAAGCGGGCCAAACACCGGGAGTCGCAACGAGAGCGCATCCAACTGGAAACGCCCAGCCTCCGTGGCACCGTAGGCACGCAAGGCGAATACAAAGCCAATGATGGCCGCAACAATGAGTGGCGCACCGAACCACTGGCGGAGGAACCAGCTCAAGCCAATCAGGATCCGCGTGGGCGCGGGCAGCGTGCCACCTAGGGCACTAAAGATTTCCGCAAACTGCGGCACCACCCACACAATCAGGCCGGTGGCGATGAGGATAATCATGCTGAAGGCCACGACTGGGTAGGTCATGGCGGACTTGATGCGGCGCTTCAGTTCTTCGCTGGCTTCCAGATAGTCGGCCAACTGCGTGAGCACGCCGTCCAAGTCACCGCTCGCCTCGCCCGATCGCACCATGCTGATGTACAGGTCGGGGAAGGCCTTGGGGAACTTGCGAAGCGAATCGGAGAAGGTCTCGCCGGATTCCACTTCCTGCCCCACCGCCTCGATGATCTTGGTGAAATTCGGGTCGTCGGTCTGGTCAGCAAGAATGTCGAGACCCTGCATCAGCGGCAAGCCCGCGCTGACGATGGTGGACAACTGGCGGGTGAACACCAGCAGGTCCGTCGTCTTTACGCGGCGGTTCAGCTTAGACGTGTTGCCACGCCCCGCGCGCTCGCTGATACTCTCGATCTTCAACCCTTGCTGGGTCAATTGCACCGTCGCGGCCTGACGATTGTCGGCGTTGATGGTACCCTTCTTCTGGGAGCCGGTGCGCGTGCGCGCAACATAGCTGAAGGTAGGCATCGGTATTCCTCTCCTCCGGTTTGCAAACCGGTGTCGAGTATACGCACGCCCTTATCGCGTGACAAGTTTTTTTCGTCCCTAATCCCGTATGTGGTAGCAGCTTGCGTCGTTGGCTACTCCTCCTTGCCGAGAATCCGCCGTAGGGCTGGTTCCAACTTCTCATCGCTATAATCGAACCCTGCTCTCGCAAGCACCGCAGGGCGAACCCTTATGCTAGTCAGGAACATTTCTTCCGCCATTTGCCCCAAGAGCGTGCGTAACACAAAGGCCGGTGGAGACAAAAATGTTGGGCGGTGCAGCGCCTTTCCCAGTGTCTTGGTGAATTCCATGTTGGTTACTGGCGACGGGGCCACCGCGTTTACCGGCCCCTGGATATCTTTACGGCTGATGCAAAAACGGATGGCGCGCACCAAATCGTGCAGCGTCATCCAGCTCATGTATTGCTGCCCATCTCCCAAAGCCCCCCCTAATCCAAGCTTGAAGGGGGGCAGCATTGTGGACAGCGCGCCACCTTGCAGGGAAAGCACAAGTCCAATCCTCAGCCGCACCACCCGCACCCCAATCTTCTGCACTTCCTGTGCCTCGGCTTCCCAATCACGGCATACCCCAGCCAAGAAACCTTGCCCCAAGGCGGATGACTCGTCCACCCAAACATCGCCCCGATTGCCGTAGTGCCCAATGGCAGAGGCCGACACCATCACTTCAGGCGATTTTTTCATGCGCGCCATCGCGGCGCAGAGCGTGCGCGTGCTTTGAATACGGCTCTCGATAATGCGTCTCTTTCGCTGGGCAGACCAAGTGCCTCCGGCCACGCTCTCGCCCGCCAGGTTGACCACAGCTTCGCACCCTTCAAGGAGATCAGGATTGAGCAAACCCTCTGCAGGATTCCAAGAAGCCTCCCCCGCAAGAGCGGGTTTGCCTCGCACCAAGCGCAGTACGTCGATACCGTCCTGCGCCAGGCTGCTCGCGAGTGCCTGCCCAACCAATCCCGAAGCTCCGCTGATGGCAACCTTCATTTCCAAGTATCCTCCCTTAATCCTGTGCCTGAAAACGCACCGGCTTCCCATACTATTCGCCCAGTCCCAAATTGCGCACGGCGCGGGTGGACGGTATACTTCCGGGCCTACTGATGCTGAGGGAAACGGAACGCGCGCTTGCGTGGTCCAAACAGCGTATACCAACTGGAACCAACAAAGGAGTAACCCTGATGCGTAAGTCGATTCTTGCAGCCCTGACGCTTGGCCTGGTGATGGCCCTTTCCGTGCCGGTGGCGATTGCCGCCGACGAGGCAGCCGCGCCCGCGGGCGTGAAGGTGACCCTGAAGGGCATCAACTATAACGTGGCCCAGACCTTGGCAAAAGACGCCACGGCTGACGCCAAGCCCGAGCTGGCCGCCATCAATGCGCTCAAGGTGAGCGAAGCCACCGGCGAAGACGGCGCCGCCATTGACGCGCTGAAAGGCAAGACCGTCCACTACATCGCCAACAAGGCGGGCGAGGCCCTCATTACCGGCGCAGACAACGCGGGCAAGGGTGTCACCGTAAAGGGCACGTTGTTCGTGGATGCGAACGCTGTCCTTGTGGAAAGCTTTGAAGCCGCCGCCGGTGGCGACGAGTGGGAAGACCTCGACGTGAACAGCCTCAGCGGACAGCAGGTGCTGTAAGCTGGCGATAGACAGAGTTACAAAAAGCCGGGGCAGTTTACTGCCCCGGCTTTTTCTATTGATTATTGTGCAGCATGGCTTTTGCCTTATGGTCAAACTTTAGAAGCCCCCCTTCGTTGCCAAGCATACATTGGCAAAGTAGGCGCACAGGCTGTCTTTCCTAAAGGATTGTGCTAATCTTGGCTTGATAAGGTCGGCATAGAACGACGCGCGCGCCAAGCCAAGAAGGATGCAACTGGATGCAGATTGACCTGAGCACCTTGCGGCAAGCCATTGCTCAATTGGAAGAGGCGCTGGCCTATTGCGAATCCGATCTGGCGCAGCAAGACCCACGGCTGGCGCTACACCTGCGGGCGGGTGCAATTCAGGCCTTCGAGTTCACTTACGAGCTTGCCGTGAAGATGCTTCGTCGGTACCTTGAAACAGTCGAGAGCAATCCTGCCGCCGTGGCCGAGCACACCTTTAGCGAGCTGGTCCGGCTTGGTTGGGAACGTGGCCTGTTGCGCGCCGAGCTCGCGGCCTGGAAAGAATTTCGCCGCGACCGTGGAACGACCAGCCACGCCTATGACCAGAATAAGGCAATGGAAGTATTCGGTAACATCCCTGCATTTCTCGACGAGGCGCGGTTTCTTTATACCGAGATCAGCCGCCGACAAGAAGAGCAGGCGTGAGCGAGGGGGCCGTGGACATACGCCCGCTGGACAGCGCCCGTGTATGGGCGGCGTTGCGCCAGGCTCTGCCGGAATCCGCCACAGTATGGGTATTCGGGTCGCGCGCGAAGAACACCGCTCGTCCGACTTCCGACCTTGATCTCGCCATCGACGCAGGACGTCCGCTCACCCGGGAAGAATCGGGCGCGCTGCAAGACGCCTTTGAGGAATCGGACCTACCCTACTCGGTAGACGTGGTGGACCTGCACGCGGTCACGCCATCGTTCTTGGCGATCATAGATCGAGACAAGGTGATGTTTACTCCACCAAAGGATTCTGCACACGAGAAAACGGTGATGAATCGGGGATGAACTAACGTCTCCAAACTTTCCTCCTCGATGCCAAGGAGACCATGGCAACGAGAGCACTTACACCGCCCCCCCACTCTGGTGGAGTTCGGCTAGTTCGGTGATTCGGTCGGGGTCTATTTTGGGGAACAGCACCTGCGGTTCGTTGAGCACGTGACCGGTGGGTAGAAATTCCTTGGCTGCATTCCAGCCATCCGCGCCACCATCGGGGCCGCCGGTTGGCAGGGTGATATTCAAGATGCCTGCGAGTTTCTCCGCGCCTTCGGGCAGGAAGGGGGCCATGCCGGTGCAGAGTGCATTGACCACCTGCGCGCATACATGCAGGGTGGTGGCGGTGCGTTCCATGTCGGTTTTACGGGTGACCCAGGGCTGCTTGTTGTTGAAGTAGACGTTGGCCTTTCGCCCGAGATCGATGAGGCGTTCGGCGGCCTGACGGAAACGGAATCCCTCGATGGCCTCGGCGATGGCGTCGAGCTGCTCTGGGATGGCAGCAAGCATGGCCTCGTCTTCGCCGTCCAGCGCAGCCGCCGCAGGCACTTTGCCGTCAAAGTTTTTTACGGTCATGGTGAGCGAGCGGTGGATGAAGTTGCCGACGACATCGCACAGCTCGCCGTTGTAGCGGTGCATGAATTCGTCCCAGTCGAAATCCGCGTCTTTGGACTCGGGCGCGTTGGCGCAGAGGTAGTAGCGCCATGCGTCCGCCGGGAATTGTTCGAGCGCCCATTGCACGCTGATCATGTTGCCCTTGGATTTGCTGCCCTTCTCGCTCTTGCCGGTCTGCCGGTTGAAGATGTTCAGGTATTCATTGCCCACCACTTGGTCGGCGAGCACGTAGTCGCCTTGCCCCATCAGCATGGCGGGGAAGATGACGGCGTGGAAGGGGACGTTGTCCTTGCCGATGAAGTGGATGAGGCGCGTGCCTTGGTCTTTCCACCATGGCAGCCATGCCTCTTCCCCACGCCCAGAGTCGATACCCCACTGGCGTGTGTTGGTGACGTAGCCAATCGGCGCGTCGAACCACACGTAGATACGCTTGCCCTCGGTGCTCTCTCCCTCGATGGGAATGGGGATGCCCCAGTCCGTGTCTCGGGTGATGCAACGGGCGCGCAGTTCTTCTATCCATCCCTTGGTGATGCCGCGCACGTTGGCGCGCCATTCGGGGTGGCTTTCGAGGAAGGCGCGCAACTGATCCTGAAACTTCGGCAGGTTCAGGAACCAGTGCTTAGACTGCTTGAGGATGGGCTCGGACTGGTCCCCCGGAATGTTGGCGCGCGGCGACACGAGGTCGCGGGGCTGGTATTGCGCGCCGCAGTTCTCGCACTCGTCGGAGTTGGCATTGTCGTAGCCGCAGCGCGGGCAGGTGCCGCGCACGTAGCGGTCTGGCAGGAATCGGTTGGTCTGCTCGGAGTACCACAGTTCCATGGACTCTTCAAAGATGTAGCCGCCTGCGTCTAGCGTGGTGAAGAATTGCTGCGTGGTGTCCACATGCAGCGGCCAGGTAGTGCGGCCGTAAACGTCGTAGGAAATGCCCAAGCGCGCAAAGGCTTCGGCGTTGGCAGCGTGATAGCGGTCCACCACGTCTTGCGGGTCCACGTTCTCTTTCAGCGCAGTGAGGGTAATCGGCACACCGAACTCGTCGGAGCCGCCCACATAGAGCACAGGTTTTCCGGATAAGCGCAGATAACGCACGTAGATATCGGCAGGCAGATATGCACCCGCAATATGGCCCAAATGGATGTGGCCATTGGCATAAGGCAGTGCGCTGGTTACAAGGGTTCGCTCGAAGTTCGGCATGGTGGCGGATCGCTCCGGTCAATAGCTTGGGTGGTTCAAGAGGCAGGATTCGCCTCAGAAAAAAGAGAGTGCCGGGAAAGCTTCCCTATTTCTTCAGGAAACCTCCCCGGCCAGTCGAGAAAGCACGAGCAGATTTTACACTAAAACCGCTCGTGCTACAAGAATCTTATGAGGCTTCCGGGGATGGGTTTTCTTCGAATTCTGCGGAATCGTACAACCCGTCACGCATTTCATACAGGCGGCGTGCCCGGCGGATTTCCCAATCGTCCTCAAACAGGGTGCTGATATCCTGCAAACGCAGGGTAGCCACGCCGTTGGGGTCGCCGTTGTAGGTCACCACATTCAACTGGACAAAGTCGCGCGACAGATTGCTGACGAAGCCGCGCACATGGCGGTAATCGGAATCCGTCTCAATGCGAATCTCAATCATTAACCCTGCAGCAAATGCCGCCTCCAGCCGTCCCCGTATCAGGTCGGCAGAGCTATACTCAATGTCCTCGTCCGAGGTCTCATCTTCCTGGTCCTGCGTGGCGTGCAACGCTTGGATGCGGCAGACCTCGCGGCTGCGCTCGCGCAGTTCCAATATGGACCGGAACGAGATGGTGACCACGCCGTCTATCTGGCCCTCGTCGTCCAGTTCTTGAAAGCTGAAGTTCTCGTCGCCAACTTCCAGCACAAAACCGATGCGCCCCGATTCCAGATCGCGGCGGTCGGCGTGGAGCTCAATCAGCGTACCCCGATCGCGCGCCTTTTCCACCAGCGTGCGGAAGAGGTTGTTGCGATTGGCGTTACGCAATATCTCATTCAAAAGGTCTTCGCTCATCGTCTTCTCACTCGCCTCCTCCGCCCTCGTCGGGGAGACGTTTCTGCTGCATAGCGTAAGGCATTGCGTATTGCCATGCAATATGCGCATCGCTTTCTAGTGAGGACTACACCCCGGTGCGCTTGAATCGACTCATGGCTACCAGCGTTATCATGGCACCGAAGAGCAGAGAGAGGTCGCCCTTGTATAGCTCGAACGCTTCGCGGAAGCTCTTCACCTGCTTTCCACCTGCACAACAGGCGGCGGCGTTTTCGGTGTAGGTTACGGAAGCCGTGAGGTTTGAATCTTTGACGATGGTGATTGTCTGGCTGACGGGCGTGGAGAAGCCGCTCACTTCGGTGAAAGAAAGTGTATGCGCGCCTACGGGGATGTTGTTAAGCGTGGTCCCGCTGGCTTGTGTTGCGCCGTTGTCCAGCTTCCAGCTTGCCCCGGCAGCTACCGCCGACGAGGGGCTGAGGGTGACGGTGATGCTGCCGGTGCCTGCGGTGTATTCGGCGGTGGCCGTGGTGATTTCCCCAGCAGTGATGGCGACGCTGATGTCATCCGGCGTGGGGAATCCGTCCACGGGCTTGAAGTTAACGACGTGGTTGCCGGTGGCAAGGTCGTTCACGGTGCCACCGCTGTCCTGGAATCCACCGCCATCAACGCGCCATTGCGCGCCTGCCGCCACGGCAGCGGCGGGGGTGAGAGTGACGGTGAGGCCGCCAGTTTGCGCGGCATACACCCCGGTGGCGCTGGTAGTCTGGTTGGCAACCACGCTTACGGTTTGCGCCTCGGGCGTGGGGAAACCGGTAATGGTCTTGAAGAAGATGGTATGGGTGCCAACTCCAAGGCGGTTGATGGTGGTGGCGCTGTTCTGGAAGGGGGAATCTTCGACGCGCCATTGCGCACCGGCAGAGACGGCTGCAGGCGGGGTAAGGCTAACAGTAAGTGCGCCGGTTTGGGTGCTGTATTCGGCAGTGGCGTTGGTTACCTGGTCTGCCTTGATCACGATGGTCTTGTTGGCCGGAGTGGGAAAACCGGAGACAGGCTTGAAGGAAATCGTGTGTTCGCCGTAGGAAATGTTGTTCAGGGTAGCGCCACTGTTCTGGAAGTCGCCACCGTCCACCTGCCATTGCGCACCTGCGGCCACGGCTGCCTGTGGAGAAAGGGTGACGCGAAGCCCACCGAAGGCAGGCGGATAGTCTGCTGTTTCGGTGAGGAGTTGGTTGGCCTCGATAAAGATGTTCTTGTTGGCCGGGGTGGCATAGCCCGCCACCGGCTTGAAGGAAATGGTGTGCGCCCCGTAGGCGAGGTTATTGAGCGTGCTGCCACTGTTTCGATACGTGCCGCCATCGACTCGCCATTGCGCGCCCGCCGCCACTGCGGCTGCCGGGGTGAGGGACACAGTGAGGCTGCCAACTTGGGCGGAGTAATCTACGGTGACGGTCGTTAATTCGCTGTCGGTGATGTTGACAACCTGATCATCTGGCTTTCTGAAGCCGGGTAGAGACTTGAAGTAAACCGTGTGCGGCCCCACGGCGAGATCGTTGGCGATGGTTCCGCTACCCTGAAAGTCCCTGCTGTCTACCTGCCACTGTGCGCCCGCAGTAATAGCGGACGCTGGAGTGAGGTAGACCGCAAGGTTGCCGGTCTGCCTGGAGTAGACGCCGGTTTCGCTTGTGATTTGGTCTGCGCCAATGCTCACGGTCTTGTTGCCCGGGGTTGCAAAGCCGGCAATGGGCTTGAATGTTAGCAGGTGGGTTCCGAAGGAAAGATCGTTTACCACAGCCCCGCTGTTCTGGTAAGGGCCGCCATCCACTTTCCATTGCGCGCCTGCGGAAAGAGCATCGTTTGGACTCAATGTCACCCTTAGGCCGCCGAACTGGGGCGTGTAGACCCCGGTGGCCGTAGTGGTCTGGTCGCGGGTGATGGTCACGGTCTGGTTGGCGGGCTTGTCGAAGCCAGGCACGACGGTAAAGGAGACGGTGTAGGTTCCGATGACAAGGTCAGAAAGGGTGGCACCGCTATCCTGGAACTCCCCACCGGCAATGCGCCATTGCGCACCTGCATCCACAGCCCCCGTGGGGATGATGTTGACAGTGAGGTCGCCTGTGGGTAGGCCATAGGTGACAGCCACGTCGGTGATCTGGTTGTTGGTAACTGTGACAGTTCGGGGCGATGGGGTGACCAGGTCTGCGACTTCGGTGAAGGAGATGAGATGTTCACCCAGGGCAAGGCCGCTGAGGGTTGCGCCACTCTCTAACAGGTCCTCACTGTCGTCCACGCGCCAGCGCGCACCTCCGGTGATGGCTTGCTCGGGGGCAATGGTTACTCTGATGCTGCCTTCCTGCTCAGTGTATACGCCCGTTTCCTGAATTATTTGTTCCGACACAATGGTTATCTGCCTGTTGGGCGGCTTGTTGAATCCTGTGGCATTCGTAAAGGAGAGCGTGTGCGAGCCTGCACTGAGGCCGGTGAGTATGTTGTCGCTGCTCTGAAGGGGGCCATTGTCTATCTGCCATTGCGCCCCGGCGGCAAGGGCTTCCGGAGGGGTGATGGTGACTTGAATGCCGCCAGTCAATTGCTGGTAGGTCCCAATCACAGCGGTATTCTGGTTGAAGCGAACGGAGACGAACTGAACCTGGGGCGTAATCCAACCGGGTATATCAGAGAAAGAGACAATATGCTCGCCCACTGAGAGGCCGGTTCGGGTAATACCGCTGTTGGCGAAGCCGCCACCGTCTACATTCCATTGTGCGCCCGCACTGCGCGCTTCCGGCGGATTTATCGTGACAGTGAGGCTGCCGGTTTGGCGCACATACACGCCTGTAGTGTCAGTGATTTCATTTGCGAAAACCTTGAGCACTTGGTTTGCAGGCGTAACCCACCCTGGAACGGCGGCAAAGGAAACGACGTGATCCCCAAGCGATAGATCGTTTACGAGATCTCCATCGTTCCGAAGCGGACCGCCATCTACCCGCCATTGTGCGCCGGCGAGAACGACTTCATCGGGCTGAATGGCGACGGTGATGCTGCCACGTTGAGGAGTGTACTCTGCCACAACGAAGGTCGTTTCGTTCTCACGCACCGTTACAGTTCGGCAAGGCGGGGCCTCGTAACCATCAGCGTCTTGAAAGCAGACAAAATGGTCGCCCACGGAGAGGCCATTAAGAACTTGCTCGCTATCCACAAAGGCACCGCCATCTACGTTCCATTGAGCATCCTCCGCGACCGCGCCGGGGGGAATGATGAGCACCGAGATGGAGCCGAGGGCATCGCCCTTGTCGCTCTCGGCATGGGCTGCGCCAGAACTAAAGCCCGCCATGAGCGCGAATGACAGCACGACGAAAGAAAGCTGGGTCAAGATACCACGACGAATGATTAACATGGCGTATCCCCAATGTAATGAACTGTGCCTCGTTTCTGAAGGTAGCACATAGTCTATTAACATGCAATACGTTTCTTGGGTAGGTATTCCGTAGTGCGAATACTACAAACGCAGACAGCCCTATGGCCTGATTCTCTAGAGTCAGTTGCACGGCTTGTCACACTTCTGAGACCCCCCGGTAAGATGGATAGCAACCTTGAGGAACGAAACCATGAAAAGAATTCTTCCGACCCTGGCCACGGTAGCATTCGCGGCATCAGCGCTGACTGGCTGCCCCCCGCCCGGAGGGGCGCCCGTGCCGCCGTTTGATGCAATGGGCGTGTATGCCGGGACCTGGAACGGCACCGCCACGGGCGGCGGTAAGGAGCAAGAGGTGGCAGAGTGCCCGCTGGAACTGACACTGGAGCAGGACGTGAACGCCCCCTGGCCGCAGCGCTTTGGCGTGAGCGGCACGGTGTATGTCGATTATTCGTGCATCGAGTTGCCCGAATGGGCCGAGACCCCGCCGCCCAGCATGGTGCAAGTGGGGGGCGTGATGGACGAGCAGGGCAAGGTGGGGCTGCTCACCGGAGCCTGCGGCACAGGCATGTGCGTGGCCCTCGGCCTGGACGGCCCGGGCGTGGACACCGACGGCGATGGCTTCATGGACACCTTCAGCGGCGGCTGGCAATACTCACTGCTGCTGGCAGGCTTTACCCCCTTCACCGTGCAAGGCAGCTTTGAAGCAGCGGCGGAGATTTATGAGTAGGCAAAGAAACTATTTCTGAGTATTGATAGAAATTCGCGATCCGGCTGCCTTGATTGAGAGAAGCTCACCCTTAAACTTTAAGTTCTGAACACTAAGCCCGGGCAGAGGGACGCCGCGAGTGTAGCGGGGACTTGATCTGTATGTATCCAGTTCACCCGGAAACGTGTAAAGGCCTGCCAGCCCGTGGATGACGAATGCCGGCAACATGCTGCTCTCGTAGAACTCGCAATCGATGCCGAGGCCACCGGGAGTGCCGCAACCTTGTAGGGTGGTGCCGTGGGAACCGTCGGCGTAGTAGGCGCGGTAGCCGCCTGCGGCCTGCACTTCGCGGTCCCATGCCATGATTTCTTCGAGGCGTTGCACGGCGTTGTCCGGGCCGTAGACCTTGAGCCGGGCGAAAAGATCGTAAAAGGTGAAGCCGAGGACCGCGCCGCCGTCTTGAACCTGTCCGCCCCAGGGGATGTGCTCGGGGTTATACCACCCTTGGCCGTACCATTCGACGTTGCGCTTGGTGGTAGCGCGGGGGCCGAAGCGCCAGTGGTAGATGTCGGCCCCGGTCGAGGTGTCGCCCTCGACAATCCGCTGGCCACTGACCCAGTCCATGATCGACTTGGCGCGATCCTCCGGCACAATCCCGTACCAGATGGCTTCGAGGTTCAGGAAGGTGTAGCCGTAGTCGTAAGCCTTGCCGTTCTTGTCGATGCTGGCGTAGTAACGCCCAGTCTCCTTGTTCCAGAAAAGCTCGTTGGCCTTTTCCTTGATCTGCTTCGCGTGGTCTTCCAGCGCTTTATGGTCAAAGGCCAACGCGCCTTGCGGCACGTTCCACCCGGGATGCGTGGCAATCCACTCTTCCATTTCGGCCATCGCGTTGGTAGCGGCAAAGTATTGGTAGGTGGCGTAAAAGTCGTCCCAGCCGAAGGGCATCAGGTCCCAGTAGTTGCTGCCGATTCCATGGCCGGGCAACTGCTCCTTGCTGCCGTCTTCCTTGATGCGGAAACCAGCAAGCCCATCGTGCCCCGGCCATTCGACGCGGATGTAGTTGCGCTCCGCCCCCTTCATGCTGTTGCGCATGAAGTGCAGCGCGGTGCGCATTTTGTTAATCTGCTGCCGGAGGAAGTCCGTGTCTTGCGTCCACTTGAAGTATTCCGCGCTGGCAAGAATATAGATGGGGTTGTTGATGGTGTGCCGGGTGTCGTAGCAGGTGAAGATGGAGTCGATGCGGTAGGTGCCGCCTGAGGCGGGCAACACTATCTGCAGATTCTCGATCGTGCCATTCCACTCGGGGTGTTCATGCATCGGCAGTATGGTGTGGATAAAGCCATCCGGGCTGGGGGGCGTGTGCGTGGAGAAGTTCATCCGGTGAATCACGGGAGGGTCAACGCAGTGTATGACAGAAGTATTATCATTAAGCTCAGGAGAAGGGCTATCGTCGTTCGACTCTTGCCAGAAAAATAGGTACGGCTGCTCGCTTGGATGAAGAGGGAACTCACTCTTCCAGCGAATTTGTATAAACGGAGCATTGAAGGCATCAATACTTACTCCCTCTGGCCAATGTAATTCGAAGGGCTTTTTCGATACCGGTTCGATGGGGGACACCTGCCATGCCTTGTCCACAATCCCTTCGCTCTTATATGACGAGAGTACGTGCCACGACTGCACGGCTTCGCTGCCGTAATACTTGCTCAACTCTGGCGACTGCTTCAGGTAGTCCGCCGCCCAGCCACGCAGGTCGGGCTGTTCCTGAAAGAGCCAGCCCGCCGTGATACCTTGCCATTCGCCGGGGCCCATGCCTGCCTGCGTCCACACGGGGAAAGGCCAGCCCCAGTCGTGCGCGTGGGAGAAATGCTGGTGCGTATTCACGTAGCCCTCGTCGTCCAGTTGCATGGACAGGAGGTTGTCGCGGTGGACTTGTTGAATGGGCAGGTTGCGGTGCGGCTCGGTGGCGTTTAGCCAGATGTCGCTGAGGAGCAGGTATTCCTGGTTGAAGAGCACATTGCCATTGCCGCCACGATTCTTGAAGTGTCGCCAGAGGTAGGCGTTTAGGGATGCCGAGAGTTCGGGCTTGCCTTCAAACTCGATGCGCGTGAAATCCGCAGGGGGTTCCTCCTCCGGCGGCGGGGTCTGTGCATGGGTGGGTAGGCAGAGGGAGATGAGGAGCAGCGCGATTGTAAGCAGGTAGCGCGATGGCATGGGGTATCTCCGGGGTGAAACGGCGAGATAACGGAAATGGTGCGGGTAACCCCCTCACCCTAACCCTCTCCCCCTGCCAGGGGGAGAGGGGACCCGAAGCAGACGGCCCCATATTTATACAGATACTACAAGTGGATAATCTAACTCAGAGGGTTCAAGCAAGATTGAAAGTGTGCTTCTCTGGTCCCCTCTCCACCGCTTGCCCTGCCGAATAGACTTGACCAAGTTCTTGGTTCGGGGGAGAGGGCTAGGGTGAGGGGGTACCCCTATTGCCCCAAGCTCCTTATGGGCGAATCTTTATTCGCTTTGCTGGAATCTCTACCGCTTCGCGGGTTGTTCGCAGATGGCGTGCAGGGTGGGGTGGGTGCTGGGGAATTCGCTGTATTCCTGCTGGATGATTTGTTCGGAAAGGCTCTCGGGGAAGGAGGCGTATTTCTCGAAACGTTCCTTCACCAAGGCGGGCGGCTCTGCGCCGCAATAGGTGTCTTGCAGGCGACGCGTCACGTTGCGCTTGCGCAGGCCGGTGAAGATGGAGCCGTTCCAGGATTCGTCCATGTCGGGGGTGATGTAAGGCACGATGTCGATGGCACCCTCAAAGCGCCAGTCGCCGTTCTCGTCCTTCACAAAGCACGGCGGCGTATTGCCCGCCAGTTGCTTGGCCATCAACATCCCTTGATAGTTGGCTTCTAGATCACCGCGCGACACGATGCCGTCCACCAGCCCGCCGACCAGCTTGGTCTCGTGGAAGATGCCACGCCGCACCACGGCCTCGATGGCTTCCTCTTCGCCCATGCCTTGATCGCGCAGGCGCAGGTATTGGCTGCAATAGCGTCGGCCAAAGCCGAAGAAGTGCCCCACTTTGTCGATACCGAGATAGACCTCGCCCAGCCGCACGGTGCGCGACAGCGGCAGGATGAAGGGAAAGGACAGCTCGCGGTAGATGCTGCTGCGCTGGTATTCCCACGAGGACAGGCTGTCGCAGGGAAAGCGGTCCACCTCTTCGGACTCGGCAAGGTAACTGCGCACGCGGGACTTGTGCAGCCCCTCGAAGAGGTAGGCATAGAAGCCCAACGCCATGTCCTCGTTGGTCTCCGTGGGGCGCGTGCGCTTGTTGCGAATCTCGACAAAGCGCGCAGCCTCGTCGTTAAGGTATTGATTTAGCTCGTTGCCGGAATCCTCCAGCTCGACGGTCCACGTCATGTACTGGTCCGTCTCGGCGGCGGTTGCGG
>JBIKMR010000237.1:0-7032 GCA_044359155.1 Candidatus Hydrogenedentales bacterium | reverse complement strand
TCTGCATGATCGCGTCCGCCGTGTCGGCGTCCAATTCGGTGTTGAACACCACCACGCCGCCGAAGGCTGCCTGCGCGTCCGCATCGCGCGCGCGTTCGTATACCATGCGCAAGGTGTGGCCGGGCCGCGCCACCGCCACGCCCGAAGGATTGCAGTGCTTCATCACCGCGCAGGCGGGTTCGGCCAAAAATTTAAGGATCCCCACCGCGTGCTGCATGTCTTCCAGATTGGTCTGCGATAGGCCCGACTTGCCATTCTTCAGCAGTTGGTAGCGCCCAAGCACTAGGCCCGCGCCGTCCGTAGGGCGGTAAAAGGCCGCGGGCTGGTGGGGGTTGGTGCCATAGCGCAGGTTCTCCACCTTCTCATAGTTCGCGCCAAACAGGGCGAATCCCTCCGGGAAATCCCCCTCGGTGCGGGTGCGGTACATCTGCTTCAAGTCTGGCTGGGACATGGGGAAACTCCTGAGGAAAGTCACGGCGGATAGCGCGCCAAGGCGCGGCGGATGGCAGGTATTTTGCCAGAGCCTTAACGGGCGGTTACAATTGCGCTTCCGTGAAGCCTCTGGGCGCATTCGTTCCCGTGGTCCCTTTCTTCCGATTTCGTGGTTATTCTTAAAAGGACATCGTATGGCCGAGCCCACCCCGAGCCTGAGCTACCGCGACGCGGGCGTCGATATCGACGCGGCCACCGCAGCGCTTTCCGGCATGAAGGAAAGCATCCGCCGCACCTTCAACGACAACGTGCTGCAGGACATTGGAAGCTTCGGTGCGATGTATTCCCTCGGCTCCCAGAAGCTCGAAGAGCCTGTCTTAGTCTCCAGTGTGGACGGCGTGGGGACCAAGCTCAAGCTGGCCTTTATGACCGGCAAGCACGACACCGTGGGTATCGACATTGTTTCCCACTGCGTGAACGACATCCTGGTGCAAGGGGCCAAGCCCCTCTTCTTCCTCGACTATCTGGCCGTGGGCAAGCTCGATCCCGAAGTCGTGGTCTCCATTGTCAGCGGCATTGCCACCGGCTGCCGCTATGCAGACTGCGCTCTCATCGGCGGTGAGACCGCCGAGATGCCCGACATGTACGCCCCCGGCGAATACGACATCGCCGGCACCATCGTGGGAATCGTGGACCGGAAGAAGATTGTGGACGGCACCCGCATTGAGGCGGGCGACGCCATCATCGGCCTGCCCAGTTCTGGCTTGCATACCAATGGATACAGCCTCGCCCGCAAGATCACCTTCGAGGTGGCTGGACTTGACGTGCATGATCCCTTTCCCGGCATTGACGGTAAGACTGTCGCCGAGGTACTGATGGAGCCGCACGAATCCTACGCCAAGCTCATGCAAATCGTCATGGCGGTGGTAGACGTGAAAGGCATGGCCCACATCACCGGTGGCGGCATCACCGATAACCTGCCCCGCTGCCTGCCCGATGGTCTCGGTGCTGAAGTGAACCTTGCAAGCTGGCAGCCCGGCCCCCTATTCCGCTTCCTCTCCGAGCGAGGCGGCGTGATCGAAAGCGAAATGCTCCGCACCTTCAACATGGGCGCGGGCTACCTCTTCGTGGTCCCCGCTGCACAGGCAGAGCGCGCCATAGAGACCGTCGGCCTCGCAGGGCGCCACGCATGGCACATCGGCACCGTAGTTGCCGGTGAAGGCGTTGGCTATACCGGAGAAGTGACTTACGCCTAGCGCGTTTTTATGGGACAGATGCGACCGATGGGACGATTCGGAAACATGAGAAGCAGATTCTACATGCCATCTGAAACCTTGCCTTACCCATCCGTCCTATCGGTCCCATCCGTCCCATTCCAAAGGAACCCCCATGCCGCATCGCATTGAAGTTGCCATTGCCCCGCACCGGCCTGACCCCGCCGGGGAATCCCTGCGCAAGCGCCTTATTGAAGACCTCCACATTGAGGCCTCCGCTATTCGCGTCATCCGGGTCTACACTATCGACGCGGCCCTGTCTGATGAAGAGCTTGAGCGTGTGCGCGTGGAATTGTTTACCGACCCCATCATCGAAGCCTCTGCATCGAATGCCAACATCGCCTGTGATTTCGACTTCCTGATCGAGGTGGGCTTCCGCCCCGGCGTTACCGACAACGTTGGCCACAGCGCTGCCGAGGGCGTGTCCGATACCTTGGGTCGCCCCTTGGCCGAGGGCGAGGCGGTTTACACCAGCTGGGTCTACGCCGTTTCCGGCATCACACGCGAGCAGGCGATAGCCCTCACCAAAGGCTCCTTGGCCAACGACCTCATCGAGCAGTGGGTGGTACTGTCGAAGGAAGAACTTCGCGCTGTCTCCAGCCCGGCCTTGCTCCCGCTCCCCATTGTCACCGAGCGCAGCAATGTCAGCGTGAAAGAAGTGTCGCTCGAACTGGACGATGCCGCGCTCATGCGCCTGAGCCAAGACAACACCTTCGCCCTCGAGCTGCGCGAAATGCAGGCGATACGCGATCACTATGCCGACCCGCAGACGCAGGCCGCCCGCGTCGCCCTCGGCCTGCCGATTGTCCCCACCGACATCGAACTCGAGATCATCGCCCAGACCTGGAGCGAGCACTGTAAGCACAAGATATTCGCGGCGGAGATTGAATACACCAACGCCAAGGGCGAGACCAAGAGCATCGATGGCTTGTTCAAGTCCTATGTGAAAGCCACCACCGATGTGGTGTCGCAGCGGGTGGACTGGCTGGTGAGCGTGTTCCACGACAACGCGGGCCTCATCACCTTTGACGAGAACCACCTGTTTGCCCTGAAGGCGGAAACACACAATAGCCCCTCCGCACTGGACCCCTACGGCGGTGCGATGACGGGCATCGTCGGCGTGAACCGCGACATCCTCGGTGCAGGCATGGGCTGCAAGTGCTTGTTCAACACGGACGTGTTCTGCTTCGCGTCCCCCTTCTTCGAGGGGGATATTCCCGAGCGCTTGCTGCATCCGCGCCGTGTGCTGCGCGGGGTGCATCGCGGCGTGAAGGATGGCGGCAACGAGAGCGGCATCCCTAACCTGAACGGGGCCATCGTGTTTCACGAGCGCTTCCTCGGCAAGCCGCTTGTGTTCTGTGGCACCGGCGGCATCATCCCGTCCACCGTGGCGGGAAAGCCCTCGCATGAAAAGGCAGCGCGCCCCGGAGATATCATCGTGATGGTGGGGGGGAGGATAGGCAAGGACGGCATCCACGGCGCCACCTTCTCCAGCGAAGAACTCCATGAAGGTTCGCCCGCAACCGCGGTCCAGATTGGCGCGCCCATCACCCAAAAGAAAATGGCGGACTTCATTATCGAGGCACGCGACCTCGGGCTCTTCACTTGCATTACCGACAACGGCGCGGGGGGCCTGTCCTCCAGCCTCGGCGAAATGGGCCGCGACCCGGGCGGTGTCGAGATACACCTCGACCGTGCCCCGCTGAAATACCCCGGCCTTGCCCCGTGGGAAATCTTCCTCAGTGAAGCGCAGGAACGCATGAGCCTCGCCGTTGCGCCCGAAAAACTAGAGGCCTTCCTCGCCTTGTCTGAACGCCGCGAAGTGGAGTCCACCGCCCTCGGAACCTTCACAAACTCGGGCCGTATTGATTGCTTCTACGAAGGCAAGCTTATCGGCTCCCTCTCCATGAACTTCCTCCACAACGGCGTGCCAAGAATGAAGCTAAAGGCACAGCTGCTCCCCGATTCTTCGAATCCAAAATCCAGAATCGAAAATCCAAAATCACCTTCGGGCCAAGGCTCCAACTTAACCGATAGCCTCAAGTCCGTCCTCTCCTCCCTCAACGTCTGCTCCAAAGAATCCTTCGTGCGCATGTACGACCACGAAGTGCAAGGCACCAGCGTGCTCAAGCAGTTCCAAGGCGCTGCCAACGATGGCCCCGGAAATGCGGGCGTCATGCGTCCCGTGCCCGATTCGAAGAAGGGCGTGGCCATTGGCTGCGGCATCTGCCCCAAATACAGCGACCTCGATTGTTATGAGATGATGGCAAACGCCGTGGACGAGGCCGTGCGTAATGTCGTGGCCGTGGGCGCGCGCATTGGCACCATCGCTGGGCTCGACAACTTCTGCTGGCCCGACCCCGTCGAGAGCGACAAAACCCCCGACGGTCGCCACAAGCTGGCACAGCTGGTCCGCACCTGCGAGGCCCTCTACGACACCTGCGTCGCCTACGACATCCCCCTTATCAGCGGCAAAGACAGCATGAAGAACGACTACAAGATCGGCGGCACCAAGATTTCTATCCCGCCCACCGTCCTCTTCACCGCCGCCGCTATCCTCGACGACGTGGCCAAGTGTGTCAGCATGGACGTGAAGCGCCCCGGCGACTTGCTCTACCTGCTCGGAGATACCCACGCCGAACTCGGCGGTAGCGAGTACGCCGCCTTGCTTGGCCAGAGTGGGGGAAAGGTCCCCGTCGTGCGCCCCCGCCTTGCCCGCCCCCTCTACGAACGCCTCAACCTCGCCATCGAACGCGGCCTCGTCGCCTCCTGCCACGACCTCTCCGACGGCGGCCTCGCCGCCGCCCTAGCAGAAACCGCCTTCGCCGGGGGATTCGGACTCGACGTGGATTGCAGCTTTTCCGAACTCACCCCCGAAGAAACCCTCTTCAGCGAATCCGCCAGCCGCTTCGTGGTTACCATCCGCCCAGAAAATCAACCCGCCTTCGAGGCCCAGATGGCTGGCCGCCCCGTTTACCTGCTCGGCAAAGTGCGGGCAGACGGGGTCCTAAAAGTGGGGCGTGGGCGCGAGACTTGGATCGAAGCGGGTATCGGCGAACTTAAGCAGGCATGGCAGGCTCCGTTGCGTTGGTAAGGAATTCATAAAATGAGCGATACCCCCATCCCTCCCGACCTCGAATCCAAAGCCGCCGCCGCCCTTGAGGCCGAATCCCGCAAGGTTAGCCCGCAGGATGTCGAGCGCGTCATCCAGCGCGAGGCCGAGATACGCGACCGCTTCAAATCCAGCGGTCCGCTGGGGCGCTACATCGAGGACTCCAAACTTTTCCTTGCCGTGCTCAAGGATTACTGGGCGGGCACCTACCGCACCCTCCCCTTCTGGAGCATCTCCGCCATCGTCGCCGCCCTGCTCTACGTACTCAATCCCTTCGACCTCATTCCAGACATGCTGCCCATCGTCGGCCAGATAGACGACATCGCCGTCTTCATCGCCTGCCTGAACCTCATCGAGCTGGACCTTAAGAAGTACAAGACCTGGAAGCTCTCCAGCGTTGCTGACTCAACCAAGCTGGGCTGATCTGGGGCAGAGACATAAAAGACTTATCCATCCTCTGGTATACTAGGGCCGCCATCACATCCGCGTACATAATGCCAGAGCGTGAAGTGATGCGGGCAGAGCACAACCTGAAGCGCAGCTGACACGAGACCCTATCAATCATGCCCAACGCCCTCGTCATCACCGGATTCGGCATCAACTGCAACGAAGAAACCGACCGCGCCTTCGCCCGTGCCGGGGCCACCGTGCGCCAGGTCCACCTCAACGACCTCATCGCCGACCCTGCCCTGCTCGAAGCACACCACATCCTTGCCGTCCCCGGCGGCTTCTCCTTTGGAGACGACATCGCCTCGGGGCGCATCTTCGCCAACCGTTTGCGCTACCGTCTTGGAGACGCCATCGAGCGCTTCGTCGACAGTGGCAAGCTGGTCATCGGTATATGCAATGGCTTTCAGGTGCTCGTTAAAATGGGCCTGCTCCCCCGCACCAGCGGCGGGTTGAAGCAGGAAGTGACCGTAACCCACAACGATACCAACCGCTATGAAAACCGTTGGGTCCACCTCGCCGTGGCACCAAACACCAAGTGCGTCTGGCTAAAGGGGATCGACCAGCTCGAAGTCCCCGTCCGCCACGGCGAAGGCAAGTTCATCCCCCGAGACGAAGCCCAGCTAGCCACTTTCGCCAACGAGGGACTGGTCGCGCTGCGATACATCAAGCCCGATGGTGCTCCCGCTAACGGCGAATTCCCCTACAATCCCAACGGTGCCACGGGCGATGTCGCAGGCATATGCGACCCCACGGGTCGGGTCTTTGGGCTCATGCCCCACCCCGAGGCCTTCCTCGACCGCACCAACCATCCCCGTTGGACCCGCGACGATCTGCCCGAAGAAGGCCAAGGCCTCGCCCTCTTCCGCAACGCCGTCACATACGCGGCAACCAACCTCTAACCCTTTCCGCACATTCCGCTGAAATCGCTTGCAACCGAGTCCCTGCGACCGTATCCTCTATACACGGGGATAGGGAGAACCGCATGACGGCTGATGTCACCCATCCGGATGCATCGATTATCGTGGCGCTCGAAGGCGACGCCGAGCGCATCCCCACGCTGATGGCCCACCTTGAACGCCAAACGCATCCCGCATCCAGCACCGAGATCATCCTAGTTACTCCGCCCTTTTCACCCGCCCTGGAAGACGCCGCACGCCACAGTGCCGAAGGCTCCCCCGTTCCCACCCGCATTATTTCGGCCAGCAGAGCTTCCCTCACCACCGCAATAAACGAGGGGATACGCGCATCACGCGGCAAAACTATCCTCCTGTTAGACGAAGATCTGCTTCCCAGCCCCCATTGGGTGGAGCACCATATCGCCGCGCAAGCGCGCATGCACGGCCAAATTTGCACCATCGGCGCACTCCATCCACATCCCCAACTCGAGCGACACGCCCTCACAGCTTGGTTTATGAGCGGTGCACGTAGCCTTGGAAACGACGAAGGTACCCTACCTTTTCTCGATTGGCGCCGAAATAATCTCGCCCTCAGCCGTGCTGCGCTCGTCCAAATCGGTGGCTTCGACGAGACTTTTGTCAGTCCCCAGTTCGCCGACGCCGAGCTAGCACGCCGCCTCGCGGCCCAAGGTGTACAAGGAATCTACCTCCCCCAAGCCATCGCCTACATCGGCTACGCCTCCTCCTTCGACAGCGAACTCGAACGACATTTCCGCAAGGGCGTTGGCCTGTTCCGCCTCCACCAGATCGTGCGCGACCCCGACATTCACCGCCGCTACCCTGTATACCGAAACCCCATTCGACGCCT
>JBIKMR010000236.1:0-7054 GCA_044359155.1 Candidatus Hydrogenedentales bacterium | reverse complement strand
CAGCCACCGCAGCCAAGGCCACCCAGAATGGCAGCGAAAGCCCCAGCACTCCCGCATCGGCCAAGCGGCCAATCGACTGCCCTATGTATTGGGTCTGCGAATCGGTGACGAGGTAGGCCGCGCCGCGTGCAATCTCCAACATGCCCAGCGTCACGATGAACGAGGGCAGGCTCCACCGCACGGTGACCAAGCCGTTGGCCAACCCGCAGGCCAGCCCCGCCGCAATGCACAACAGAATGGAAAGCGGCAGCGCGAAAGGGAAACCCTGCATCAGCACCACGCCGAGTATTGCGCCGCAGAGTCCCATGACCGAGCCGACGGAAAGATCGATGCCGCCGAGTAGTAGCACAAACGTCATGCCCACGGCGATGACGGTGATGGCGGGAGACTGGTTGGCGATGTTGCGGAAGGTGTCCGCTGAGAAGAAGTTGTCCGTAGTCAGGCTGAAGAAAAGCACCAGCAGCACCAGAGCCAGCCCGGTGCCCAGGTAGCCCGCCACCGATTGGCGGAGCCGCGTGGCGAATGCGTTGCCCATGCGCGCGCGGCTACTTCGCCGAGTCCGATGTGACCAGTTCAATCGGCGTTTCTTGATCCGCCGGGGTGCCGCCCTTGCTGATCATGTCCAGCGCATATTCGATGCCATAGACAGCCTGCCGGTCGGCGAATTGCTCGATGGTGCAGAGCACCTCGCCCTGCTTTATCAGGTCGCGCACCGCGCCGATGCCGTCGAACCCGCTGACCAGAATCTGCCCCGGCTTGCCCGCAGCGCGCGTGGCTGCCGCCGCTCCCAGCGCCATGCTGTCGTTCGCGCAGAGCACCGCCTTCAACTGCGGGTGTTCGGTGAGCAAGGCGGACACCAACTGGTTGGCCTTGTCCATTTCCCAATAGCCCGATTGCGATGCCACCACGTTCAGCTTCGCCGCAGCCACCGCCTCGTCCAAGCCCAGCTTCCGCTGGATGCCGTTGTACGCCGCCGGGATGCCCTCGATGATTGCCACCGCGTCGCCCGCTTGTAGCTTGCTGGCCACGTAATCCCCCGCCAGTTTCGCGCCCTTGCGGTTGTCTGGCCCCACAAAGGGAATGCTCACCCCCTGGTCCTTCAACACGTCGGGGTCCAATCGGTTGTCAATATTCACCACCACCACGCCCGCGTCCATCGCCTTCTTGCATACCGGCCCAAGTGCCTTCGAATCCGCCGGGGCCAGCACAATGGCGGACACCTTGCGCGCCACCATCTGCTCGACCAGCGCAATCTGCGCCGCCACGTCCAACTCGTCCTTGATGCCATTGGCGATCAGTTCGTACATGTCCGGGTTCGCACCTTGGTGCGCCCGCGCCCCGTCTTCCATCGTCTTGAAAAATTCATTCGCGAGCGACTTCATGATGAGAGCCACTACGGGCTTTCCCGCAGCGGCAGGCGCTTCCGTGGCAACAGGCGCCGGGGCGGGTGCGCTGCATGCCGACAGCAACCCGAAGGCCGCAAGCACAGCTATATGACGCATGAATCCAGACATGAAAAGAACCCTCCCTGCAATCCAATTTCAGCCCGGCGTTAGTGTGTGGCTTTGGGTAGGGGTGGTGCAAGCAGGCACAGGGCGGACAAAGCAATCCCCCCGCTGGTGGGTGCCAGCGAGGGGATTGAGTTCAGATTCGCTTTAAGCGGCCTTGGCTACTTCTTGGGATCGGTTATGCCGGGCCAGGTATCCGTGCGGAAGGGGACGGCGGGTAGGCCTGCGCCGTTGTAGAGTGTGGCGTCCGGGTTGTCTGCCCAGCCATAGCGCACGGCAACGGGGTTGGGCACGTCGGGCGAGGATACGAGGATGCTCTTGCCCTTGATGATGGCATCGGCCCAGACGAACTTCTTGTCCTCACCGGCCACCGAGAATCCGACGAGCTTGTCGCCCTTTGCCACTAGCCCGCCGTTGGTGTGGTCGAAGCGCAGCTTCACGGTGTTGCCATCCACGGAGTGCGATGCATACATCGGGCCGGAATAGGCCACGCCTTTTCCATAGTCCTTTGCAAGCGCATTCAGCGCCAGCCGCTTGCCCACGTCCTGTTTGTTCTGCGGGTGGATGTCGGCGGCATCGCCAATGTCGATGATAGTGGCCATGCCTGTGTTGGGCAGGGACAGCGTCATCGTCTGCGCCTCGCGCAATTCCGCCCAGGCCGAATCACCCGGTTCTGCCTTCCGCTCCATGAAGTTCGCCAACTGTACAAAGTAGAAGGGGAAGTCGCCCTGTTCCCAATCCCCGCGCCACGAGTTGATCATCGTGGGGAACAGCGTGCGGTATTCATACGCGCGCCCGGCGTTCGATTCCCCTTGGTACCAGATCGCCCCCTGTATGGCGAATGGGGTGATGGGCGCAATCATCTGGTTGTATAGCCCAGCTGCCAACCACGAGGAGGTAGGGCCCTGAGGCTCCGTGGGTTTTGCAGGGGCTTCCTGCCCTGCCGCCTTGGCCGCGTCTGCGGCAACTTGCCATTCGGCCAGCGCCTTGTCATAGGCTTCCTTCGCTGCCGGATAATCCGCAACCTTCTGGTCCCACATCTCTACGAGGTACTTCAGGCTGGGGTCGGCTTCCATGGATTCGCGCGTGGCCCATGCCTCGGCGGGCGTGCCGCCCCACGACGTGTTGATGAGCCCCAAGGGCAACGCCAGTTGCTGGTGCAATTCGCGCCCGAAGTAATAGAGCACGGCGGAAAAGCCGGGCACAGTCTCGGGCGTGCAGACCACCCAACTGCCAACGCAATTGTCCTGCGGTTCCGTGGCCACCTTCAGCTCCACGCTGAACAGGCGAATCTGCGGGAAGTTTGCCCCCGCGATTTCCGCCTCGGCGTTGTCGGTCGCGTTGACCGGCCAGCCCATGTTGGACTGTCCCGACCCCACCCACACCTCGCCCACCAGCACGTCGGTGATGGTGCGCGTGGTGTCCTTGCCGGCTACGGTCAGTTCATACGGGCCGCCCGCCTTCATGCGGCGCAGGTCCACGCGCCATGTGCCGTCCTCGCCCGTCACGGCTTCCGCCGTCTGCTTGCCCAGCGTGACGGTGACCGCCTCGCCCTGTTCCGCCCAGCCCCACACCGGAACGGTTTCCCCCTGTTGCAGCACCATGTGATCGCCGAAGATGCTCGGCAGCGTGACCGCCGCCCCCGCTGGCCCCGCCCACGCCATGCCGGCAACAGCCGTCAGCCCACAGAAAAAACGCAACCCAGTTCGCATATCCAGACCCTCCCGTTTAGATTGGCGCACGTTGCCGCTATAGTGGCGCACCAAGCCCGCCAAAGCAACGCGGGGGTGGACACGCTGGGAAAGTGAATATCTCGATCGTAGTAAGCTTATGCAGCCTGCCCTCATTCACCCCGCTTGATCCCGTCCTGCTTCCCAGTGCGTAATACAGCCTCCGGGAGAAAACCACCATGCGTCCTTTTGAAATGGGTCTGTTCATTGTCTGCCTTACGGGCTCGCTCTATCTGTTTGCGGTGAACGCGCCAAAGCGTGGGGTGGTGTTGCGGGTGGCTTGGCCGGTGTTGTTCCTGTTGGCGTTTGCGGGCCATGCGGCTGCCGAGGGTTTGCGCTGGCAGATGTATCCGCTCTACCTGGGTGCGCTGATTTTGGCGGTGGCTTCGCTGCTCAACTCGGGGCCGCGCCCGGCGTTGGGGCGGTGGGGAGGTTTCGCGCTTACCCTTTTGCTCGTGCTGGCGGGAGGCTTCCTGTCTTCTGCGCTGCCCGTGTTTCGCCTGCCTGCCGTGGCCAAGCCGCTGGGCACGTTTAACCTGTTCCTCACGGATACCTCGAGGGAGGAATCCTACGCGGCAACGCCCGGTGGGCCGCGCCAGTTCATGGTGCAGGTTTGGTATCCCGCCGATGCCGCCAGTGTGGCAGGCAAGGCACCGGCTCCGTGGTCGCGCGAGATTTCTGCCATTGGCAGCGAGCTGGCCAAGGGCGAGGGACTGCCCACCTTCCTGCTCGAACACCTCGACTATGTAGAGTCCAACGCCTACACCGACGCCGCGCCCGAAGGCCCTGCCGAGAAGCGCCTGCCGGTGGTGTTGTACAGCCACGGGTGGACAGGCTTCCGCACCATTGCGGCGTCCGAATGCGAACGCATCGCCGCTGCCGGGTTCATCGTCATCGCGCCTGACCACACCTACGGTTCCGCAGGCACGGTGTTTCCCGATGGCAAGGTGTTGTTGAACAACCCCAAGGCCATGCCGGAGAAGAACGACCCCGAGCGGCAGACGGGAATCGAGAAGCTGGTGGATTCCTACGTGGGTGACCTGCGCTTTCTATTGAACACCTTGCCGCGTCTCGACTCTGGCGAAGAAGCCTCGCCCCTCAAGGGCCGCATCGACCTTGCCCGTATCGGCGTGTTCGGCCACTCGACGGGTGGCGGCGCGGCGGTCGAGCTAGCCAAGTCTGACGAGCGCATCAAGGCCATCGCGGGCCTGGATATCTGGGGCGAACCCGTGTCGCAGGAGTTCCGTGCGCTGCCGCGCCCCATCCCCGTGGCGTCCATCCGCTCGCAAGACTGGCACGACACACGCACCGTGGACCGCGATATGCTTCACCAGTTCCTCGACACTTTTGGCGAACCCAAGTACGACCTCTACCTTGACGGCTCTCGCCACGGCGACTTCACCATCGTCCCGCTCCTATCACCCTTCATGGACAAGCTGGTTCCCCACCAACGCGGCACCACGCCCGCGCACGAAGCACTCGATTCTGTGGATGGGTTCCTTGCGGCATTCTTTCTCCAAAGCCTTGTGCCCGACTCAGGTGTATCGCTGCCCGCAGCCCCTGCCACCAGTCACCCCCTGTTGAAGCAAGCCAAACACAAATAGGCAATCAATCAGAAAGCGCGCGCAACAAGATTTCGTTGCGCGCGCTAAATTCAGCGAATGGCGGAGAGGCAGGGATTTGAACCCTGGGTACGGTTTAAAGCCGCACAACGCCTTAGCAGGGCGCCACCTTCAGCCACTCGGTCACCTCTCCGTAGGGCTGGGAGAGGGATAATAGCAATTAATCAGCCCGCCCTGCAACGGCGCGATTAGGGCTTCAGGGTGAGCTTGCTGGCGTAACCTGCCTCGACCTGTTCGCGGGTCCACAATATAGGGCGATACTCGCCTTTCAGCCATAAGGGAAGCTGGTCGTCGTAGTGTTCGCTGCGGGGGTGTCCGCTCTGGCCGGTGCTGTTCACGGCCACGCTCTTGCTGAAGTCGCTCAGGTCAATCACGCGTCGATACGCCGGTATGTGCTTCAGCTCCAGCACCGAGTCCTTCTCCTCCCAGCGGGCCACGTTCACCGTGCCAAATGCCCCCGGTGCTGGCAGGCCGGTGCGGTTCACCAGCGCCTCAATATCCGCCGCGCCACTCTTGCCAAGGAAGCCATTGCGGAAGTTGGCCTGGTGCAGCGCGCCCCATTTCCACTGGGCGGGGTCTTCCCCGAAGCGGCTCTTCGCCTCGGCATAGGCCTGGTCAATCGTTTTTTGTAAAACCTCGGCTGCCGTCTCGATAGGCTCCGTGGTCACGTCGTCCCAGAAGGGAGCCTTGTCCACGCGTACCACCATCAACTCGAAAACGCGCAGCAGGTTCATATCCCAATACGGTTCCCTGATTCCCGCCAGCTCGTCGCCAAACACATTCTCCGCCAGCCGTTCGAGGAACAGTCCGCCCAGCAAGGCACCCGCGCTGTCCGCTGCAAAGTTTCCGTCCCACGCCTTGAGCAGGTTGGCGGCCTCGCCATCCGCCACGCCCGCGCGCGCGAAACCCGTGCGGATTACGCCCATCACTTCCGCCGTGGTCACGTCTTGCTGTATGGATTGGAAGGTAGCCACGCTGTGTTTGGGCGTTGCATCCAGCAGTTCGGTAATCCGCTTCGCGCGGTAGCCCATATACGGATGCGGCGAAGTGTCTCCTACCGAGCCCGTGCCGATTTTCTCGGTGACATAGGCCACGTATTCGGCTGGCGCCGCTGGGTTGTTTGCTGCCACCACCAGCCCACTGGCCGGGTTCAACACATGCGGCAGAAGGTTGTAGTCGATGAAGCCTTCCCATTGATGGGTGGAGGAATACCCCGGCATGGGACCGACAATGGCACCGCGCCCCGGCCCATAGGGAAACTTGCCCGCCTGCTGAAAGCCAATATTGCCATCCACATCGGCATAGGGAATGTTTGCCGCCGGGTAATCCCACCAGCGCAGGGCTTCGCGGAACTCCGCAAAGTTGCGCGCAAAAACCAGTTCGATTCCCGCCCGCTGGATGGTGCCCTCGTTGAGGCCTTCCCAGTGGATAGCATAGGCCTTGCCCTTATCGCCTTCCTTCAGCAGCGCCTCGGGAATCACTGGCCCCAAGTGACAAAGGCGTATATCAATCACCATGGGCTCGCCGCCGCGCACGGCGATGGTTTCCTGCCGCGTGTCCATATCGCGCCATGCGCCGTCCCATTCATACTGCAAGGGATTGTCCGGGTTGATGCGTAGCTCGAAGAGGTCCAGCGCGTCGCTGCCGCTCACGTTGGTGAGGCCCCAGCAGATGCGGTTGTTGTGCCCCGCCTGCACAAAGGGCAGCATCGGCGCGGCAAAGCCATACAGGTCCAGCGCGTCGCGGTTCATGTCCGGCGGGCAATGCAGGCCAATCTCGTACCACATGTTGGGAATCTCAATTCCCTGGTGCGGGTCGCTGGCAAAGAGCGGCTTGCCCGATTCCGTGCGAGCGCCAGACACTGCCCACGCGTTGCTCGCGTCCACGCCTGCCACGCCCGGCAAACCAAGGGGTAGGGCATCCATCACCGAGCTAACCGGCGCGGGCGTTCCGCTGGCTGCCGCCGGGGCGGCATCGGGCGTGGGGGAGGTGCCCGTAAGTTCCGGCATGTCCTCCAGCGCCACCGTCGTGGGGTGGTCTCCCCACGGATACTGCTGGTCCCAAGCCGCCATCTGTGCCGCGCTGAACTTTTTCTGCATCATTGCCAGCAGCGGCTCCTGCTCCAGGTCGCGCCCGGAAAAGGTGAAGCCCATCAGCTTGCCAAAGGCCAGGCAGTCCGCCGGGGTCCAGGGTT
>JBIKMR010000266.1:0-6031 GCA_044359155.1 Candidatus Hydrogenedentales bacterium | reverse complement strand
GGTTGCAACAGCAGCAAAAGGCTTACGAGGATAAACCCAGCTAGAATTGCCAGCACCACCCCCATCACTACCATGTTGATCTTCCCGCCCAGCACATGCTGCGCCAGCGGCAGCGTGAAGAACACCAGCGTGAACAGCGCAATGAAGCCGGTCAGCTTCTCCACGAAGATGACCGTGGTACATTTTACTACCTCGCCGGTGTAACGCGAAGACTCGACCAGCCGGTAGCCGTCGAGTCCGAGGGTGCCGGGGAGAAAGGTGCCAATGGCGCGCCCCCAGAACCAACAGACCACCAGGTACCAGAAGGGAATATGCACGCCCTGCCCCCGCAGCAGGATGCGCCACCGGATGATACCCGCAAAGATGCCACACAGCTTGGCCACCGCCGCAAACGCAAACCACGGCGCGGCATGGGCAAGGTCCAGCTTCTTCAGTTCCTCCCACAATTGCTGCGGGGTGATGCCACCGAAGGTGTCTTCGGGCAGGCCATAGAACGCCGGATCGAATATCAACGTGAACAAGGCCGCCACCACGCCAAGCTTCAGTGCGAAGGTAATGAGCTTGGCCAATATCGGCGGCAACAGCCGCAGCAGCCGTTTGAACACCAGCACCGCCACCGCCACACCAAGCACCACGGCAATTAACCCACCCAGCGCCAGGCCAAGGGTGCGAAAGAATTCAATCATCAAAGGGGACATGGTGATATCGACTCCAATTGCTCGCCCGCTGAATCCACGGGAAGCGAAACCAGATACTACCACTCAGGGAAGCGCACGCGCGAGCGAAGTGCCCCACTTGCCGGGGCCGGTTGCCCATGCTACTATGTGCAGAAGTTCAACGTGCTGAATGGAACCTGACATTAATGGGCGTTGGATGTGAATACACTGGAAGTGCGGGCTTTGTCCGCCGTGCTTTACCCAACATGAGTAACAGGGAGAGAAGAGCAATGAACCACGAAATCAACGAGACGGAACAGACCGAGACCCCCGCAGCTGAAACCACGCGCAGCCGCAGCCAGGGCTGGCTGGTGTTCACCACGCTGATGCTGCTGGTGGCTGCGTTTGCCACGTCGAGCGCGCTGGCGGGCAGCTTTAACCCCACGGTGATTGGCCAGTATTACTTGAATGCAGCCACGGGTGCGGAAGAAGCCAAGCCTGAAGGCAAGTGCTGCGCCAAGGAGAAGGCTGCCAAGGCCGAAGGCGCCGCTTCCACGACGGACAAGGCCGCCAAGGCCGAGGGATTCGAATGCCCGGCAACGAAGGCTGCCAAGGCTGAAGGTGCTGCCTGCACTAAGGATAAGGAAGCCAAGGCTGAAGGCACCTGCCCCGCGTCCAAGGAAGCCGTCAAGGCCGAAGAGACTGCCAAGGCCGAAGAGGTCAAGGTATCCAAGGCCGAGTAATTTACAGTTACTTATCAAGCGCGCTGGGAGTCTTCGATTCCCGGCGCGCTTTTTTTATCTGTACCTATCTTCCCTTACCGAACAGGCGTGTTGCTCGCGACAGAATTTTCTGCAGGAGGCCCGTCTTCAGGCGACGCTCGGCAGCGGTCCAGCTATCCCGAAGAGCATCGAGGAACGAAGCGGATTCCAGCCACTTCTTGTCCACCCGAGTTTCCCAGTCGTGCTCCCGAATGCAGGCGAGCAGCTCTGCACGCACGGCGTCTCGCCTGCCTGCAAGGCGTACCGCGCCCATGTTTCGCACGCCGCCAGTGGGTTCGCAGAATTCCTTCTCCAGCGACAAGGCATCGAAGGCGAGCTTGGCCCCGTGGACAGCGTGGCTTGGGTGGATGAGCGGCAGGTTGATGTCGTGCAGGCAGACCGTGGCGTCATCCGCCAGCAACGGCAGGCACGCCAGCAAATCGAGACAGGGCCACGGGTGGGCGTGGTTTGCATCAATCATCAAGAACTCGAGCGAACCCGCCGTGAAGTCCTCCCCCACGTTCAAGGCCGTGCAGCCGGTGCGGAGGGTAACCAAGTCCTGCACAGGCTGCGGCATCAGCCCTAGAAAGAACCCCACGACTCGGCTGGCGTCGAAGTACAGCCGCTCCATCAGGTCATAAGAAAAGACCCGCCTGCTCCCCCCGTCTGCGCCATTCAACACGAGCAAGGCATCCGCCATCACCGCCGTGGATAATCCCGAGCAGGTGCCAATCTCCGCCACCCGCCCCGGCGCACGCGACACGAGCAGCCCATGAAGAAACCGCGCTTCCTTCACATTGATGCTGCCCTCAATATCCGGGGGACGAAGGGAGTATATGGCCGCACACCGGGTAGGGGAATCTAGCGGGGAATCATGCAAGGTCAATCGGGTTTCCCTGTTTCTAATGCAATAGGTTAAAACCTGTCGTACTCGTCGTGGGTTCCAATCCAATACCAGACAAATATTTTCCGGTCTTGGAACTGTCCCACTGCCCGGTAGTGTGCCCCCACCCGAACGGACCAGACACCATCACCAATTGGCTTGAAGTGCAGGGATGGGTGGCGAGGGTCGTTACACCATAGCTCATAATTCTTGGCGGCCAACTCGCGGACCGATGGGGGAAGCATGTTGTACGAAGCCCAGAAACGGGAAGTTGTGACGCTTTTCACGTAAAAGGGCGGCATTCGCCACGACGGTATTCTTCCGCCGCTTCACGCGCAAGCTGGTGTAGCTTGCCACCCGGCTTGGCATCCTGCTGCATCTGGCGATCCCAGTCGTCCATGGGCAAGTTGAGGAACCATGCGCTGAGTTCGCAGCGCTCCTCTTCGGATAGCCCCTCAATGGCGGTCTTTATTTCAGTAATGCTCATACCCATAGCTTATCCACAATCAGGGAGAAATCCAACCCCGTTTGCATATCCCTGCGTTTCAATAGAACGAAGGGCACAAAGTGGTTTCCTTTGTGCCCTTCGAGATTCTTTATGCTCTTTGCCGCCCATCCCTATACGTGCAGGTACTCCGGGGCGAGGGTGTCGTAGCCCTCGGTGTCTTTGCCGCGCAGGTTGCTGTGGCCCATCAGGTGGATGTCTACCTGGCGGGCGGCTTCGCGGCCTTCGGATATCGCCCACACAACTAGGCTCTGGCCCCGGCGGGCATCTCCCGCGACAAACCAGCCGGGCTTGTTGGTGCGGTATTGCGCGTCGCCCTTGATACCTTGGCCAAAGCGGTTGCGCTCCAGTTCCAGCCCAAGCTGCTCGACGAAGGTATTGGTCTGCGGCTGGGTGAAGCCCATGGCCAGCAACACCAGCTCCGCCGGAATGCGCTCCTCGGTACCGGGGATTTCGCGGAATTTCTGCCGCCCGTCTTCGCTGTACCACTCGAGCTGCACCAGGTTGATCGCGGCCACGTTGCCGTTGCCGTCGTCGTCGAAGCCCTTGGTCAGCACGCTGTATCGGCGCTCGCCGCCTTCCTTGTGGCTGGAAGAGGTGCGATAGACAAACGCCCACTGCGGCCACGGGTTCTCGGGGGTACGGTCCGCCGGGGGCTGGGGCATCAGCTCGAGGTTCAACACGCTCTTGGCACCCTGCCGCAGGCTCGTGCCTATACAGTCCGAGCCAGTGTCGCCGCCGCCGATGACGATGACGTTCTTGCCCGTTGCGAAAAGTTCTTCGCCCTCGACCTTCTTGCCCAGCACGCGCCGCGTCTGCTGCGGCAGAAATGCCATGGCGCGATAGATGCCTTTCAGGGTGCCGCCGGGAGTGTCGGTACCCTCGAAGGTGCGCGCCACGGTGGAGCCCACGGCAACCAGCACCGCGTCGTATGCTTCAAGTTCGCTCACTGGCACGTTAACGCCAACTTCGCTGTTGCACTTGAACACGACACCCTCGCCGCGCAACTGCTCGACGCGACGGAACACAACCTGCTTGTCCAGCTTGAAGTTGGGGATGCCGTAGGTCAACAGCCCACCGGGCTCGTCGTCGCGTTCATACACGACTACCTTGTGGCCCGCACGGCGCAACTGCTGCGCGGCGGCTAGGCCTGCCGGGCCGCTGCCGATGACGGCCACGCTCTTGCCAGTTTCCGCTGCGGGCGGCTGTGGAACTATCCACCCTTCCGACCAGCCGTGGTCGGCAATCTCGCGCTCGATCATTTCAATCGCCACGGGCGGCTCGTTGATGCCCAGCACGCAGGAGTTCTCGCACGGAGCGGGACAGATGCGGCCCGTGAATTCCGGGAAGTTGTTCGTCGAGTGCAACACCCGAAGGGCGTCTTCCCACGAATCGTCCTTCACCAGGTCATTGAAATCGGGAATCTGGTTGCCCAGCGGGCAGCCGCTGTGGCAGAAGGGAATGCCGCAATTCATGCAGCGATACGCCTGCTGCTTGAGCTTGGGCGCCTCGAGCGAATTGCTGAATTCCTTGTAATGTTTCACGCGCTCGTCGGCTGGCGCATCCGTCGCCAACTCGCGCGTAAAGGTCATGAATCCCTTGGACTTATCCGGAAGTGAAGTCTTATCGGACGACATGAGACGTGGCCTCCTCTACCGCAAGCCGCGCCTGCTCTTCCAACTGCTTCATCACGCGCGCATAGTCGCGCGGCATCACCCGCACAAAGTGCTGCAACTCGCCTTCCCAGTTCGCCAATATGGCGGCAGCCACCGTGCTGCCGGTGTACTTGAAATGCCGTTCCAGCATTCCCTTCAGCTCGCTAATGCTCTTTTGGTGCAGTGGCTTCAGATCTACCATGTCCTTGTTGCAATGAATGGGGAAGGTTCCCTTGGGGTCGTAGACGAAAGCCACGCCGCCGCTCATGCCCGCCGCAAAGTTGCGGCCCGTGGCCCCGAGCACCAAGGCGCGCCCGCCGGTCATGTATTCGCAGCCGTGGTCGCCCACGCCCTCGACAACGGCCCACGCGCCACTATTGCGCACGCAGAAGCGCTCGCCCGCCAGCCCACGGAAGTAAGCCTCGCCCGAGGTAGCGCCATACAGCGCCACGTTGCCGATGATGATGTTCTCTTCCGGCACGATGGGACAGTTGGCGGGTGGCTTCACGATAATCCTGCCGCCGCTCAGGCCCTTACCCACATAGTCGTTGCTCTCGCCGGTCACGCTCAGGGTAACGCCCTTGATCGCGAAGGCCCCGAAGCTCTGGCCTCCCGTGCCAACGCAGTCAATCCAGACCGCGTCTTCCGGCAGGCTGCCGGTATACATGCCCAACTGGTGTCGACGCGTCAGTTCGCTGGACAGCATCGTGCCCACGGTGCGGTTCACGTTACGTATCTTCTGCTCGAAGCGCACGGGCACCTTGCTGGTTAGCGTCATCCGCGCCTTGTCCATCAGGGTGTGGTCCAGCGCCTTGTCTATACCGTGGTCCTGCTTGCGGGTGTGGTGGCGCGTGCTGCCTTCCCACGCCTTCGCACAATACAGGATGCGGCTGAAGTCCAGGTGCTTCGCCTTCCAATGCTGCGGCAACGGGTCAAAGGCAAGCATGTCGGCACGGCCAATCATTTCACTTACCTTGCGGAAGCCCATCTGCGCCATGATCCGGCGCACGTCTTCGGCAAGGAAGAAGAAGTAGTTCACCACGTGCTCGGGCTTACCATCGAACTTCTTGCGCAGCTCGGGGTCCTGCGTGGCAATGCCCACGGGGCAGGTGTTCAAGTGGCACTTGCGCATCATGATGCAGCCACTGACAATGAGCGGCGCGGTGGCAAAGCCAAACTCGTCTGCCCCCAGCAATGCGCCAATCACCACGTCGCGCCCGGTCTTAAACTGGCCATCTACCTGCACGCGAATGCGGTCGCGCAGGTCGTTCTCCACCAGCACTTGGTGTGTCTCGGCCAGGCCCAGCTCCCAAGGCAGGCCTGCGTACTTTATCGAGGTAAGCGGGCTTGCGCCCGTGCCACCGTCATGGCCGCTGATGAGCACAAGGTCGGCCTTGCCCTTCGACACGCCGGCTGCAATGGTGCCCACGCCCACTTCGCTCACCAGCTTCACCGACACGTTCGCGTGAACGTTTGCGTTCTTCAAGTCGTGAATCAGCTGCGCCAAGTCTTCGATGGAATAAATGTCATGGTGCGGGGGCGGGGATATCAGCTCGACGCCCGGCGTGGAG
>JBIKMR010000235.1:0-7103 GCA_044359155.1 Candidatus Hydrogenedentales bacterium | reverse complement strand
CGGATAATGTCTTCGCTGGTCACGTTCTCGGCCTCCGCCTCGTAGGTCTCTTTCACCCTGTGGCGCAGCACGTCCATGGCCACCTGCTTCACGTCGTTGGGGAACACGTTGCCTTCGCCTTGGAGGAAGGCCAGCGCGCGGGCGGCCTGTTGCAGGTAGAGGGTGGCGCGGGGGGATGCACCGTATTCGATCTGGTGCTTGATGTTGAGGCCATAGGCCTGCGGGTCGCGGGTGGCTTGCACGATGTCCACGATGTAGTTCTTCGCCTTGTCGTCCACGTAGATACTGTTGACCACTTCGCGGGCCTCGAGGATTTCCTGGCGCGTCACCACCGTTTCGACCTTGGGCGCGTGCAGCATGTTCACGCGATCCATGATCTCCCGCTCCTCGGCCTTGGTGGGATAAGTGATTTTAACCTTGAGCATGAAGCGGTCCACCTGCGCCTCGGGCAGGGGATAGGTGCCTTCCTGCTCGATGGGGTTTTGCGTGGCCATCACCATGAAGGGGTTGGGCAGTTGGAAGGTCTCGTCGCCAATGGTCACTTGGCGTTCCTGCATGGCCTCAAGCAGCGCGCTCTGCACCTTTGCGGGGGCGCGGTTGATCTCGTCCGCCAGGATGATGTTGCCGAAGATGGGGCCCTTCTTCGTAGTGAACTCGCCGCTCTTGGGGTTATAGACCAGCGTGCCGATGAGGTCGGCGGGGAGCAGGTCTGGCGTGAACTGGATGCGCTTGAACTGGCAGTCCATCGCGCGGGCCATGGTGTTCACGGCAGTGGTCTTCGCCAACCCCGGCACGCCCTCGATGAGCACATGCCCGTTCGCCAGCAAGCCCACCAGCAGTCGGTCCAGCAGGTACTGCTGCCCGACAATCACTTGGGCGACTTGGTGCCGCAGCCGGTTCACAAACTGAGCCTGCTGCTCCACGTTACGCCGCACCTGTTCCACGCTGATGCTCATGTCATGAATCCTTATTGCGCTGGGTCAGCGCGCGCTCGATATCCTTCAATGCCCCGTCCATCTCGTCCTCGGTGGGGCGCACGCCCTTGAAGCCCACGTCCTGCGCGCGCCGTTCGAGGGCGGTTGCATCCTGCCCGAGCGCTTTCGCCGCAGCCGCAAGGCTCAGGTAAAACTTGTAGAAGTCGCCGTCCAGCCGCTGCCGCCGCGCTGCGTGCTGGTGTTGCTGCGCCTGCTCGTGCGGGGTCGCGGTGGATGTCGCCTCGGGCGCGCGCCGCGACCGCAGCCACAATATGCCCCCCACCAGCGCCACCAGGAACACTCCAGCGCCCACGCCCACCGGAAGGAACAGCGGTGTCCAGTCCCGCGACACGTCAATACTCACCGGCATGGTGGCAACCACCATCGCCTTGCTCAAGTCCAGCGCCTCGCCCACCAGTGGGGCATCGGTAGCCGCAGGCAGGGCCCGCACTTGCAGTGAGGGAATCTCGAAGGTGCCCGGCTCGGTGGCTGTCACCCGGAGTTCCAGGCGCAGCTCGGGGTCCGCCACCAGCGCACCCCATTCTAGCGTGCCCCAGTCCACCGTGGGTGCCGTGTCTGCCGCAGGCGGCAGCAGGGTATACAGCTTGTCCGCCTCGATACCCGACAGCACGGCGCTGAACACCGCCACCTGCCCCGCCCGTATGGGCTGGGTTGGCAGACGCAGTTCCACGTTCAGCGCCGCTGCCGTAAGGCAGGGGGCCAGGCCAAGCAGCAGCGCTGCCAGCGGGCGGGTTATCTGGGCACAATTCACCATACCAGCGGCAGAGCACCTTTCATGCCGCAGCGATTCGTTGCCCTAAATATTTGGAATGATTGAACTTCCGAGAAAGTGAGGGAAGAACGAGCCACCCCAAATCAGTCCAACCTGCGCACTTGGGGCGGAGTATTCGGGGTAGGGGTGTGCGGCGGATCGTCTCAACGCGCCGCCCGGCGCGCTGCCTGCACCATGTCGTCCAGCTTTTGCAAGAAGAGCGAGCGGTCCTTCTTCTCGAAGGGGGCGGGGCCGCTGTTGATGATGTTGTGCTCGCGCATCTGCGATAGGAATTCCCGCGTGGCCAGTGCCGCGCCGATGGACGCTTCCGTAAACGGGCGCCCCGAGTGCCCCAGCACAAAGGCCCCCTTCTCCAGCGCACGCGCGGCAAGGGGAATGTCCCCCGTAATCACAATGTCATTGCGCTGCGCCTGCTCGACAATCCAGTCGTCCGCCGCGTCAAAGCCATCGCTCACCACCTCGAGCGCCACCCACGCCCCATCGGGAATCCGCATCCACGAATTCGCGACAAGGGTGACGTTGAGCCCATGACGCTGCGCCACGCGATACACCTCCTCCTTCACGGGGCAGGCGTCGGCGTCTACATAGATGTGCGGCAGTGGTGCTTCGTGCGGCATGGGTATTCCAAAAGTTGGGCAACTGGGTTGAGCAACGATAACAAAGCAGCCCGGCTTCGGGGAAGCCGGGCTGCATGAGGAAGGTTGGGGGCTGGGGGATTAGAGTCCACCTCTGGCTATACCGGATATCACTACCACGAGGGTACCGGACCTCGGCACATCGCCGAAGCTGGCCACGTAAACCGGGACATTTCCTATCGGGGAGGTGGGAGGCACCACGGTGAAGCCTACGGACACGTTGCCCAGCAGAGGCACATTGCGTGAGGAAAAGCTACCCAGCGTGCGGCCCGGCACTTCGCCGAAATAAGGCACATAGCCCGCGCCAATGCCCACGCCTACGAAGGCCACGTTCTGCCCACGGAAAGCCCTGCCCGGGAACATGGTCAGCAGGTTGGGATCGGCAGGCACCGGTTTGCCGTTGCGGTCCACCAAAGAAATTTTCCCAGACATGCGCTTCACTTCGCGGTTGCCGTTGCTAGACGATGCCCACAGCAGAAGGAACTCGTCCTTGAACACCGTGGCCGACAGCACGTTCGCGTAATCGAACTGGGCAATGACCTTGCCGCCATCGCCGATGAGGGTAAGCACTGCCTTCTTGTCGCCGGGCGTGGGGCAAACGGAACCATCTGCGCCGCACGCGGCCCAGTCGTTCAACGAGGAAGCAACGGGAGCGAGGCTGCCACGCAGATTGTTTGTGCGGAACTTGTCCGCGCCGATAGAGGTCTCGGTAAGTTCGATAACCATGTCACCGCCGGAGACGGATTCCCAAGCAGTGTCCACTTCCTTGCCAGAGCTTCCCGATATCTCGACCTTGAACCCGCGCACCTGCGCGAACTTATCTGATGAAGCGGCCTCGGCCTTGGTGTTGTTCTCGGGGCTTGCCAACAACCAGCTCTCGCTGTCTCCGCCTGTATTTGCCACAACGGCCTCGGCCACGTCATAGAGCGTGGTCGCCTTATATGCATTCAGCAGGGACACGCTGCCTGGAGTACCACCCACCCAGGAATCCGCCTTGGGCGTGCCCGCGCGAACCTGCGAATGCACATAGGCTTGAGCCAATGTGCTGACAATCTTCTGCGCAAAGTTCTGCGCCGAAGACTGTGCCCCCGCAGTCAGTGCGCCCAAGCTCATGACGGCAACAACCGCCAACCGCGCACAAGTCGAAACGCGCGAAATGTTCATAGTTCTCCCCTCTCCCGTGGTGAATAGCCAAAGTCTAACAGATTGGTGTGGGGTGTCAAGAGGTAAATTGGGCGGAGTCCGTGACGTGGCACGGTGCTTGCAGTAAGGTCCTTGGCGACGGGTTGGATTGACAAGAATCTGTCAACACGGAACGCAGGGAGGTAGATGCCATGGCCAGTCTGGAAGCACTTGATGAGGTGATGGTACCCGGGGCCACCCTGCCTGAGCCTGCCACCGCGCCCGAGGCCGCGATGTTGGGGATGGTGGGGCGGGGGGCCTTGGGCGTGGCGGCGGCAGCGGCGCTGGCGGGCTGCCCGCAGTTGGTGAATCCCCCGGTTATTGAAACTGTGGGCGATCCCTATGAAGGGGGACCGCCAGTAGTGTTGGCACCGAATCTCAAGCGGCTGGTGGACCGGATTACCTTTGGCGCGAATGCGCGCGAGACGAACCTCGCGGCCAGCCTGGGGTACGACGGGTATCTTGAATACCACCTGAACCCGCAGGGGATTGACGACGAGGACATCGACCGGCAAGTGGATGCGCGGTTCCCCGGCGTGTTCTATACGACCAAACAGGTCATCGATCGCTACTACATGGGCGACTATCAATCGTATCAAGATCTAGTCAACGCGACCATCTTCCGGGCGGTGTATAGCCGCCGCCAACTTTTCGAGCGGACTGTCGAATTTTGGTCAGATCACTTCAGCACCTACCTCGACAAGGACAGCGTGACGCCGCACAAGATCATGGACGACCGCGAGGTGGTGCGTCGCCATGCGTTTGGAAACTTCCCGGCCCTGCTGTCCGCCAGCGCGCACAGCCCGGCGATGCTGGCCTACCTGGACAACGACCCGAGCGTGGCGGAAGACCCCAACCAGAATTATGCGCGCGAGCTGATGGAACTGCACACCATCGGCGTGGGCAACTACACGCAGTTCGACGTCGAGGAAGTGGCGCGCTGCTTTACCGGGTGGAGCTTTGAGGGGGACAACGAGAAGTCCACCTTCGGCACCTTCAAGTTCAACCCCTACGACCACGACGCCAACGCGAAGACCGTGCTTGGTTTTCAAATTCCCGCAGGCGGCGGCGTGGGGGATGGCGAGCGCGTGCTGCAAATCCTTTCGCAAGACGCGTCCTTCGCCCCGCTCACGGCGGCGCGGCTGGCGCGCAAACTCGCGGTGAAATTCTGGGGAGACGCGCCCCCGGCGGAACTGGTGGAGGAGATCGCCACGGCGTACCTCGAGACCGGCGGCGACATCAAGGCGATGCTGCGGGTGGTGTTGTCCGAGGCGTGGCTGTCGCAAGCGCCGCCCAAGTTCAAGCGCCCCTTCCACCTCATCGCCTCGGCGTTGCGGTCGCGCCCTTCGCAGATTGAGGACTTCTGGAGCCTGCGCAACCGGCTCGAACAGATGAACCACCATCCCTTTTATTGGCTGCCGCCCAACGGCTATCCCGAGGTAGGGCCATTCTGGATGAGCTTCCTTGTGCCTCGCTGGAAGTTTGCCGTGGACTATGTAGGCTGGGGGCTGGGGGCCACTGTGGACTGGACGGTCTTCGACGAGGCGGCAGACGACACGACGTTCATGGACAATGTGAACCTGTACGTCGGCGGCGGGGCATATCCCTTTGATCAATTGCAGGCGATATACAGCCTGCTGCGCGACCAGCCGAACAACTACTGGCGACGCAGGCAAGCGCTCGGGCTGGCCTTCGCCACGCCCGCGTTTCAATGGGTATGAGGCAGATGTACGCCGGTATGGCAGGTGCGGGTAACCCCCTCACCCTAACCCTCTCCCCCTGCCAGGGGGAGAGGGGACCAGAGAGTGGCAGGCTCTTGGCCGGGAGATGGGGTCAACATCACCCGGGTTTCGCTGAAGCGAAACCGTCCCCCTTCAAAGGGGGACTTACGAAGAAGCGGCGCGCCTCGTGGTCCCCCTTTGAAGGGGGCAGGGCCAGCGCTAGCTGGGCCGAGGGGGATGTTAGCGCTGTCGTAACGCCACGAGATTTCACGATCAACTTATAACGAGCACGGAGGATCAGCCATGAGCAAACATGCGAACTGCAACGGGTGCCGGGAATACAACACGCTGAACCGCCGCGACTTTATGCGCTACTCCGGCTTAGGGCTGACGGCGTTGCTGGCGGAAGCGTGGCTGCCGCGCGTGGCCTTCGCGCAGTCTGGCGCAAACCGAGACGTTGTCATCTCGATCTTCCTGCGTGGCGGTGCGGATGGCTTGAGCCTGTGCGTGCCGCATGGGGATGACGGCTATTACAACGCGCGGCCCAGCGAGTCCATTCGTCGCCCCGGCACGGATGGCGGCGCAATAGACCTGGACGGATTCTTCGGGCTGGCCCCGGCCATGCAGTCGCTGTACCCGGTCTACGACGCGGGCGATCTGGCGATCATTCATGCCTGCGGGCTGACCGACAGCAGCCGTTCGCACTTCGACGCGATGTACCTGATGGAGACGGGCGACACGGGGGATGCCTTCACGGCGACTGGCTGGCTGGGCAGGCACCTGCTCAACACGGGCGCGCTCGATCCCAACGGCGTGCTCCGCGCGATAGCGGTGAGTCCCAGCTTGCAACGCACGCTTGCAGGTAGTCCCTCGGCCTTGCCGGTGCCGGACCCCGGCGCTTTCACGTTTGACCAGGACGATGAGCGGCTGGCGATTTTGCAAGAGTTATATGCTGAAACGGTCGAGCCGTTGCGGGGCGCATCAGAGAATACCTTCCGAACGCTGGCCGCGCTCGAGGCGATTGACTACAACAACTACACGCCTGCGGGCGGGGCGGTGTATCCCAACACCGGCTTTGGCGACGGGATGCAGGCGACGGCGGCGCTGATCAAGGCGGGCATCGGGGTCGAGGCGTTTGCGCTAGACCTTGGCGGGTGGGACACCCACGCCGGGCAGGGCGCGCGCAACGGTGGGCTGGCCAACCTGATGCGCGAACTGGCCGAGGGACTGGCCGCGTTTCACACCGACGTGATCGCCGCAGGCAACCGCAACGTAGTCGTCACCGTGATGAGCGAGTTCGGGCGCAACGTGAAAGAGAACGCCAGCCAAGGCACCGACCATGGCTATGGCGGGGCGATGTTCGTGCTGGGTGGCCACGTGAACGGCGGGCAGGTGCTGGGCAACTGGCCCGGCCTCACGGCGGATGAGTTGTTTGAGCAGCAAGATCTATATATCACCACCGACTACCGCAACGTTCTGGCGGAGATATTGCAGAAACGCGCCGGGGCTGCCAGCCTAGGGAATGTGTTTCCGGGGTTGACGCCCGCGTTCCCGGGGGTGATTGCGTAGTGTTCCATCTTGGGTAGCTCGCGCTACACAACCCGCAGCAAGTGATAGTTTTTCTTGCCGGTTCTCACCACGGCGAGGGTGGGGGTGAGGCAGTGTTGTGGGGTGAGCTTGGTGGCTTCATCGGTGATGCGTTCGCCGTTGAGGTAGAGGCCGCCGTTCTGGATGAGGCGGCGGGCTTCGCCTTTGCTGGCGAATACCTTGGCGTCGCAGAGCACGTCGAGCAGGGGGC
>JBIKMR010000234.1:0-7124 GCA_044359155.1 Candidatus Hydrogenedentales bacterium | reverse complement strand
GCGCATCAGCCCGCTCGGCATCTTCGGTGCGGGGCACAACGTCAAGCAGGTCGCCGAATGGGCCAGACAGGACGCCGCACTCACGCATCCAAACCCGGTGTGCCTCCAGGCCAACGCGCTCTTCGCAGCCGCCGTCGCCCGCGCCATCCAGACCGGCTGCACACCCGCGACTCTCTACACTTCCATCCTTCTTTGGGCACACGAGTGGAACGTCGAGCCCGCACTGCTCCACGCCGTCGAGCAAGCTGTCCATGCCCCACCCATTGATTTCGTCGCACAACAGGGGTGGGTACTCATTGCCTTCCAGAACGCGCTTTGGCAATTGCTACATGCGCCTTCGTTGGAGGAGGGCGTCGTGGGCACGGTGATGCGCGGCGGCGACACCGACACCAACGCGGCCATCTGTGGCGCGCTGCTGGGTGCTGTGCATGGAAGAAGCGCCGTGCCTGCACAGTGGCAAGACTGCGTCCTCAACTGCCGCCCCGACGCCGGACGCCCCGGCGTGCATCGACCGCGCCCCGCATGCTTCTGGCCCGTCGATGCGTTAGAGTTGGCGGCGCGTTTGCTCGGTGCGTGACGGTGACAAAACGTGCGGACAGGTTTCTATTCGAGTTGCCATGGTGTGCTTGGCATCTGTTTGGTGACGTGGCGAGAGTTGCACCGGAACCCTGTGGGTTGACCGTACCTGTGGACGCAGAGCACCCTTGAAACCGGCTTCGCCAAGGCTAGTCTTAGTGAATGTGTTGTAGAACCGTAGTTCTGTAGCGATCTCGAAAGCCGTTGACGGGGCAACCCGTTCCAGAGTTCGAATCTCTGCCTCTCCGCCATTATTCTTCCTTCCTGCCTGCGGCGTCCACCACCGCGCGCGCAGCCTAAGTCCAGTAATTCCAGAAGGTATGGACTACATTGGCCCCCCGGCATTTCGCCCGGTATCCCCGGACGCGTCGGCAGTTCTTCTCCCACGCATCGGGCGGCGCAGAACCCTTGGGATAAGCGGGAACCCCGTAGGAACCCCGTAACCACAATCCTAGCTCTTGCTGGGCGAGTTGAACGCCAGACTACGGATCAATACTCGGCATGCCGATTGATACCTGTCGATTGCCGTTGTTTGTCCAGAGCAGAAGTCTTGGTGTACGCTCGGGCAAGCAAGCGCGCGTGCACCGGTGTTTGCGGTCTTGATACAACGGAGTTGGTTTCAGTAGATGCTCCGTTCAATAAGTCGCTTCGGGGGCGTGGGGGATTTGAGCGTCGTCGCGCTTGTAGCACTGTAACTTTGCTTTCGTGTCAATCGAGGTTCAACTATGTCGTTTGTTACTCGTATGCTCGCGACCGTCGCACTTCGTCAACTCCAGATCGGCTCGACGTCGTTGCTGGTGTGCGCCCTGCTCTGCGCCCCCACGGCGTCTTCGCAGGTACGCCTTCTAAAGAGTGAGGCAGACATTGGCGGCTTTGCTCGCCAGCAGCCGCCTGGACTCGGCGAACCGCCCGGCACGGTAGTATGCAGCGTGGACAGCCCTCCCATTGCGCCCGACAGCCTGAGCGCCTCTGATGCAGTGTCATGCACCGCGGGAAGTAATACGTTGTCTGGCGAGTTTCTTCTCGATATCGACGATAGCCAGGGCAATCCAACCGAGATACTTGCCTCCGTGGCGACTGCCTGCGCGACGGAGCCCCTCTTGCCGCAGTTGTTTGGGGCAAACTCCCTCGCCAAATGCGGCGCGCAAGTGCTGGTCGACTTCGAGGTTGAGACGCCTGTTCAGGCAAGCTTCACGGTCAACGGTGCGGGAAACGCATCGGGCCAGGGTACCATCAACACGGCCTCGGCCCGTCTATCCTGCAGCAGCGGCTGCGACACCACGTTCTCAGAATGTTTTGCCTCTCTGGTCTGTCCTGAACCTACGTTTCCACAGTCGGTTCTCTTGCAGCCCGGCACCTACAGGCTGGAAGTGTTTGTCCAAGTGCAAGCCGACTCGTCGACTGGCTTCGGCCTTGCGGTGCCATCGTTGGCAAGCGCATCGGCTTCCCTGCTCATTCAGTTCGAATCGCAGGCGGAATGCGACCTCACGTGGAGCGAATCCGGTGCAGGCGGCGCCTTTGATGAAGACGTGAACTGGTCGCCCCAGCAGACCCCGCAGGACGACGGCGACGGTTGCAACGACCTTCTGTTGGATCGACCCGGGGCATACGCCATTACCTACGGTGCCGGTGCCGCGGCTGACAGCATCAGCGTCCTTCAGGGCGCGCCGACGCTCCAAGGTGGTTCACTTGCTCTGGCTGGATTCGATGACACCGCCCTCAGTGTGGGCGGTAACGCGAGCCTGAATATCGCGGGCACGCTGACGGCGGACGACGTTCACCTGAACGGACAATCCTTTCTTTCCAATTCGGGTCAGCTCACGCTTGACGTGCTCGGCGATCTCTCCCTGGCGCCGCTCCCTGACAGCGACGTTGCCATGTTACTGGCGGCGATCGGAGATGATCCCGCAGGCGATACTGTGAACTTGAAAGTTGGTGGCAACTGGAACGTGGGAGACGCGGGTGGCACGGCGGCTACCTTGCAGGGGCGGACTACGGGCACGGCCAGCAACGTGCGCCTGGGCGTGCAGGATGCGGGAGTAGGCATTCTCAACGTGGTCGAGGCTGCATCGCTTGACGTTACAGATGAACTCCGCATAGGCGTGGCGGGTACCGGTACGCTGAACGTGAATACCCAAGGACAGGTCTCAGCCGATACCGTCTTGGTGAGCGGCGCATCCGGGGGAGCGCCATCGCTGTTGTCCGTCGGCGCCGGCGCCAGCCTCACCGTCACGACCACGCTGGAGGCCGGGCGCGCTGCCGAGGAGAGCGGCGAGATCCGGCTGGGCGAACTGGGTTCGGAGTCCACGACCCTGGTGTCGGTGGTGGGTGACATGACGCTCGCCGGAGCCGGGGAAGCACTCCTCAGTGGCGAGGGCCCCTTGCAGCTGGATGTGCTGGGCGATTTCTCCATGGCCGTGTTTCCCGATAGCTCGTCTGGCTTGGTTCTGGGCGTTGTTTCAGACGAACCCTCCGACGACGGCGAGCTTCGTGATGCCGCCAAGCTGACCGTGAATGGCACATGGACGGTCGGCGGCGCGGGTGAGGCCGCCGCCACCCTGGCCGACCAGACCAACGCCACGGTCAACTCGCTGCGAATCGGGCAGCTGGAACAGGGTGGCGGCCTCCTCAACGTCATCGAAGGCGCGACGCTTGAGGTTACCGAAGGTGCCTCAGTCGGCGGGACCGGCGTGGGCACCTTGAACATTTCCAACGTTGGCAGTTTCTTGGCCGAGAACGTCACTGTGGATGGCGCGGCGGACGAGGATATATCCACGTTGCGCTTGTCGGGCGAATCCAATAGCGTGCCTGCGGCGGCCGACATCGCGTTCAACCTTGTCGTTGGCAACACGACGAGCGGCCTCTGGAACATGGAGGGCGGCGCCCAACTCGACGCGGGCATCATCACCCTGGGTTCATTGGTAGGCTCCAGCGGCAGCGCCACGCTTTTCGGCTCATCGGACATCGCAGGGAACACCCTGCTTACGGTCAAGGTTTCCGCCGCTGAGTCGATGTTCATCGGGCTGGATGGCTCCGGCAGCTATGCTTCTGCAGACTCGGCCGACCAGCGATTCGGTGAATTGTCGATAGGCGTGAACCAAGGTGCCAACGGCAGTTATTTTGCTTCGGGCGCATTGAACTTCACGACGATCGAGGAAGACCTCATCGTGGGCGGCGCGGGCAGCGGCGACCTCGAACTTCGCGCCGGCGGTGTCACTGCAGCCGCTTGCATTCTCGGCGCGCAGAATGGGGGCTTTGGCGCTGTGCGCGTATTGAATGGCGGGGCGCTGGTCCTGGGAACTGCCGGATCCGTCGAGGGTGAGGCGGAAGGAGAAGGAAAGCGCGCAGGGAAAACCAGCATCTCCTTCCCGGGCTTTCTCGAGATCGGGCGCAAGGCCAATGGAATCATCGAACTCTTCGACGCCGGCACGCGCCTCGCGTGTGATGAGATCATCATTGGCGGTGACAACAGCGCTGCGGGTGGCACGCTCAACGTGGACACCGGCGCCACGGTGGAATGCGGTGCCAGTCTTACGCTGGGGGCCAATGCTGGCCCCGGCCTGGTGCGCGTAGCAGATGGTGCCACCATGAACGTGGGCTCCCTCCTGATCATCGCTCCCGAGGGCCTCTTCATCGCCGGTGGCGGTGCGAGCATCACCTCCGGCAGCGTTGTCGTCAATGGCCTCCTGCGCGTAGTCAATGGACTTCGCATCGATCGCCCGGACGGCAAGAACGATTCGATCGAGCAAGCCAAAGGCGGCGATGGTCCCACCGTCATCGATGGCGCGCTGGAAGTCGGCGCGAATGGCACGCTCGAAGTCGTGGCTGGCGCGGGTGAAGCCCTGGTGGTCACCGGCTCCGCCACCCTCGCGGGCACGCTTGAAATCAACCTGCTGCCCGGCGGCACCTTCACCGACAACCAACTGCTCGAGCTGATTGACTTTCAGGGCGGCGTCACCGGCAGCTTTGCCAACCTGACGTTCCCGAACGCACCGGATGGTTTCGTCGGTGATGTCGAGTTCGAAGACGGTGCCCTGCGGCTCCGTGTTATCCGCGGCGGCACGGTAGACCCCGAAGGCGAGGACGAAGGCGAGGGCGAGGGCGACGATGAGCCCGTTGTGCCGGGCGGCTGCCAAGGGTGCAACGCCTCGGGCGGCTCCGTCGATAAAGTCATTGGCGATTGGCTTGCGCTCTTCCTCGGCTTTGCTGTCATGCTCGGCGCGCACCTGCGCTTTCAGCGTGTCGGAAGTCGAGTGGCGTAACACGAGCGCAGCCCAGCCCGAGCCGTTCCGCACGCTCCTCGGGGCTGAGGAGTGTCCGCACCGCCTTCACCCGCGCCCGGAGGACGCGGATTTGCGCCTGGAGGAACTGGATCTGGACGTGGTGGTGGGGCTGGAGCCACCGCCAGCAGAGGGAGATGACGGCGAAGAGGAGGTTGTCCAGGGGGCGGTCCTTGGTGTAGGGTGGTCTTTGTAAGTGGGCTCGCGACACGCGGTTGCGGGGTGGGCCTACATTTCTGCACACCCCGGATCGGGGTTTCGGAACACGGCGGGTGCCCGGGCCGGAGCCAACAGGCACACCGGCATCCCCGACCTCATCCCGACGATGGTCTCCGGTCCCCGTCCGGTCCGCCGTGGTCGTCTTTGTTTAGGTGGGTTGTGGCCATCGACGCGCCGGAGCGCCCATCGCTCTGCGTCCACTGGCCGACGGCCACAAGCCCGCGCCGGGTCCGCCTCCCCGGCGTTCCACCCCAAAGTCCCCCGAACCCGTCCCTCCCTCCCCGTACTGTTTCTTGCTCAATCGTCTGCCCGCTTGGCCGTTCCGACCCCGTCTTCCCGGCCCGAACTGCCGCGAGTGTGTTTTGCTACGGATCACTCCTCCTCACCCAATTCACCACTCACGCGCAGTCGAGCTCTGGCGCGCTTCGAAATGGCGTGTCTCGTATTAGCAAGCCGTGTAGTTTCAGGTCAGCAACTAGCCTTGCCACAGCCAGCTCCTTGGCTTTGGCTTCCACTTCCACGGTGAGCGGCCATCCCAGCCACTCTATGGGGAAATCATGACGATCAATGTAATCGTGATGCCGTTCCGGTTTTGGCCCATCCCATCCCTCCAGCGGACTGGAGATGTGGAATAGCGGCTCGATCTTCCATGTCTTCCGGGCCTGTTCCGTGGCCTCTGCCACGCTTAGCCCATCGGGCAGGCAGCGGTGATGATGTACATCGTAAACTAACGGCACACCGGTATCCCCACAAACTGACAGCAGGTCTGTGGGCGTGTAAACCTTGTCATCATTTTCCAGCGTAAGCCGCGACCGCACTGCCTCGGGAAGACCGACGATGCTCGCGCGTAGCGCATCCAGCGCGCTTCGCTTGTTCCCATAAGCGCCGCCTCCATGTATATTGATCGTATCTGCTCCGACCCATTCGGCCACCTCAGCTTGGTAACTCAATTCGGCCAATGAATTGGACAGCGTGTTGGGGTTGGGGCTGTTGAGCACCACAAATTGATCCGGGTGGAACGACAAGCGCACGTTGTTGGCACGGGCGAGGGTGCCACATGCCCGAAAAAGCGCTGTGATTTCCATGCCGCCCGGCAATTCCTCCATAGCATACCCAGCGGTGGGATGTGTCTTCACAGGCAAAATCTGACTGTTGATGCGAAATGCGCCGATTCCGTGGCGCGCGCAATAGTCCACCGAAGCTGAAAGCGCTTCGGCATTGGAGCGGCATAGCTCCGCCATTCTTTCCAGCCGCGCCTCCCTGCTCAAACGCAACATAGCCGTTGCAGTGGTGGTGCGAAACTTAATTGGCTCGCTTGCGAACTGACAGCATAACCCCAGCCGCAACGAGGCAGACGATTCTGCTCTTCGAGCTTTCATGCGCGGACCTTAATTTGTTGCCTCAATACTTCTCAATTTCAAGGCACGCCCTCGTTACGAATGCCTGTATCATCGTCGGCAGGCCATTGCGAGTGAGGCCCTCAATGATTCTGGACGGTACGAGTATGCGAGGAACCACCTCGACACAGTAGACGATTTCCGTTCTTGATTTGCCCTTGTAGCGTAGTTCCCACGACCCAGACGACACCTTGAAAAGGGGACTTTCGACAAGTTCCCACCAGATGCGTCTGGGCTCATCGTGATAAATGTCGAGGGTATAGGGGATATCACGGAGAAAGTGGGCCTTGAATTTGACCCTGCTTCGATTGCCGTCCACTTCGACTATCTTTGCGTGCACGATATGTGGAACAAACTCCGGGTAGGCCTCGTAGTTTGCGACAGCCTCGTAGAATTCTTTGCGCGGCAGTTCTAGGATTTCCGTTCGGGTTATTTCGGACAAGGATGGCTACCTTTGCGTGGTTCGTTGCGTCTGCAATTACAATACCGGGCTAAACGATTCATGGTCTGACCACACCAATCTTTGGCCGGGGTTGCACGTGGCTGAGACCGCCATCGACGCCGATGATCTGCCCGGTCACCCAAGACTGCTCGGGGTCGAGCAGCCAGCATATCGCGCTGGCTACTTCGATTGGGTTGCCGATTCGCCCGA
>JBIKMR010000233.1:0-7136 GCA_044359155.1 Candidatus Hydrogenedentales bacterium | reverse complement strand
TGCAGGAACGCAACTTTGTGGACCTCAACAGCTTCGTACACCGCGCCTCGCTCTACCGCGAATTCGGCGGCTTCACCGATGCGCTCCCCCGTATGCAGGACTGGGACCTCGTTCTCAAATACACCTTCCTGCGCGACCCGCTCTATGTCGATGCCTACCTCGCCTTCTATCGCCGCAACGAGGCCTGGGGCCAAATCACCCACACCCAGCGCCACCGAGACGACGAGGCCCGCGCCCTCGTGCAGGCCAACGTGGCCGCCCACTACGAAACCGGGATGCCCGTGGTGCGCAAAGTGGACGCGCCCCGCAAGGTCACCATCCTCTCGTGGGACATCTGCCGCAACCATTTCTCGAAAGCCTACAACCTGGCCGAAGCCCTGCATCGCAGCGGGGAATACACCGTGCAGCTGATTGGCTTCCGCTTCTTTGACGAGCCCATATTCGAGCCCTACGTTGGCGTCGAGGCCCCCTTTGAAACGCTCTACATTGATGGCGCCAACCTGCCTGATTTCGAGCAGGCCTTCGCCCGTGCGCTCATGGCCATCAAGGGCGACCTGGTGTATTGCGTCAAGCCACGCTTCCCCAGCCTTGGGCTTGGGCTGTTGGCCAACTACCACTTCGGCAAGCCCGTGGTGATGGAATCGAACGACTCCGAAGTACACGTACACAAGGCCGGGCAGGGCGCAGAGGATCAACCGCTCGACCCCGCTACCGCCAACCCGGCAGACCCCGCATGGGCCAACCCGTATAGTCTGGAATGGTCGCGCATGATGGACGGCTTCGCGCGCGATCTGCCCTGGACCGTGACCCACAATAAGAACCTCGACGCGCACTACGGCGCGCGCAGCTTCTATATCCGCAACCTGAAAGACGAGACCTGGTTCAACCCCGCGCGCTACGACCGCAACGCGATTCGCAAGGAGCTCGGCTTCAAGCCCACCGACCGCGTCATCCTCTTCGGCGGCTTGGTGCGCAAGCACAAGGGCGTCTTCACCCTCATCGATCTCGTGCATGAACTGGGCGACCAGTACAAGCTACTCTTCGTCGGTTCGCGCAACAGCCCCGACCTCGACAAGCTCAAGGCCGAGCACAGCAACGAGTGCGTCATCCTGCCGCCGCAAGACCGCAACGAAATGGCAAAGATAAACTACGCCGCCGATCTCGTCGTGCTCTGGCTCGACCCCGAGATTCCCGCCAGCCACTACCAGATGCCCTACAAGCTGACCGACGCGCTCGCCATGAAGGCACCCGTCATCGCCAACGACATCTCCGACCTCGGCGATCTCGGGCGGCAAGGCTACCTCCGTCTCGTGCCGCATGGCGACATGGAAGCGCTGGTCGAGACCGTACGCGACCTGTTTCAAAACCGCGAAGAAACCACGCGCATGGTCGAAGCGGGCAGGCGCCTGTACCTGCGTCAGTTCTGCTACGCCGCCGCGCGCCGCAACTTTGATCTCATCTGGGACGTCGCCACCCGCGAGCCCTCGGTGCTTCCGGTTTCCGCAACCTTTGCCGAATGGTATGCCCGCGTACACAAGGCGCAGCACTCATGAAATGGCTCATCAAGAATCCCGCCCCCATCGGCCCCCGCATGACCATGTGGGGCGACTACCATTTCACCCGCTCGCTGGCGAAATACCTCGAACGCCACGGTGAAGAAGTCGATACCGACTTCGACCCCGAGTGGTACAACGACAAGCAGGCCGACGTGGTGCTCGTCCTGCGCGGTAAGCACAAGTATGAAGTGCCGCAAGGCTCGGGCGCGGTCCATATCATGTGGAACATCAGCCACCCCGAAGACATCACGCTCGATGAGTACAATCGCTATGACCTCGTCTTCATCGCGTCCATGGCGCACACCGCGCGCATCGCGCAACAGGCGCAGGTGCCCGTGCGCGAATTGCTGCAATGCACCGACACCGAGGAATGCTATCCGCCCAGCGCGGAGGAAGACGCCCAGCGCGCGGGCTATGTCTTCGTCGGCAACTCGCGCGACGCCGAACGCCCCGGCGTTATCTGGGCCGTCGAGCTGGGCTTCCCCATCCGCATCTGGGGAAACATGTGGAACAAGTTCGTGAACCCCAGCCACGTGGTGGCCAAGAACCTGCCCGGTGAAGAACGCGGCGGGCTGTATCGCAAATCAAAAGCCACCATCAACGACCACTGGCCCGATATGAAGGAATACGGTTTCGTCAACGACCGCTGCTTTGACGCCATCGCCTGCGGCCTCCCCATCATCTCCGACTACCACGACGAGCTTGCCCGCATCTTCCCAAACGAAGTGCTCTACTATCGCGACAAGCCTGAGTTCGAGGCCTGCCTCCGCGAGATGCTGCTCAACTACCCCGACATCAAGCAACGGGTGGATGGGCTGAAAGACCGCATCCTCCAGGAGTTCTCCTTCGAGGCCCGCGCCCTCACGCTAATCAATGCCGTGCGCGAACTCAAGGGCCTCACCCCGTAAAAGGGACACCTGAGAGCGCAGCGCTTGTCCGCCTCAGGAGGGCTGCCGCGCTGCTGACCACGCAGCACCAAACCAAAATCCATGTTGTGGCGTGGTCTCCTGACCGCGCCACCTCCCGAGTCTTCGAGGCCCCGCGCCTCGCGGGGTTCCGACCGAAGGTCTCCTCTTGTCCCCTCTCCACCGCTTCGGGGGAGAGGGTTAGGGTGAGGGGGCGGTTCGCAGCACCGACGCCAACCTCAGTCCTTCGAAGCGCGTGGGTCCAGCGCATCGCGCAGCCCGTCTCCCAGAAAGTTCAGGGAGAACAGCGTAAGCGACAGCGCGATCGACGGGAACAGCAACAGCCACGGAAACTCTTCCATCGTCTCCACACCCTCGCGTATCAGGATGCCCCAAGACGACATGGGCGGCTGAACGCCCAGCCCAAGGAAAGACAGGAACGCCTCCACCAGCATCACCTGTGGAATGGTGAGCGTCACGTACACAATCACCGGGCCCAGCGTGTTGGGCAACACATGCCGCAGGATGATGCGACTGGTGGAATACCCCAGCACGCGCGCCGCCTCGATGTATTCCTTCTCGCGGATGGACAGCACCTGTGACCGCACAATGCGCGCCATCGTCAGCCACTCGACCGCACCGATGGCGAGAAATAACAGAATGAAGTTTCTCCCGAAGAACACCATCAGGATGATCACGAAGATGGTGAAGGGCAGGGCATAGAGCACGTCCACCACGCGCATCATGAACGAGTCCAGCCGCCCACCGGCAAACCCTGCAATCGCGCCATAGAGCACGCCAATCAGCAACGACACCGAAGTCGCCGCAACCCCCACCAGCAACGACACCCGCCCGCCGTAAAGAATGCGGGTGAGCAAGTCCCGCCCCAGCGGGTCGGTGCCCAGCCAATGCGCGCCCGAAGGCGACGAAGCGCCGAGGGCAGTGTCCTGGTCTTCAAAGCTATACGGGCTGAACCACGGCGCCACCACCGAAAGTGCCACGACAAAGCAAAGGATGATTGCCCCCGCCACGGCCATGCGGTTCTTGCGCAACCTGCGCCATGCATCCATCCAGAGCGACGTGCCGCGCTCGATGGGTTCTACTATTGCCAGCGCCTCAGCCATGCGCATGCCCCTGCCGCACGCGCGGGTCCAGCAACGCCTGCACCACATCCGCCACCAGGTTCAGCGCCATCACCAGAAAGGCATACACCAGCACCGTGCCGATGATCATCGTGTAGTCCCGGTTGAACGCCGCCTCGACAAACTCGCGCCCAAGGCCCGGCACTTGGAAGATGGTCTCGACCACAAACGAACCCGTAAGCAGGTTGGCCGTGGCCGGCGCAAGGAATGCAACCACCGGCTGCACGCCCCCGCGCAGCGCGTGCTTGAACACCACCGCCGCCTCGCCCAGACCCTTCGCCCGTGCCGTGCGGATGTAGTCCTGCGAGAGCGCCTCAAGCATACTGCCGCGCGACAGCCGGGCGATGTACGCCGCATACAGCGCGCCGAGGGTAATGCTGGGGAGTATCTTCTCGACCGGATCACGCCACCCCGCCACGGGCAGCCAATCGAGCCACAGCGCAAACACCAACACCAACAGTGGCCCCAGCACAAAGTTGGGAATGCAGATGCCCGCCATGGCGAAAGACATCGGCACATAGTCAGTCAGCGTGTTCGGGCGCAGCGCCGCCAGTAGCCCCGCACCCATCCCCAGCACCAGCGCCACGCACAGGGCATAGGCCCCCAGTTCCAGCGACACCGGCAGCCGCAGCGCAATCCACTCCGTCACCGTGCGGCTGGGCTTGCGGTACGACGGCCCCAAGTCCCCCTGCACCACCCCGCCCAGGTAGTCGAAGTATTGCCGGTACAGCGGCGCGTCCAAGTTGTACACCGCCTCAAGCCGCGCCTTCGCGCTTTCCGACAACACGCGCTCGCTGTCGAAGGGCCCCCCCGGCGCAAGCCGGATCAAAAAAAACGTCATCGTGATGATGGCGAACATCACCGGAATGAAACCAAGAATGCGGCGCAGGATGTACAGCGTCATGGTTGGGCAGCAGCCTTTGCCGCCGAATCGAGGTACAGACTCTGCCAGCGGATATACCCAATCGGGTTGCTCTCCACGCCCTGCAGATCGGGAGACTTCAGGTATTTCTGCGTCATGAAGCAGACCGGCGTAATCGGCGCAGCATCCAGCAACATGCGCTCTGCCGCTTGCAGGTGTCCGGTGCGCAGCTCGGGGTCAGCCTCTGCATAGGCAGACTGTATCAGCGCGTCATATTCCGGCGAGGCATAGCCCGTGCGGTTGTTGCCCTGCCCAGTCAGGAAGCATTCAAGGAAGTTGATTGGGTCCGCCACGTCCGCCAGCCAGGTGCTGCGGGCAATATCAAAATCCATGGCCGACATGGACGCGAGATAGACCTTGTAGTCCTGGTTGAGCAACTGCACCTGCACGCCCAGCGCCTCGCTCCACATCTGCTGCAACGCCTCACTCATGGTCTTGTCGAACTCGGCGGAGTTGTATAACAGCTCGACCTGCGGGAAACCCTTGCCATCGGGATACCCCGCCTCCGCCAGCAGCGCCTTCGCTGCGGCAGGGTCAAAGCCCACCTTGTGCGTGCAGGTATACCCGCCAATCCCCGGCGGCGTGAAATGCCATGCCGGGCGCTCGCCTGCCTTTAACACGTTCGCCGCCAACGCCTCGCGGTCAATCGCCAAGCCAAAAGCCTGCCGCACGCGCGGGTCATTGAAAGGCGGCTTGGTGCAATTGAATCGGTAGTAGTAGGTCTGGAGATAGGGTTCCAGAAAAAGTACCTGGGGCTGCTCCTCGCGGTACGTCTTAATCTTGTGCATCGGCACGCTGTACGTCAGGTCCAGGTCGCCCGAGCGGAAGCTGGCTTCCTCGGTCTGCTCGTTGCTGATCGGCAGGAACGACACCGCATCAGGCCGCACGTTCTCGAAGTCCCAGTAGTAATCATTGCGCACCACGCGCATCACTTCGTCGGGTTGCCATACATCCAGCCGAAAGGGGCCATTGCCCACATGGTTTCCCGGCTGCGTCCACGCGCTGCCACGCTGGTCCATCTTGCCAAACTTTTCGATGGTGGCACGGTGTACCGGAAACCATGCAAAGTGAACCTGCATACTCAGAAAGTAAGGAGTGGGGGATTCAAGCATCACCGCCAACGTGCGCGGCGCGGGCGCGTGAACGCCTAGCTGTTCCGGGTCGGTCAGCGTTCCCTCGTTAAACGCCTTCGCATTCTTGATGCAGTGCAGCATATACGCGTACTCCGAACCCAGGTCCGGGTCCAGCATCCGCTGCCACGCAAAGACAAAGTCTTCCGCCTTCAACACGTCGCCGTTGCTCCAACGGGCGTTGTCGCGCAGGTGAAAGGTATAGCTCAAGCCATCGGGCGAAACTTCCCATTGCTCCGCCACGCCCGGTATCGGCTGCATGGTCTTGGGGTCCATGCTCACCAAGCCCTCAAACAGCGAACCCAGCGCGCGGAATTCCGCCACCCCGGTACACAAATGCGGGTCCAAGTCTTCCAGTTCAGACCGGTTGCCCACGCGGATTTCCATGAGCGGATGCGGCGCAGAAGCGCCACCCGCAGGCGCGCCTTGGCCGCAGCCGATTACGCCAAGGGGCGCAATGGCCAATGCCCCAGCGGCAAGCAGTCTAGGAAGCAGCGGGAGTTTCAAGCCACATGTCCTTCCACCGTCGGTAATCCAGAATGTTGGGCGTGAAGCCCTTCACCTCGGGAGCCTTCAGGTACTTGGTGCTGTAAAAATAAATCGGCAACATCGGGGCTTCTTCCAGCAGCAGCGCTTCTGCTTCCTGCTGCAGGGCATAGCGCGCTTCCTTGTCCGGCGTGCCATAGGCCTGCTGAATAAGTTCGTCATACTTCGGTGAAGACCACCCCGTCCTGTTGTTGCCGCCCTCGGTGAGGAACAGCTCCAAGAAGTTCAGCGGGTCTACAACGTCGCCAATCCACGACCCGCGCACAATGTCGTAATCGAGGTTGGTCATCGAGTCCAGGTAGACCTTCCAGTCCTGGTTATACAGGCCTATCTCGATGCCCAGCGTCTCCTTCCACATCCGCTGCAACACTTCCGCAATCGTGGCGTGCGTCTCGCTCGTGTTGTAGAGCAACTCCAATTTAGGGAAGCCCTCGCCATTGGGAAAGCCCGCCTCGGCCAGCAGTTGCTTGGCGCGCTCCGGGTCATAGGTCATCTTCGCGTTGCTGGTATAACCTGCCGTGCCGGGCGGCGTCAGGTTAAACGCCGGCGGCTCGCCCGCCTTCAGCACCTCGCGGCACAGCGTTTCCCGGTCCACCGCCATGCTCAACGCCAGCCGCACCCGCACATCGTCCAGCGGCTTGCGCGTGGTGTTGAATCGGTAAAAATAATTCCCAAGGTAGGGCCGCACCTGCAACGCCTCGGGGTTTTCCTTACGGTACACGTCAATCTTGTGCAGCGGCATCTGCTCCGTCATGTGCACCTCGCCCGTGCGAAAGCTGCGCTCCTCGGTCAGCATGTCGTCGATCGGAAAGAACTGCACCCCGTCCAGCCGGATGTTGGCCGCGTCCCAATAGTGTTCATTGCGCGCCGTCAGGATGTACTCGTGCGGGCGCCATTCGGTAAGCTTGAACGCCCCGTTCCCCACGTGGTTGCCC
>JBIKMR010000030.1:0-23788 GCA_044359155.1 Candidatus Hydrogenedentales bacterium | reverse complement strand
TGACGCAGCGCCGCGCAAAGGCGTCGCCGAGCCCGGCGCTGGCCCCGGTGATCAATGCTGCGCCGGGATACTTGTCCGCCAGTCTGGCCATGGGTGGGCTCCTTATTTCGTTACCTTACAACACCACCAGGTTGTCGCGGTGTGCGACCTCGTCGAAATCCTTGCGTCCCAGTATGGCGGCAATCTCGTTGCTCTGCTTGCCTTTCACCTGGGCAATCTCGGCGCTAGAATAATTGACCAGCGCCCGCGCCACGGGGATTCCCGCGGCGTCGATGATCTCGACCGCCGCCCCCACTTCAAAGTCTCCCGTGACTTCGGTGATGCCCGCCGCCAGCAGGCTCTTGCCCGATTCCAGCAGGGCGCGGCGCGCGCCGTCGTCCACGTGCAGCTTGCCGGTCAAGGTGCGACCAAAGGCAATCCAGCGCTTGCGGTGCGAGAGGGCTTCCTTAGTTACCGTGAACACCGTGCAGGGGCCTGCGCCGTTGAGCACGTCGTGAATGATGTTCTTGCGGTGGCCATTGGCAATGGCCACGGGAACGCCCGCCGCCGTGGCTATCGATGCCGCCATCAGCTTCGTCTGCATTCCGCCAGTGCCGGTGGCCGTGCCGGGGCCTTCTGCCCCTGCCGTAATCTCGGTGGTAATCTCGTCCACCACCGCGCGCAGTTGCGCGTCCGCGTGCTGGGCGGGGTTCTTGTCATAGAGCCCGTCCACGTCGCTCAGGATGATAAGCAGCCCCGCGTTGATCTTGCTCGATACCCGCGCGGCCAGCGTGTCGTTGTCGCCAAAGCGCAACTGCTCCACGGCGGTCGTGTCGTTCTCGTTCACGATAGGCACCACGCGCTTCAGGTCGAAGAGCGAGTTCAGGGTGTTGCGCACATTGAGGTAGCGCACCCGGTCGTCCAGGTCTCCGGGCGACAACAGAATCTGCGCGGCGTGCAGGCCCTGGCCATGCACGCGGAACAGCGTCTCATAATTGTGCATCAGCGTGGCCTGTCCCACGGCGGCCACTGCCTGCTTCAGCGGCAGCGTGGTGGGGCGCTGCTCGATGCCCATCGCCGTCATGCCGCAACCCACTGCCCCCGAGGTGACGATAAGGATATTCAGGTCGTGCTGCGCTTTGAGCGCGCACAGTTCCTGCACCACGGCCTCCATCACCCGGCCCTCGAAGGCCTGTTTGCCCCGGAGCAGGTTGGTGCCGATCTTGATTACAAGGGTGCCCAGCTGGGCGGGGTCGAATTGCATACGGGGAGATACCTATGGGGAAGCGTGCGCTGGAAACGGTAGCACGGGGTAGCGGCGGAATCCAAAAGCGCGGCGATATTCGGGCGCTTCGCGCGCCGCCGCTAGCGTCGCCCATGGAAAGGTTGACACCCTGCGCCCCTGTTGGCTATCATCTCGGTTCGTTGTTGCCGCCTGGCCAAATTGGTAAGGCTCCTGATTCTGGTTCAGGCGATTCTAGGTTCGAGTCCTAGGGCGGCAGCCACTTTCGCTCTGCGGAAGTAAAGATTGTTTTTCACGTTCGGCTCGCCGAACGCCCCGTGGCCCGTTCATCTAGGGGTTAGGATGTGGGATTCTCAGTCCCATCGCAGGGGTTCGATTCCCCTACGGGCTACCATTTCCCACACGCCATCGCGCGCACTCCCGTGCGCGCGATTTTGTATTGTCGCCACAGTCGCTTCACTCTTCCGAGCTTCTGTTCTACGGTACTGCGGTGAGCCGGATAAAACGCACAGTGGTGCACACCCATTCGCCAGAACAATTTCTTCGGCGCTCTGAGTTATCGATGGTCTACCTCTGCATTTCCGGGAGCAACAAGCTCAGTCAAGATATAATCAAACCGAAGTCTGTCCCCGTACACCATGCTGCCGGCACGGGGAAATGGACAATTTCTGGAAATGCATGGCCGATTTCAAGGTGCTGCAATCGCTGGTACTCACTCTCGTCCCCGGTACGCAGTCCCAATCGCCTGCGCGTTTATGGCGACAGAACGAAGATGCCCGTCAAGGTAGAGCATGTCTCCCCTGAGATTCGGCGTCGGCGGTCCGATTGATGCTGGGCAGTACTAGGGCATACACTCTGGATGAGGTTGGCTGGGGCGAGTCAGGCCCCCGGTTATTTACCTCGTCTGGAGTTCTAGAGAAGATGCGACTTGTTACATTTTCATTCCTTTTTGTTGCCAGCACTCTTGCCTGTGGGGCAGCTGCTGCGGTGGATTTGGTGGTGAACTCCAGCGCGGATTCGGGAGACGAGACATTCCGTACGGCGCTGGACAAGGCCAATACAGCCAATGAAGCCGTGACCATCACTTTCTCAGACAATATCTCGACAATTAACTTGGTGAACCCCTTGCCGCCGGTAAGCAATCCGGACCATGCCATTACCATTGATGGTGGCGGGGACGTTCGTATGGATGGGGACAGTGTCGCCATTCCTACGGTCGGGCTTGACGTGCGTTCAGACAACGTCACGATTCAGGGTATGATCATCACGAAATTCATTCATGCGGGTATCTACATTAGCGGCGGCGCGACGAATACCCGGATCTTCGGGTGTCTGATTGGTACGGATGGAAATATTGTAGGGGCGAATGGGGACGGTATCGCGGTCGGCAATTCCACGAATGTGGTCATCGGAGGTGACAGCCCGGCAGAGCGGAACGTCATCTCTGGGAACTTGGTGAACGGGATCAGTCTCTTGCCGGATGCCGGCCCAACGACTGTTCAGGGCAATTATATCGGCACGACTCCGGATGGCCTGCTGCCGCTTGGGAACGGCGTTGGAATCAAGATCACTGGCGGGAGCGGCCACACTTTCGGGGGCGACCAACCCGGGGAAGGCAACGTCATTTCGGGAAATTATTCGCTCATCGGTGCGGCGCTGTGGCTTTCGCTCGGAGGGGACGAAAGCCGCGTGCTCGGCAACATTATTGGTATGGATGCCACGGGCACCGCAGCGCTTCCAAATGCCGCCAACGGCATCGTCGTGGATAATGTGGACAATATTCAGATCGGGGGCACCACTGCTGCGGCGCGAAACGTTATCTCGGGAAACACGGGCGCGGGCGTGTTACTGTTCGGCAGTGAGAATTCGATCGTGCAGGGCAACTACATTGGTGTGGATTCAAGTGGCGCGGGCGTCTTCGGCAATGCGCGCGGGATCTTTCTTGAGGGTGTAGAAAACTTACAGATTGGCGGCACGATAGCAGGCGCCGGCAATGTCATTTCGAACAATCTGACTCACGGCATTTTTCAAAGCCAAGGCATCAGTCTTATCATCCAGGGAAACACGATCGGCATGGATGCGAGCCGAACGATTCCTTCCGGCAATGGGGCCTCGGGCATCCACCTCTTCAATGCAACCGGTACAATTGGCGGCCTTACGGCAGCTGCGGGCAATGTCATCGCGTACAACACTGGCGCCGGGGTGGAAGTCTCGAATACCGCCCCGGTTGCCGTACGCCGAAACACCATCTTCGGCAACACAGGCCCCGGCATTTTTGTGCTGGGGGGCAGCAACCTCGCGCCGACGGAGCTGACGAGTGCCGCCCCGATTAGCGGAACAGCGCAGGCGTCCTCCACCATCGAACTATTTGTGGACGCCGCCGATGAAGGCCGCATTTGCATTGGCTCCGTGGTGGCCACGGCAGGCGGCGCATTTAGCAGCCCGACCAAGTTGAGCGCCTACCGGGGCAAGAATCTTACCGCTGTTGTCACGAGCGGCTTCGGTTTTACATCCGGATTCAGCAACCCGCTGGAGATCACGAACATCAACAATGCGCACACGGCAGATATAGACGGGAACCTCCAGATTGAGCTGAGTGAATTGCTCCGCATCGTCCAGCTTTATAATGCTGGAAGTATTGGCTGCGCCATCCCCATTGGTTCCACCGAAGACGGCTATTCTACCGATGGCGTCAACCAAGATTGCGTCGCCCATCCATCCGACTACGCCCCGCAGAATTGGAGCCTGTCGCTCTCTGAAGTCTTGCGCGCAGTCCAGATGTTTAACCTCGGCGCATACTCCCCCTGCCCTGCACCGGACCAGACCGAAGACGGGTTCTGCATTCCGTAAGCTTGCTAGCCCGCATCATGACCATGAGTTAATGCACCAATGCGGGTGATGAAAGAAGTTATAGGTGGTATACGAAACGGGCTACCATATTTCTTAGCGCGCGTTTTGTATTTCAGGCTGCAAGTAGTGCCCACTCTTGAGCGGCACGAGAAACATTGCCAGTTCCCGTGTCGCTCCGCCCCCCCAAGTTCCCTACGCCCCTCGTTTTGACTTTCATGGAGATACGGTTTAGTGTGACAGTATGAGTCAAAAAGTACGTGTGTTGCCGAGGGTTGGGAGCCAGTCTTCCATTGGGTGGATTGGCAGGATTTAATCGCATGAAGAGAATCCGTAGTGCGTCCCTGAATTCTTCTCGTCCCTGAATTCTTCTAAGTCTAACAGATGGATGGCGATATGCCGTATCCTCATGCCCGGATGCCTACAAAGCCATTCCATAGCGGCGTTGTTTTGAGAATTGGAAAAGACCGGGCGAGCTGCCGGATAGCGGAGGATAACCGAACGGCATGAAGACAGGCAACGCGGTTTTTTGGGTTGTGGTTTATCTCGGCCTGCTGCTTGCTCCCATGGCCTGCCTGCTGCTTGCGCCCTCGCCGCGCGGCGCGGGATTTTGGACAGACTTCTCCATCGCGCTCGGGTTCTCGGCGCTGGCCATTATGGGTGCGCAGTTTGTGCTGACGTCCCGCTTTCGCCGTGCCGCCGCCCCGTTCGGCATCGACCTCATCTACTATTTTCACCGGCTGATGGCGATCGCGGGTTTCGGCCTTATCATCGCGCATGTCGTGATTATTCTTGCCGCACGGCCGGCCCTGTTGAAGCAGATACTATCCGCAGATATGCCGCGCCACACCCTGCCGGGTTTAGCGTCTCTCCTGTTGTTCTGCGTTCTGCTGGGCGCGTCGATATGGCGCAAGCGGTTGGGTATTCGTTATGAAAGTTGGCGCCGGTGGCATGGCGCGCTTGCAGTGCTGGCGATTGTGCTGGCCGTCATCCATGTGCTTTTCGCTGGTTACTACATCAATGAACCCTGGAAGCGTGGGCTGTGGACGGTTATCACCGTGTCGTGGGTGGCGCTGCTGGTCTATGTACGCATCGTGAAGCCCTTGCGAATGCTCAAACACCCTTGGCGCATCGCCAGCGTACAACCGGAGAGCGGAAATGCCTGGACTGTCACGGTGGTTCCGGAGGGGCATGCGGGGATGGCCTTTCTTCCGGGGCAGTTTGCATGGCTGACGGTAGCGCGCTCCCCTTTTTCCCTGAGCGAACATCCATTTTCCATAGCATCCAGCGCGGCACCTGGCGGGCCCCTCGAGTTCACCATCAAAGAGCTGGGAGATTTCACGCGTACTATCAAGAACATCCAGCCGAATACACGAGCCTATCTGGACGGGCCTTATGGGGCGTTCACCACCGACTATTTTCCAGACGCAGCAGGCTTCGTGTTCGTGGCCGGGGGAGTGGGCATTGCGCCGATCATGAGCATGCTGCGCACGCTTGCGGTTAGAAAAGACCCTCGCCCTATGTGGCTGTTCTACGGCAACCGCGTTTGGGAGGGCGTTATCTTCCGAGATGAAATTGAGTCCTTGCGCGAGGTGCTCAGCCTTCAGGTTGTGCATGTGCTGCAAGAACCGCCGCCGGAATGGGCTGGGGAAACCGGACTGCTGAATGCCGCACTGTTTAGGCGCCTCTTGCCACCTGCGGCGTTCGCATTCGAAGTTTTTGTGTGCGGCCCTAAGCCCATGCTTTCACTTGTCGAGCGCGCCCTGCATACGGCAGGGATGCCGCTCACCCGAATTCACTCCGAGTTATTTGACCTGGCGTGATGGAGTTGACCGATGCGCGAACGTTTCGCTAAATGGCTTGTTGCATTCACCACGCTCACGCTGGTGCTCGCGGCACTGGGTTTTGCCGTGTTGCAGTACATGGTGCGGGCGCCTGCCATCGACAACGGGCCGCATGCTGACAGCGCACCACCGGCGAATGCGGTAAGCCATGCCGCCGGGGCAGCGGTATATGAGGAACAAGGCTGCGCCCAGTGCCACGCCATCGGCGGCGCGGGTAATCTCCGCAATCCCCTCGACGGCTTGGGGGCGCGGCATACACCGGCGGAGATTTGCAATTTCATTGCACCCACCGAAGCGGTGCGCAAAATGCTCCCGCCGAGAATCTATGAAATGAAGCAGAAATATCACGACCTGCCTAAGGCGCAAATGGACGCGCTGGTGGACTACCTGGGTAGCGTGTGAAGGTTCGGCACCGCCATCCTCGATGCCGAGCGCTTATTCGCCGCGGCCCCTTGCGTAAAGCGGCCAGCATTGCCTGGACGTGCTTCACATCGACCCTGCCACAGCAGATAATTCCCTCCCAACGATACCCAAAAAAAATTCCACAGCCCTCAAGTCCTAACAAAATGTTAACAAATGTGGTATAAGCTAATTTCTTTTTTAATCAGAAGGCTTGGGCTTCTGGCTATTTCGTGTCCGTCTGGCTGGGCTTGGTTCTCTATCTGGGAGGCGTATTTCATGAAGCGCTGGGGAGTTGTGTTTCTATTGTCCGTATTACCCGTGCTATCCGCGAGCGGTCAGGAGAATGTCGCGGAGGCGACGCCCGCGTCCGACTCCGAGGCCGAAATGCGCGAGGAGATCGACCGTCTGCGCAAGATCATCCTGGAGGAGCAGCAGATCATCGCCGCGACCATGAAGCGCATTGACGCGCTGGAGGCCACCAAGACCGCGCAGGACAAGGCCGGCATCAACAACATCAAGCTCAACGGCGACTTCCGCTACCGCTTCGAATACATCAAGCAGGACCCGCAATCCAACACCCTCCTTGGCGTGCGTGGCCCCCTCGCCCCCCCGCGTGAGACGGATTCGCGTGATCGCCATCGCCTGCGCCTGCGCCTCGGCGTGGACTGGGCCGTCAACGATGAGGTCACAGTCGGCGCGCGCATCGCCACCACGATGAACGCCGACAACATCAGCACCAACCAGACCCTCGACGACGCCTTCGCCAAGAAAGACCTCTGGCTGGACACCGCCTATTTCGAGTACCGTCCGAATGCCTTGCCCGGAGCCAAGGCCGTCGGCGGCAAAATGATCAACCCCTTCTACACCCCCGGCAAAACACAAATGATCTGGGACCAGGACATCACCCCGGAAGGCCTGGCCGTTTCTTACACCAACACCATGATCTACGACGAACCCTTGATGAAGCAGATATTCAGATCTGTCCCTTGGGAACTCGGCGGCACCGCCGCATACTTCCTCGTGGACGAACGCGCCATAGACGTCGAGGCCTACATGCTCGGCATCCAGGGCACGGCCAAGCGCAACTTCGCCGAAGACGGCAGCCACAGCCTCATGCTAGGCGCCAGCTACTACAATTTCTCCAACGTCGAAGGTTTTCCGCCCCTCTTCGCGGCCAACGACAACTTCGGCAATGCCCTTTCCAGCGCCATCCTCGGCGGTGTCGCGCTCTATGAGAACGACTTCGATATCCTCGAAGCCTTCGGCGAATACACCGTCCCCCTCTTCAACCGCCCCTTCTCCCTCTATGCCGACGTCGCCGTCAACACTGCCCCCATTGGCAAGGACTTTGACGACGAAAACGATCGCATCGCGTGGGCCGTTGGCACGTCCTATGGCCGCTGCGTCGCCCCGCGCTCCTGGGCCCTGCGTTACGAATACCGCCACCTCGACCGCGACGCCGTCATCGGCGCCTTCACCGATTCCGACTTTGGCGGCGGCGGTACAAACGCTCGCGGCCACATCTTTGGTGCGGACTTCATGCTGATGAAAAACACGCGCATCGCCCTCACCTACATTCACAACGACAACATCGGCAGCGATGCCCTCCGCTTCGTGCCCACCTTCGGCGGTCGTGAAAACGTGGACGGCCCCTATCAACGCCTTCAGCTGGACCTTAACTTCAAGTTCTAAACGCACTGCCAACGGTAGTCAAAAAAACACGAAAAAGGAAAGACGAAAATGAAGCACCTCAAAGCGATCTCCCTCACCCCCAGCCCCGCCATCAGCCTCGTCGAGTTCGACGGCATCCTCACCGTCTTCGGCCGCACCCTCACCGCCCTCACCAACGCCTTCAACTTCGCCCTCACCGTTTTCGGCCTCCCTGGCGAATTCGAAGCGGTCAAGGGGGAGAGCGCCCGCTAGTTCCACCCAGGCCAAACAACGAACCACAGGCAAGAAAGAAAGCCATGAAAACCATCCTCCACGTCATCTCCACCGCCATGCTGGTCTGCCTCCTTGTTTTCCCCTGTGCCGCCCGCGCCCAATCCAACAAGGGCGTTCTTTGGGTCAAGGGTTCCGATACCATGACCATGATGTCCTCCGCATGGGCCGAGGCCTTCATGACGATCAAGCCCGACGCCAACCTCGCCGTCACCGGCGGTGGCAGCGGCACCGGCATCGCCGCCCTCCTCAACGGCAGCACCGACATCTGCAACTCCTCCCGCGACATGAGCGCCGAGGAGAAGCGCAAGGCCGCCGAAAGCGGTATCACCCCCGTTGAACTCAGCGTCGCCCTCGACGGCATCGCCATCATCGTCAACCCCGCAAGCCCCCTCACCGAAATCACCGTCGAACAGATTGCAAAAATTTATACCGGCGAAGCCCGCGACTGGCAGGACCTAAACGCTGGAAGCGGCAAAATCCTCATCTACTCCCGTGAGACCAGCTCCGGCACCTACGTCTTCTTCCAGGAACACGTCCTCAAGCGCATGGACTTCACCAACCAAATGATGTTGATGCCCGCAAGCTCCGGCATCGTCGAGGGCGTCGCCAGCGACAAATCCGCGATAGGCTATTGCGGCCTCGGGCACGCCCTCTCCGCCGGCACGCGCGTCAAAATCCTCCCCGTCAAGGCCGATGCAAACGCCCCCGCCATCGCCCCCACCGAAGAAGCCGTTCGCAGCGGCACCTACCCCATCGCCCGCGCCCTCCACTGCTACACCAACGGCCAGCCCAAGGGCCTCATCAAGGAATTCCTCGACTTCTGCACCAGCGACGCCGGCCAGGCCATCGTCCACCAACAAGGCTACGTCCCCCTGAAATAACACAAGCTGTGGGGGGAACCAGCCACTCACCCCGACCGCAGGTCTCCACTTCCTCGCCCCGGTAAAGATTTACGCGCCCAAGCCCCCCCGGCCTTAGAGGCCGGGGGGTAGTCGTCTTCGGTGCCGCTGGTGGGCCAGAAGTTGTATCCGCCAATGCTGTATTACTGGATGATGCGGAGCAATTCGGAGAGGCTGATAACCCAGTCCTGCGGGCTATAGTCGGTGTCGTAGGCCTCGCAGGTTTGGTTTGTGCCTGAGCCGGGGATGTAGCCGTCTTCGGTGTCGTCGGGATTCTCGGCGCAGTAGAAGGTGCCTGCGTTGTAAAGCTGGATGACGCGCAGCAATTCGGTGAGGGCGACCTGGAAGGGGAATTAAAGGGATGAACTACGGATTCATGCGCCGCTTGGCCGCCGATGCTTTGGTGCTTGGTTGAAATACAGGTGACTGTGATTCGTTGACTCCTGCCCACGACGCGAGTCGGGTGACGAGAGTGATACGGGGTATACGAAACGGGCTACCATTTCTTACACTCAGGCATAACTCCCGCTCGGTCTTGTCATCCAGCTTCTCTCCATGTTCCAGCATGGCGAGAACTGCTTCATTTCTAGCCGTAAGTCTGACCTCTTCACCCCGCACAGCGATACTCTCCAGCAGCAGACTCAAATACCGGCGCTTTGTCCGGTGCTCCCCTCCCTGTTGTATCAGCGTCAGTGCATCCCGGACTTTGCCGATTTGCAAGGGCTTGGACAGCCAAAGCAGCTGCCCCGATTTTCCCTTTCGAAAAACATGCTCCCCCAAACGTACTTTACTAAATCTATTGTAATCAGTCGTCTTCCGCCCCCGTCCCATTCAATGAGAAACAAGCCTGAAATTACAGTTGTCGGCACATATAAACGAGAGGACGTGGACGCCGCACAGGGATGGCACCCCGGGACAAAGTGCAGTAACCCGACTCCGGCACTTAGCAACGGCCGCGGGACGGAATTTGTGGTGGAAACACAGCCGGACCGGGGCACTCGGTCCGGGGGAGTGAAGCTATGAATACAAAGGATTTTGACGCATCGGTCAACGTCCCGCCAAGCTCAGGGTGGTTAGTCGGCGTAGGCGCTTTCCTGCTGGGAATTGCCTTTGCTTTGGCGGTGTGTGGAACCGCCATGGCAGATACCGAGATGGGACGATTCGAGATGGCTCAAGTAACGGGCAGCCTGAAAGTGACACTTGGCCCAGCGGCGGCTGTTACTGCGGGCGCCCGTTGGAATGTCGATGGCTGTGCATGGCGCATAAGCGGCACCACCGCCTCGGCCCTGTCAGCAGGCAGGCACACCGTAGCCTTCAAGGCCGTTACGGGCTGGGTCGCTCCGGTGGCAGCGACCGTGTCCGTGACTGCTAACACCACGAGCAATCTCACCGGAACCTACACCGTGAAGCCTGGAAGCGTCTCCGTCACCATTGAGCCAGAGCCCGCACTGACCGAGGGTGCCCAGTGGAAATTGGATTCCGGCGCTTGGAAGAACAGTGGGGTAAAGCTGAACAATGTTTCCGTAGGCACACACACCATCACCTTCAAGGCCGTGAATGGCTGGAATACTCCTGCCAGCAAGACCATCACGGTGGCATCCAGCAAGACCGCCAGCGCGGCCCAGATATATCAGTTGACGCTGGGAAGCTATGTCGTGCTGGGTTATAACGACCTCGGCATGCACTGCATGAATCAGGATTTCTCTGAGTTCATGATCTTGCCTCCCTACAACACGTTGCACGCGCAAGTCTTCCGCCGGGGCTCTTCGCCCAAGATGATTACCAGTGGTATCTCGGTGTCATATTCGATTCCCGGCAACACCACCTCCGTAAGCAAGACCAACTTCTGGTCTTACGCGCGATCCCTCTTCGGCACCTCGTTGCCAATTGATGTTGGTCTTACGGGGAATCGACTCTCAGGCAATATGACCCCGCGCAAGGAGATCATGGATTGGGAAGTCACAGGGATTCCCATCACGCAAATGACGGACGCGGGTAACTCGGAACCCCTTCAACTCGCGGAGGTCTCTGCTTGGCAATCCGGCACACGCATTGCCCGAACCGCCACGGTGGTTCCTGTTTCTTGGGAAATCAGCTGCGACCTATGCCACACGAAACCGGGCATGAGCGTGGCCACCGCGATATTGCGCTCGCACGATCAAATGCATGCCACGCAATTGGAAAACAGCAAGCCCGTAGTTTGCGGCTCCTGCCATGCCCAACCCCCGCTGGGGCTACCCGGTGTGAAAGGCGTGAAGAGTCTTTCGGGTGCGATGCATAGCGCGCACGCGGCACGCATGCAACAGGTGACACTTACCAACAGTTGCTACGCCTGTCACCCGGGCGTGGAGACGCAATGTCTACGCGATGTGCACGCGGCACGCGGCATGAACTGTGTTGATTGCCATGGCGACATGACTGCCGTTTCCAACCCGGCACGCAAGCCCTGGGTAGATGAACCCAAATGCGGTTCCTGTCACCAGCGAGAACACTTCACCTTTGAGGAGCCCGGCAAGCTGTATCGTGACTCACGCGGTCACCACGAGGTCGAATGCGCCACTTGCCACGGAAGTCCCCATGCGATCACACCGACAACCACCAAGCGGGATAACATCCAATCGCAAATGGTTCAGGGACACTCGGGCGTGTTGGACTGCGCTGTGTGCCATATCAACAAGCCTTCGGGCGAATTCGAGCATCATCTATAAGTAGAACCGGTGCCTGGCGATGCTTGTCGACGAAGCTCGTCAGGCGCCATTCACATTCCACCCACAATTCGAATCTACCCAATCGATAGGGTACTTCATGCCACGCTCGTGCTTCCTGAAGACCGTGTTACTTGTGACACCGCCTTCGCAGCGTAGCGCACCCCGGAAAGAGTTATAGGGGGTGTACGGAATGGGCTGCCATATTTCTTAACGCGCGCATCTCCCCACGGGGTGCGCGTTATTCATTTTCTCCAGTGGATAGCCCCGCATCCGGCGGAGCTGGCTGGGTGCTCTTACTTTGCGGGCCGCTTCCTTCGTCTTATTTCCCTGCTCCAGCGCAATAGCCATCCTCCGTGCCGTCGAGCGGGCAGTAGTGGTATTCGAGGAAGTTGTACAACTGAACGGTGCGCAGCAGTTCGCTCAGGCCAATGAGCCAATCCTGGGGAGCGTAGTCGGTGGCGTGGGGGGCGCAGGTGTAATTCACGCCGGTCCCGGGTTCATAGCCGTCCTCCGTGCTGGTGGGCACGGCGGCGCAATGCAGGCTGCCTGCATTGAAGAACTGGATGACGCGAAGCAGCTCTGAGAGATTGATCGTACCGTCTTGGTTTATATCCGCCGTCTGGAATGTGGCTGCTTCACCTTCTTCCTCTCCCTGCCGCTCCCCTTCGCCATCAGGTTCCCCCTCGCCATCAAGTTCTCCTTCGGCGCCGAACTCGAATGCGCCCAAGTCGGGAGCCTCGCCTGCGGTTGTTCTTGGCTGGCCATCGCGCGGAACGCGGTATTGGTTTAGAACAGGGAAGTCCGCAGAAGCATCAGCATCAAGCGGGCCCGCCAGGTCAATACAGGCGCTTCCCGCCGCGAGCCGCAGATCGCCCGCAGGCACGCTGACGAAACCCGGATCATTCTCGGGGCCGCCGATCAGATTGGCGGCCCCGTCCACCACACCGACAATCGGGGTGCCGTTATCGGTCCACAGTTGCCAACCGGGGCTGGCCCAGTTTACGCCTAGGAAGACAGTCCCAGCATTGCGCATGAGTTGGAGGTTGGTGGCAGGTTGGCCGGGGGTAAAGGGGGCGACGTAGAAGATGTTGTTGCGCGCGTCAAGGGTCTGGTCGTTGCTGGTGATGTCGAAGACGTGGGTGCGGTATTGCTCGGAAGCGTCGCGCAGGGCGCGGACGGTGTTGTTGTAAAAGTGGAGCGTGCCTTGGCGGTAGGTCTCGGGCGAGCCGCTGTCGCCGCCGTAGTGGACGAGGGCGTTGGCATCGCCGGGGTTGGTGGCGAGGATATTGCCGTAAACGTAGTCATCGCCATATTCAGGCAGACCGCCAACGAAGGGGTAGCTATCCTGTGCCTCGACGAGGTCGATAAGACGCAGACCACCTTGTATCCAGTTATAGCGAATGATGGTGCGGGCGGAGCGGTCTTTGAGGTTGCCGCCGAGGGCTCCGCTCTTGATGGGACCGAGGTAGTTGTATTGGAAAATGATGTTCTGGGCCTCGGTGTATATGTTGTGCTCGGAGTAGCGGTTGAGTACGGAGTTTCCGTAGATCTCGCAGCGCTCGACGAGTATGTCGCGTGATTGGGTGGCTTCATCTCCCTTGGAGTTGATGAAGAGACCGTTGCCGCAGTTGTGGATTGCCATGTCGCGAAGGGTGAGGTTTTCAATGCCGAGAGCCCAGATGCCTGATGCGGAATCTTCCCATGTGCGAAGGTCTCCGTTGGCGTCGGTGAAGCTGTTGCCGTTCTCAGCATTGGCGTTGCGCAGCTCGAGTCCTTCGAGAACAATGTGCCGGGGCTTGTAGCCGAGCTGATCGTTTGGCCCACGGTAGACGATGATGAGGCCGAGATCCTGCAGGGGCTCATAGCTGTATATATCGGTGCTGCGCGTGGTGGCATCAATGCCATCCAGAATAGGGCGCTCCCCCGATGGCCCGGCGATGCCACGGATTGTAACCGGAGCGCCCGGGGTTCCCTGGGCGCGCACACGGATCTTCTCGCGGTAGGGCTCGGCGCGATAGTGAATTCTCACCGTATCGCCCGCTTGCAGATTCTCAAAAGCGAATGCGCCCAGAGAGGTATAGGTTTGCCCGGGGCCAATGTCATAGTCCGTGGCACCCGCGCACAGGGTAAGTGCCGGCACGAAGGCCAGCCCGGCTAAGAAGCTGCGGAGTAACATCAGGTATTCCCCCCCTTGGTTTCGTCGCAAGCAGTATAGGACATACCACAGCCTAGCGGTAGATTATTTGCCGTAAATCAGCTTAGGGAAATCAGGGAGGGACCCGAATTGATTTTGCTCTAGCCAGAGTTACAACCGCACCAACTGGGTGCTGTATCTGAACTGCGCGGTCTGATCCATGCTTTTCAACGTGCCCGCACTCTATTGCGGCAAGCCCAGCCCGGTAGACCGACAGGCAGGATTGGCTCAATCCCAAGGTTCCTGCCAGCATGGAGATCGACGGGAGTGGCATACAGGACAGAAGTTCATCGCTCCAAGCGTTAATCTGCGACTTTGTGAAACTTAGGATGTTATCATCAAATGACTTACACGAAAGAAAAAAGCGCATTTCGTAGTTCGCATGGGTGGTGCATATGGGCTACCATTTTCTTGATTACGCGCGCGCTTCGGTGTGCGCGTTTTTAGTTTTGTGGGAGGGGAGGATGGATTCATGATGTCATCAGGCACCAGGCCTTCAGGGGTAAAGTCTGCTGTCATTTTTGGTCTGGTTGCGTTCTTGACCATTGCGCGGGAGCCCAGTCTGCTTGTTGAGCCGAGATTTTGGGCGGAGGAGGGGACGGCCTTTTTTCAGCAGGCGATGTCTTCGGATTGGCATAGCCTTGTATGGCTGCCTTTTCGGTGCAATTATTTCTTGTTCCCTCGCATTGCCACGCTGCTCTCGGCGAATCTTCTGCCACTTTCTTATGCTCCGTTGTTGACGACGCTCGTTGCCTTTTCGGTGCAGATGACGCCATATTTCATTATCTTGTTTCTACCGCAGCGGATGTTCATGACAGTCGTCCAGAAATTCATGGCCTGCATGATAGTCCTTTTTATGGCGCCCGCCCCGGAGATATGGCTTACAAGTACCAATTCCCATTGGCATGCCGTTGTTGGCAGCGCGCTTCTGCTCATAATTGATTTTCAGAGATTGACCCGTGCGCAGAAAGTTACTGCCGGAACCCTGGTGGTGCTGTTCGGATTGTCCGGAGTTCCGTCAAACTTTGTTCTCCCGATGTATTGGCTTAAGCACTTCATGGCGCGCACGCGGATTTCCTTCCGCATGGCGCTTCTTGCTACGGTCGCTTGCTGCGCGCAACTTCTTGCCGTGGGCTATGGTTATGCCGCTGGCCAGATGGAAGGGCGATTGGAATCGTTTGATTTGAATGCGTGGCTGTTCCGGCTTTTGAAGCAGCCCGTAACTTTCATTTTCTGGCAGAGTCCCCTGCTGCCAGAAACCGTCTTGCAGGAGTATTCACCGCTGCTGATAACGTGCGTGCTTGTGATGCTGCTTGTTGCGGCGTTCTCGGTGTTGATTGTCTTGGTCCGGCCGTTTGAGAACCAGGATATCCTTTTGCTTTTTGGATGTGTTCTGCTCCTGTTTCCCCTGATGCTGACGTTTTCATTAAACATGGGGGGTGGCGCCCGCTACATGTATCCGCCGGGCGTACTCTTGTTGCTTCTGTTCCTCGCCCGGATATTGAAGGATTTACCATCTCGGCTCACTGTTCGCAACATGTTGCTCGTTTCGCTTCTTGGTCTCGCATCCATTAATGGCGGGGCTTTGTATTTGGAGAATCGGCACCTGGCGACGGCTGGGCACCGCCCGACTTTTAGAGAAGATTGGCCGCGCTGGAGCGAAGAGGTATCGCGTTGGAAGCTTGACCCGGCTTACAAGCTACGCGTTCACCCAGTATGGAAAGGCCAAGACAATCGAATCACGCTTCCGATCGATGGTTGGTAGGACTAATGTGAGGTACTTGTCCCACGCGGGCGGCAAGGTAGTCCGAATGGAATGACGCATCAAGGTAATCGTAAAGGCGACAACGCAGGAGGTTCGCTACCTGGACAAGCTGGTTGATGAATTGGCCGACGGGCGGCCCATGGAGAAGATATTGCGAAAGCCCTGAGGCGGGATTAAAACGGGTGGAGTTTTCGAGGGTGCACCATGCTAAATCATGAACGTCGGCGTAACATCGCCCTGGTAATCTCGCTCAGCGGCGCCATCGCCGTGGCGCTCGCCGCGCTCGTGCCCGACGCAGCCATGCCAATGACCGTGCGCAGCTTTCTCTTTTGCTTTGGTCTCTTGTTCTTTGTCGGTGCCGCCATGTTTGCCTGGTTTACCCACCAGGCGGTACGAGCAATGGCCGCGCTGGCGCGGGGTGAGGGCGTGTTGGCCCGGTGGCATGTGGATGCCGATGCGGCGCGGGCCTTTGCCGGAGCAGGGCATGACGTCGAAGCAGGCCCCCCGCAGCGTTACAACGACTTCACCATGCCCAAGCATATCCCCCAAGACGGCCTCCATGTCATCATCGGCAAAGAGGCCATCCAGATTGGCGACAGCATCCAGGTCCTCGCGCGCCGCGATACGCCCGAGGTCACCCACGCCGGCGTGTATACCGATTCGGCTGGCGCACCGTTTGCCTATCTGCAGCTTTACTATCCCGGATACAGCACCCGTACGGGGACGCATCCCCCGCGATATGCGATGCTCCCCTTCCCCGTGCCGGCCGCCTCATTGCCCCAGGCAGAAGCGGCCATGGCCTACTACCGAGACGGACGCCCCGGCGATCCCGATTTCTTTCACGGCCCCGGCGACGGCACCAACCCCGAAGACCTGAGCGAATGCATTTCTTGCGGATTCAAGACCCACGCCCTCAAGTCGCACTGCCCCAAATGCGGTACCGCATTGCAATCCCGCCGCTGGGCTCGCCGCTTCGGCTTCGTGCTTGTGCTTTGCGGACTCTGCATCAGCAGCGGCATGGGCGTAATCATCTACGACGTGACGCCAACGCTGCTCAACCCCGGGCACAACGTGAGCGGCATGACCCCGGCAAAAGGCTTGATGGTCCTCGCGGTGTTGGCGCTCATCATGGCCTTCGGGCTCACCGCCCTCTCCTACGGCATCTGGCAAAGGCTCACCGGTCGCCGCAGCAAGTGGGTCATTGCGATCATTGTGGCCATGTGGACGATGCTCATCATGGCGGTGCAGATTCTTTAGCTGGGGCGTGCGCTTTCCAGGTCATGCGGGTGGGGGAATTGACATTGACCGGGCAGTGGCCTAGTGTGCTGCCATGATGGAAATGCGCACTGTGGATTTAGGAATGACTTGTGAAATCAATTGAGGGTGTCCCGAAATTCCTCCGCGTCAGTTCTGAAGATGGCTATTGTTCGGGGCACCGAGTAACTCCTTTGAGTCTTTTATTGGGCAGAGAATTCCGTTCGAGAGCATGAGGGGAGACAGCAGTGTTGAGACATTCGATTGAGGAGTTCGTCACTAAGACGAGCCAGCGCGACCGCGCTGAAGGGATGTTCGAACTCGAGAACGACCGTATGCTCGAGATCAATCTCAATGGAAACGTTTGGACGAAAACCGGATCAATGGTGGCCTATCGGGGTGACGTGCAGTTCACGCGTGAGGGTGTGCTAGAGCATGGCCTGGGTAAATTTCTGAAGAAGTCTGTATCTGGTGAAGGCACCCGCCTGACGAGGGCGAGTGGCCGTGGCCAGATTTATCTGGCGGACATGGGCAAGAAGATCAACATTCTTCAACTCACCTCAGATGCCATCTGTGTAAACGGTAATGACTTGCTCGCGTTCGAGGAGTCGCTCGATTGGGACATCAAGTTATTGCGCAAAGTGTCGGCGATGTTGGCGGGTGGATTATTTAATGTTCGAATCGAAGGCACCGGGCTCGTAGCAATCACGACGCATTATGATCCCGTGACGCTACAGGTCAGTTCGAATGCCCCGGTTCGCACGGATCCGAATGCGACAGTCGCGTGGTCAGGCAATCTGTCCCCGGAGTTCAGAACGTATATTTCGCTCAAGACCCTCTTCGGACGGGGGAGCGGAGAGTCCATCCAAATGGAATTCCGAGGGGATGGTTTCGTGGTAGTGCAACCTTACGAAGAGGTGTATGTACAGGCAGCCCCGCGAGGCCAATAAGCTGGGCGAATGCGGGTACGCGAAACTATATTCTCCAATCGAAGCCCATGTTCTCATGTTGTGCCATGCTTTCTGACCACGCCACTACGGGATTCGAGAAGCGAAGCGTGAAATCTTATGGGGTGCGTACCTGAATTGCTCTTACAAAATCGTTGAAGGACCGGTGATGAATAGATTGCGGCAAGCGGGCTGGTTGTCCATTGCGATGCTCTGTTGGCTGCTGCTATCTGTGAGTATTGGCTGGTACTACACCGTCACCTATTTTGGCCGCGTCGGCTGGCCTATGCCCTCTGTGGAGACCGTCGGCGCGCTGCTGCTCTACTACTTCTCCGTGCTTAACGTGGACACGGAGATACAGGCCATCCACTGGGTACTGGTCTTTCCAATTGCGGGCTTTCTCTGGTCGCTGCTGCTATGTGAGGTGGCTCGGCGTAGCGGACAAGCTACAAATCCAGAGCGTGCTCGTCTGGCCGCGATGATTGCGCTGGCCTCGCTGCCACTAAGTCTACCGCTTCCTTACATGATGTTTGTGGCAGGAGAGACGGTCGAGGGATGGCAATTACAACGTATGCTCGACGTGGCCCTGCGCCGGGGTAATGTGTCGCCGTGGCCAATGCTGAGTCCCGTATATTTCACCCTAGGCGTGGCCGCAATCGCGCTTCATGCAGCGATGCTGCGACACAGCTTTCAGTATGGCTGGCTACGCCTGTTGCGTCACACCGGGCTTACGGCAGTGGTATTCCTGCTCGCAGTTGCACTCTCGGGAACAGCCGCTTCTTATCCCCTGCGCTGGTGGCTGGAATAAAAAGCCACGAGGAGACCTTGCGGTCGGAAGAGTGGCGCTGCCGGGAGACCACGCCACAACGGGGTTTGGGGTTCAAGCTGCGGAGGCTGCATGGCGGTAGCCATGCGCTCCCATCGCCCCTCACAAGCGCGTGTGGCTGATTTGTGGTATTTTAAAGGTAGGTATCAAGGAATGGTGTGAGGAGCAGGGGGCAGTATATGAGTGCGTATCGGGCGGGTAGGCGCGGGTTCTTGTATTTCAGGACCCTGCTGCTGGGTGCGGTGTTGGCGTTTGGGCCAGCCAGCGCTTGGGCGGTGACCATTCCTGACCCTAACCTTGAATCCGCCTTGCGCGTGGCGCTGAACATATCATTCGATGAGCTCCAGCAAGTAGACCTTGCGAGCCTCACCTCGTTTAGCGCCAGCACCCAGAACATTGCCGACCTCTCCGGCCTAGAGTTCTGCGTGAACCTTACGACGCTGGAGTTGGATAACAATGCGATTGTGGACCTGACGCCGCTGTCGGGGCTGACGGGCCTTGTGAACTTGTATCTGAATACAAACCAGATCGAGGACTTGTCTCCCCTAGCGGGACTGACCGGGCTGGAGCAATTGACGCTGGATGTGAACCAGATTAGCAATCTTTCTCCGCTGGCGGGCATGACTTCGTTGACGTTTCTTGCATTGTCCGAAAACCGCATAAGCGATATTTCGGCGCTGGGCGCAATGACCAACCTGACCTCGCTCGATTTGCAGTTAAACCGGGTAAATGACGTTTCGGTGTTACAGGGGCTAACGAGCCTCGAAACTCTGGAAGCGTGGGGCAACATGATTTGCGATGTGTCAGCACTTGTTGCAAACGCAGGCCTCGATTCCGGTGATAACGTGATTGTTTTCGAGAATCCTTTGTCCACAACAGCCTGCAGCGTAGACCTTCCGGCACTGCGTAGCCGCAACGTTAACATCGACAATGACTCCGCTTGCGCCACGGGAGGTTTGTTGGCGTGCCCATTCGAAATAAACATACCCGATCCCAACCTTGAAGAGGCCCTGCGCAATCAACTCAGCATCCCCATTGGCCCCCTTTACAACACGGACCTTGCGGGAGTTACCCAACTGGTTGCCGCAACACGCACCATTGCCGACCTGACGGGCTTGGAGCATTGCACCAACCTGACCAGCCTGAACTTGTTCTTTAACCAAGTAAGCGATTTGACGCCCTTGGCTGGCCTGACCAGCCTGACGGAGCTGAACCTGTTCTTCAACCAGGTGAGCGATGTGTCGCCGCTGGCCGGGCTCACCAACTTGGTAGACCTGAGCGTGGCCTCCAACGATATCGTCGATATCACCCCGCTGGCTGGGCTCACCAACCTGACTGTCCTCAACTTGTTCGACAACCAGATTGTGGATATCGCGGCGCTAGCCGGGATGATTCGCCTTACCGAGCTCTCGCTGTTCGGCAACCAGATTTCCGACGTGTCCCCCTTGGCCGACAAGACGGACCTCCTCACCCTCGACCTGGGGGCCAACCGAATCATCGACATCGGTCCGCTGGCGGGGCTGATTAGCCTAACGGAGCTTGACCTCTTCAACAACCAGATTTCTGATATCGAGCCGTTGAGCGCGTTGTCGGACTTGACGGTGCTTGGGCTCGACTTCAACGACATACAGGACCTGTCGCCCCTGGCCGGGCTGGGTGGGCTGACGGAACTCGACCTCGCCTCGAACGATATCAGCAGCGTTGCGCCGCTCTCGCGCGTGCTCAATCTCGTCAATCTGGACTTGGGCAACAACGCCATTCGCGACCTGACACCGCTGGATGGAATGGCTGACCTGACCCTGCTCAACCTGGACAACAACCGAGTGGTCAACTTGGCTCCGTTGGACCAGATGGACAGCATGTACAACCTAAGCCTGAATTCCAACCAGATTGTGGATATATCGCCCTTGGCCGAACTCGATAGCCTGAGTGTGCTCTCGTTGATTAACAACCAGATTTGCGATCTTTCGCCGCTGCTTGCCAGCGGTGGACTCGGCACGGAAGATTTGGTAGACGTGCGCGACAACCCGCTTTCGTTTGACACCTGCGACACCGTGTTCTCCGTATTGAGAGACCGCAGCATAGTCGTGGAAGACGGCGGCTACTGCATCGATAACGGGCTGCTGCAATGTCCGTTCACCGTGCTCTATGTGGAGCGTGGAGTTGAGGAGGGTAGCGGTAGTTCGAGTTTTCCTTTCGGTGCGATTCAGCCTGCGCTGGACCTGGCCTCCAGCATCGTCGGTGATGGCGGGGCAGTGTTGGTGATGGTAGGCCCGGGGATTTACCAAGAGGTGATTGCCGTGCCGCCGGGCGTGCGGCTTGTGGGCAGCGGGCAAGGGATAACGCGAATCCTGCCGAACCTGGATCAACTTTCCGGCTTGGACCCGGTAGTGATAACCGGGGCAGGTGGCTCCAGCATCGAGAGCCTCACCGTGGAACTGCCCGATGGAGCACCCCCAGTTACCGTGATTGCAATTGACGACGTTGACTTCAAGGTGCTGGACGTGGAGATAGATGGTAACCAGTCTCCCGATTCAACTGGCGTCCGCGTTATTGGGGCGAATTCTTCCGATTCGCTGGTGAAGGATTGCGTCCTTCATGACCTTACCAAGGCATTGGAGATTTCGAGATCTGCGGCAAACTTCGCCTTTAACAAATTCGACGGCATCACTGGTCCAGAGGCGGTGCGCATTGGGAATGTTCTAGGTTCCGTTCCCGAACTCGGCGATGTGCTGGACCTCGTCAACTCCGGCTCGAACGTGTTCACAAACATATCGGGCAAATTCATTCAGAGCAACAACCCAGCGGAGACGCGAGCACAGGCGAATTATTGGGATAACCTTCCCGTCGAGAGCCAGATTGCCAGCCAGATTGGCGGCGCGGTGGACGTGTCGCTGCCGCTGTTCACACTGGACACGGAGAAGGGCGGCGCGCCTTCCGCCACGCTCTTCGCCACGGTAATCGACGACGGCAGCAACGAGCCCGTGAGCGGTGTGGACGTGACGCTTGTTGCTTCCAGTGGCACGCTGCCTATGTCGAGCACGGCGGGGCTTTATGTTGCCGCCGTCTTGCCACTTGGCCGCTATACCGTGCGCGCAAGGAAAACCGGCTATGAGGACCAGGTTGAGCTGCTCGATGCGGGGGCGGGAGTAAATTCCGTTACGCTGCGCCTGGGCGGCGCACCCGGCGGGGGCGAGGGCGAAGACGGCGTGCCACTCATCCATGCGGCAGACACGAACGCCAACGGCAAGTTGGACCTTTCGGAAACGCTTCGCGTGATACAGCTCTACAATGCCGGGGTCTATTCTTGCAACGGCACCGACCCTGATGGTTATCAAGTCGGCCCGACGGGTGGCCAAGGCTGCCAGGCACATGGGGCGGACTACAAAGGCGGCGCAGCCGATTGGCGCTTCAATCTGTCCGAACTGTTGCGCGTAGTTCAGTTTTTCAACACCGGCGGATACTACCGCTGTGTTGGAGATTCGGAAGATGGTTATTGCGCTAAGGATTGGTAGGCAAGGTAGGGTCGAGCAAGAGAGCTCCTCGGAGGCCTGGCCTGCCCCCTGTATAGTGGTCCATGCGTTATGAGAGTCTCACGAAGGCCCAGAGGCCCAAGGAGACTCCAAGATGGCAGGACGCAAGCGGCATAGCACCGCGCAGATTGTGAAGAAGCTTGGGGATACGGCCCCGTGCCGACGCGGGACTTCGCAAGGCTCAGCGGATCGGACAGATCCTACGCATAGGACGGATGGGACCCCACCACAAAGGGGTACGGGGTTGATACTTCGGGGGCCGCATGGCGGTAGCCATGCGTTCCCAAGGGGCATTGCCAAGGTAGCCTCGGCAACGAGGAGCGGCGGTGGACGCGGGTTTTCGCGCGCCGAAACGTGGTAGTGGCAAAGTCGGAAACCTTGCTACAACAAGTTGATCGAGCCGCTCTCGCTAGTTGTGTCCGAGCCGCCACCTGCCGTGGGCTCCTCTGCGCCATCGACCGCGAACCCGCCGGGGAGGGACAGCGGCTGGCCGATGGGCCGGGCGACTGCATGTAAGGAAAAAATGTCGCGCATAATAATACTGCTATGAAGTATGATATCGGGAGCAAATGCGCCAGGGGGGCGCACTTAAATGAGACGGGGAGACGTCGAATGTTCAATGTTAATGGGATCCGTGTGCTTTTTGCTGCCTTGATTGTGGCAGGCGCAGGGCCGTTGGCGTGGGCGAATTCGGATCAGATCGGCATCTATAACACCAAATACCCGACGACGGTTGGGCAGGCGAACCAGGGGAGCAATTGCAGTGTTTGCCATGCAGGCGTGCCGTCGCTGAACCCTTTCGGGTCGGCGTTTAAGAACTCGGCTGCCGGGCCGGATTCCCCGAATGGGTTTGCGCAGATCGAGTTTGTGGACTCGGACGGGGACAACTTTACGAACTTGCACGAGATCTTACTGTTCAACCAGCCGGGGGCGCCGGGGAATTTTCCGGCGAACGCGAACGCCGCCCCGGTGCTGAACGCGATTGGCAACAAGAACCTGAACGAGGGGCAGACCCTGAACTTTACGGTGACAACAACAGATGCCGTGGCTGGGCTTTCGCCCTTGTTGTCGGTGACCAACCTTCCGCCGGGCGCGACCTTTGTGGACAACCGCGACCGCACGGGCACCTTCAACTGGGTGACGGATTTTTCGGATGGCGGTTCCTACCCAGGCATTCAGTTTACCTCGAACGATGGACTGCTGACGGACACCGAGACGATTTCGATTACGGTAACGGATATAAATGAAGCGCCGGAGATGGATTTGCTGGAGAACAAGCTGGGCTATTCTAATGAATTGCTCGAGTTCGACGTGTCGGCGACAGACCTTGAAGGCGCAACCGTAGCGCTTTCGGTGACGGGTCTGCCGACGGGGGCGGCGTTTGTGGACAATGGCGATGGCAC
>JBIKMR010000232.1:0-7168 GCA_044359155.1 Candidatus Hydrogenedentales bacterium | reverse complement strand
GCCCTCGGTCATAATCCAGAATCGGGGCGACACGAGCGCGGGTATGCGCGGCGCAATGGGCGAACCCTGCGATTGCACGGTAAGGGTGCCGCGCATCTCTTCGCCCAGGGCGGTATCAAACGTGGTGAAGCGGTCGAAGCCGGTGATGGGGGTGCCGTTGATATCGAGGGCATTGGGATCCACAAAGGCCTCGTATCCGGGTATGTTCTCGCGCGCGTTGTAATTGTCGAGATAGGCGCCATCGGTGTCGGCATAGGTGAAGAAAGCGCCAATGCCGAGCACGTCGAAGGCGGGGTACAGCGCCAGAAAATTCACCTCTTCTTGGGTGTTCCCAACTGGCAGGTTGTAGGTGACAGGACGCCCGCCGACTACGATGCGTTCGGCAATCACGTAGTCGTAGGGGTCTTTGTCGTTGGAGGTGTCGGCGTCCAGGCCCCAAGCGGTGAAGTAGTTGAGCGGACTCGGGATATTGTTGACATCGGTGAGCATCCTCTCGGCGATGGGCCCGCCGGAGATGAGGTCGAGCCAGATGTCGCGCTTGGCCGCCTCGAAGATGCGGTCGATGATTTTCGGCGTGATGTAGCTGGCGGGGTCGCCATCGGATATGGAGCTTTCGCCCGTGGCCAGGTTGCGCAGATCAATCTGCAGCAGGTCGTTGGGGTCGGGCATGAGGATGTGGCTGAAGGTGTAGCAGGTGAGGAAGCCCTGCCCCTGGTTGGAGAGCGACTCGATGCCGCCGCCCAGCACAGGGCACAGGCTGCGGTAGTCGTCGAAGGCCGGGTTGTTGCGAATGCTGTTGGGGTCGCTTGGGTCGATGGTGGGAAAGACCAAGGGCACGGCGGGGTTGTCTGGGTTGGGGGGCAGGTCGAAGGAGCCGAGGTTGGTAACGCCCGGCTCTTCATAGCGCAGCATGTAGGCGGTCTGCACGTTTACCTCGAATTCGAGGGTGGCGTCTTCAAAGCTGACAAAGTTGCCGAGGTCCAAGGGGTCTTCTACGATCAGTTTGCCTAGCTTCCACTCGCAGCTCTCGTCGCCGGAATTCACGCAGGCGTTAAACTCGTTGGTGCCCTCGATGGTGGCGTTGTCGAAGGCAAGGGGCAGCAGCCGCACCACGTCGGCCTCGGGCAGCGCGCCAGAGATTACCGACCCATCCAGCGCAAACATGGTGGCAAGGATGCGGGTGAACTCAATGGCCTCGACCGAGCCGGGAAAGCCGGTGGTCGCGTCGCTGGCATAGGCCATGGCGCGATCGAGCACGGTGCGCAGGCCCTGGGTGTCCTGCATGGTGAAATCGTTGTTGTCGTCGAGCCGGTTCACGGCGTAGGTAACGCGGCCAAGTTCGCCATTCTCCAGCACGCCGACATACATCATGGCATTGGGCGAGCCGTGAAACTGGAAGAACTGGCCGTATTGCCGCGCGGTGAAGGCACGCTCTAGATCGCGCTCGATCGCGGCCAGGGTGGTGCGGCCAATCTCGAAGTTGTCGATGGCCTTGTAGCCTTGGCGCACGGTGTTCACCGCGCCTACATACAAAAACACCACGCCGCTGATTACGGTGACCAACAGCGCCATGGCCACCAGCATTTCGACCATGCTGAAGCCGAGGCGGGAGGATTTATTTTGTATGTTGCGCAGGCCCATGATGGGAAACCTATCGTTCGGTGATGTAGGTGACGAACTTCTCTTCGCGCCCGTCGAACAGTTGCACGGCAAAGGTGACGCGGTAGAGGTCCACGTCTCCACCGATGCGCTGCACGTTGGCGCGCCACGATTCATAAAGCGAGTACGCGCGCTGGGCGGCGGTCAATTCTCGGAAGGCATTGCGTATGGCCCATTCGCTGAGGGGGTCCCCCACGCCGCCGGTGCGCACGCGGCCCAGTTCGGTGCGGGCGAGTGACGCCACCGTGGTGCGCTCTTGCGCAATGCGCGTTTGTCGCAGCGACTGCGGAAATAGCGTGAGCACGCCGATAATGCCGACCGCCAGCAGCGTGAGCGCCACCATCACTTCGAGCAGGGTGAAACCATTTTTCTTTTTCATCGTCTGTTTGCTCCTCACGAAGCTATCTTCACGCGCCCGGTTGAGCGGTAGATTTCCATGGGCACCACGCGGAGGTTGGGAATCGAGATGGGCGCGCCGTTGTCGTCCACGCCGGGAAAGACGAAGGCGGGGAATTCGGGGTTGGTAAGGCGGCGCTCGAGCGGCTCGTCGGGCCGGTAGCTCATGTAGAAGGTGTAGCGTTCCTTGTCCGATGCGGTGGCGTCCACCCGGCCATCGGGCGTGAACACGTGCGCGGGGAAGCGCGTGAAATATTGCACCTGGTCTTGCCAGGGCACCCCCGCCTTTCGGGCGGCGTCCGCCGTGTCGAAGTCAAGCAGCACCGGCAGGCCGCAATACATGCCCAGCTTGCCCACGCCAGTGCAGCCCACAGTCGCGTCGAAGCGGGGAGCTTCGCTGTAATACGCGTTGCTGGCATCGGTGGGGTTGTCTTTCAACAACAGGGCGACCTCGTCATTGAATTCGCGCCACTGCCATTCCTTGCCTGTAGCGGGCACAAAGGCTTCCTTGGTGCCGTTGGGGATTATGCTGTTGAGCACTGCGCCGAAGTTGTCATTGGCACCCGGCAGGGCATACATCATGGTGGCCGCCGTGATGAAGCGGGTGGGCGCACCGGTGATGGTGTCGTTCACGAAGGAACCGAGGGGCAGGGGATCATTGTTGGGATTCACTTGGGGCGATTTGTAGGTGTCCAGGTTGTAGACCACGGCCGTGCGCACGTTGTAGGTAGTGGCATAGACGCGGGCGGCAGCCAGCAATTCAAAAAGCTGGCGCGATTCCTGCCCGAGGGTGTCGTCGGAAAATGCGCCGAGGCGCGCCAAGCCGGGCACGGCGAGGGCGGTGAGCAGCGCGACAATTGCGAGCACGACGATGAGCTCGACCAGGGTGAAACCCCGACCGTTGCGCCGCTTGTGTTCCGCCGTCCAAATGCCTCGCACGTCGTCACTCCCCAAGGGACTCGACCGTCCCACCCAAACACGCCTGCTCTCTGGGCTCGCCCACGAACCCAAAGCGATTCAACCCGCACCGGCGCGGCGGCCTCACGCCGCGCCGGTGCGAATGCTAACTGTTAATAGAAGCGGCTCCAGCTGGCTGCTGAGTCCCAGCTATTGATGTCATCGCCGCCGCCAGCAAACTCTTCGCCTTGCGCCTGGTCGAAGAGCGTGCGTGCACGATCTTCAATCGCTACCACGCCGTAGCCCGCGCCGTTGTAAACTGTCTGGCTGGAAAGCAAGTTCTGCCCGTTGGACCAGATGAAGGCCACTTCGTTGGAAGGGGCCGGGAAGCTGATTTCAAAAACCGTGGAGCTCAGGTCTCCCGGAATGTCGTAAGCCTGCGCGACAAGCTCGTCCATCTGAAGGTTGTTTGCGCCGGGCAGCTGCTGCTCGTCTTCGGTCTTCGAGAAGATGCGGAAAGGAATCGATGCGCGCGTCCCTGCTGCGGTGCGCGCATTCCACGGACCGGGATAGATGTTGTAGAGATTGCCCCAGGGATCGTTGGCAATGTCGATATAACCTGTGCCGAGCTTGCGCACCACGTCGTCTTGCAGCAGATCCGAATAACCAAAGCCGCCTGGGTCGCTCGAGCCGAGCACGTTGCGGCCACTGCGCAATATGGCATAGAGGCAACGAGTATAGATTTCCGTTGCCTTTGCAAATTCAAAGTTGGTAACCGGGGGCCAGTCTGCAATGCCGGGGCGGCTGCGCATGAAGGTGCTGACCTCGTCGGCGTCAAACAACTGCTCGAGCTTGCTTCGGCCCGCGTCTGCTAGCACCTCGGTGAGGGCGGTCTCGATGCCGCCGATGTCGGCGATGGCACGGGTGGCCTGCCCCTGGTTGATGTAGTTCACGATGTTGGGTATGGCGATGGACGCCAGGATGGCGATGATGGCCATGACCACCAGCAGTTCGACGAGGGTGAACCCCGCTTTCGTTCTCATTTCTTCAGCCTCCCAGTTTAATGCTGCCTCGACGTCGTTTATGATTCCGTTGTCCCGCCCGGGCGCGCGCTGCGCCGGGCGGTATCTGGTCTGTTTAACTTTCCTCAGGTGCCGCTGATGGCGTCGCCCAGGGTGAAGATGGGCAAGTAGAGCGACACGACGATGAAGCCGATAATGCCGCCGAGGACGATGATGATGATGGGCTCCATAAGCTGGAGCATGGCTTCCACTGCCGCCTCTACTTCATCGTCATAAATGTCGGCCACCTTGACCAGCATGGCGTCGAGCTGGCCGGTCTCCTCGCCCACGTCGATCATGTTCACAGCCATGGCGGGGAACACCTTGGTCTGGTCGAGCGGGGCAGAGATGGTCTCGCCTTCCTTGATGCTGTCGTGCACCTTGTCGATGGCGTCTTGTACGACGGAGTTGCTGATGGTTTCACGCGTGATGCGCAGCGCCTGGAGAATGGGCACGCCGGAGGTGATGAGGGTGCCGAGGGTGCGCGCGAAGCGGGCCACGGAAACCTTGATGACGAAGTCGCCGATAAGCGGAACCTTGAGAATGACGATGTCGCGGAAGCGCTGCACGGCCCTGAATTTGAAGGATATCTTGAGGCCGATGATTATCCAGCAGATCACGCAGATAAGCAGCCACCATTTGTAGACCATGAAATCGCCGCAGGCCATGAGGAACTTAGTGGGGGCGGGCAGGTCGCCGCCGAATTCTTCGAAGATTTCGGCGAACACCGGCACCACCTTGACCAGCAGGAAACCCACGATGCCCGCCGCGATAAGCATCACGGCGATGGGGTAGATCATGGCGCCGCGCACGCGGCGGATAAGGGCTTGGCGCTTTTCCATGAAGATGGCGAGGCGCTTGAGCACGACTTCAAGCATACCGCCGACCTCGCCCGCGCGCACCATGTTCACGAACAGGCGGTCGAACTGCTTGGGGTGCTTGGCCAGCGCGTCGGCAAAGGTGCCGCCCGACTGGATGTCGGTGGATATCTCGCGCAGGATGTCGCGCAGCTTGCAGGGCTTCAGCTGGGAAATGAGCACGTTGAGGCTGCGCAGCAGCGGCAGGCCCGCGTCGATGAGGGTGGAGAGCTGGCGAGTCATCACCATGATCTCCTTCATCTTCACGCCGCCCATGTAGAACTCGTCCAGGCCCTTCTTCTTCTGGCGTGCACGCTTCTCGTCGCGCTTGCTGGCCTCGCGCACGCGGGTGGGATAGAGCCCCAGGCTGCGAATGTCGTTGATGGCAAGCGCCTGGCTCTCGGCGTCAACGACGCCAAGCTGCTGCTTACCTTCCCGGTCGAGCGCGTGGTAGAAGTATTTGGGCATGGCAGGGCTTCCTGTTAGTCGTCGTCAAACCGGTCGGTGTGGGCAATCACTTCGGCTGCGCTGGTGACGCCCTTCATGGCCTTCACGATACCCTGCTCGCGCAGGGTCAACATGCCAAGTTTTTTGCGTGCATACTTGCGAATGTCGAAAGCCATGGCGCGCTCGAGGATCAAGTCGCACACGTTCTCGTCCATCAGCAGCAGTTCGTAAAAGCCGGTGCGGCCCACGTAGCCGCGATAATCGCAGGCGGCGCAGCCAACGGGCTTGAAGAGCTTCGGGTCTTGGCGGTAGGCCTTGGGCAGGCCAAGGGTGTCCATCTCTTTTTCCGTGGGGCGATAGGGCTGGCGGCAATCGCGGCAGAGCACGCGGGCCAGACGCTGCGCCAGCACGGCCTCAAGCGAGGCGGTGATAAGGAAGGGCTCGATTTCCATGTCGAGCAATCGGGTGATAGTCTCGGGTGCGCTGTTGGTGTGGAGGGTGCTCAACACCAAGTGGCCGGTGAGCGAGGCCTCGATGGCAATCTGCGCCGTCTCCAAGTCGCGGATTTCGCCGACCATCACGATGTCCGGGTCCTGACGCAGGATGGCGCGCAGGCAACTGGCGAAGGTAAGGCCGATGTCCTCGCGCACCTGGCACTGCACCAAGCGATCGATCTGCAATTCCACCGGGTCCTCGGTGGTGATGATCTTCACCTCGGGCGTGTTGAGTTCGTTGAGGCACGCATAGAGCGAGGTGGTCTTGCCCGAGCCGGTGGGGCCGGTTACAAGGAAGATGCCGTTGGGCTTGTTGACGACGTTCAGCATGTCCTTGATTTGCTTGTCAGAAAAGCCAAGGGTGTTGATGTCGATCTTGATGGCAGTACGGTCAAGGATACGCATCACGACGGATTCGCCGTAGAGCGTGGGCAGCGTGGCCACACGCACGTCGATGATGGTGTCGCCGATTTTCAGCTCAATGCGCGCGTCCTGCGGCAGGCGGCGCTCGCCGATGTCCATGCTGCAAATGATCTTCACGCGCGCCACGAGGGCGATGTTGATGGACTTGGGCGGGGTGACCACTTCCTGCAGCAGACCATCCACGCGGATGCGGATGCGGAAGTCTTCTTCGTATACCTCAAAGTGAATATCCGATGCGCGCTTTTGCAGGGCCTCGAGGAAGATCAGGTTGACGATCTTGATGACCTCGGGCTGCTGCGCAAGCTCGACCAGGTTGTCCGTATCACGTATGACTTCCTGGGTGCCCAGTTCTTCGAGGGTCATTTCCTTGGTGCCGACCTTTTCCTCAAGGTCGTGCAGCATCTCGTGGATCGAGTCGAGCTCGAAGGCGTAGTTGTTCTTCCACGCCGTGGCCACGTCCACGGGATTGCTCACCGCGCCGCGCACTTCACAACCCAGTATCTGGGCCAGATCGTCGAGCGCCTGAAGGTTGAGTGGGTCGGCCATGGCCACGGTTACAAAGTGGTCCGTGGCGCGAATGGGGATAACGCTGTAGAACTTCGCCACGTCGCCCGGCATCTTGCGGACCACGTCTTCCGGAATCTTGATGCGGGTGAGATCGACGCGCTCCATGCCAGACTGCACGCCGAGCGCCTCGATGATGTGCTGCTCTTCGCAATAGCCCATCGACACAAGCACGCGGCCCAGCATGTCACCGGTGAGGCGCTGGCGCTGGAGCGCCTCGTCGAGCTGGAGCGGGCTGAAGATGCCCTGCTCGACGAGGATGTCGCCGATTTGCCGTTCTGTGGACCGTGCGTTCGCCATGGGTGTTCGCGTCTAACTCCGTTAATGCTGGGGCTTGGGTGCGCCGGGGGCGGCGGATTGTCCGGGGGCC
>JBIKMR010000029.1:0-24037 GCA_044359155.1 Candidatus Hydrogenedentales bacterium | reverse complement strand
CGAGGAGATGTTCAACCTGGTGCAGCGGCTGGGGCAGGAAGGGTACTCCGTCATCCTTTCCAGCCACATTCTCTACGAGGTCGAGCGCGTGACGGACAACGTGGTGTTCATCTACAACGGCGCGCTGCTGGCGAATGGCCGCGTGCAGGAAATCCGAGATCTGCTGGACGACCACCCCCGCACGATCAAGGTGGAATCACCCGACCCGCGCCAGCTGGCCACGCATTTCTTCGGCGAGCCGTCCATCCTCAGCATCGAGTTTGGCGACGACCTGCTCACCCTGCGCTCGCGCGAACCCAACACATGCTTTGACCTGATCAACAAGATTGCGCTGGAAGAGAAGGTGCCGGTGACCAGCATCACCTGCACCGACGATGACCTGCAATCCGTGTTCGAATATTTGGTGCGGTAGCAGGAGAAGTTTGGACATGACCACCGAAGCCGCCACGAAATCCACCGGCCTGCGCCGCAACGAAACCCGCCCCAAGCGCGGCGGGTTCGGGCTGTACTTCGTCGCCTCGTTCAGCTTGGCGCTCACCATCATCCTGCGGAGGCAGCGGCTCATCATGGCCACTGGCGTGGCCATGTTGCCGGTCGTTGTGCCGCTGATGCTGGCCTTCTTCTCCACTTCGCAGTTCGCCGAGAATGGGCGCGACGTGTACGTCAGCCTCGTCGAGCGCCTGCACATAGATGTGCTCGCCCCGCTCCTTGCGCTCTTCTTCGCGTCCATGCAGGTGGGCGAAGACGTGGAATCGAACACGCTCGTCTATATGCTCACCCGCCCCACCTCGCGAGCGGCGTGGGTGCTGGGCCGCTTCGCCGCCTATGTGCTGGTCACCAGTTCCATTCTGCTCGCCTCGATTGGCCTCACCTTTACGGCTGCCAGCTCGCTCGACGGCCTCGGCCTCAACCTGCCCGACCTCACCCTCACTGCGCATTATTGCGGCGTGGCCGTGATGGCGGTGGCCGGATACGGGGCGGTGGCCATGTGGCTGGGCGCGGCCACGCAACGGCCCATCGTCTACGGCGTGCTCATCCTTTATTTCTGGCAGGGCGTGGCCATGGTGGTTCCTGGTCTGGTGGACTTCCTGACCATCAAGAAATACACCGACGCCATGCTGCCCGTTCTGGCCCGCGCTCGCGGAGTGATCGAAGTGGAAACGGCGGTCGGTACCTTCCAGAAGCAGGCGTTGATCATCGAGGCCATCCCTGCGTTCTTCAGCCTGCTCGGCATCGTGGCGCTGTTTGTGGGGTGGACCATCTACACCGTGCGCCAGCGCGAATACGTGGCAGGCCGCGCAGCAGGCAGCTGAGTCGCGAGACCAAGCCAAACCGTAAACCTTGGCGCGCGCGAACCCTTGCGCAGTGTCTATTTTTTCTGAACCCGGAGCGCCGCATGGCCCGAAAGAAACGACCCAGCACCCTGCGTAACCTGCTCATTGTCATGGGCTTGGTAGGTGCCACCGCCGCAATGGCCATTGGCCTGAACTTTGTGGACCGCACTGCGCCGCTCATCCTCCCCGAGCAATTCGACGCCACCTTCGACGAGGCCCGCAGGCAATCTGAAGACAACGCCCTGCACACGCTGCACGCCGCGAACGACCTGCTGCCGGACACGCCTGATGCGTTGCGCGATACCATTTGGAACCTCGTGAATGATCTCGGCCAGGAATCGCGCCCGATGAACCCGGTGCTGGGCAACCATCTGGGCGTGGTGTTCGATTGCGCCCCGAACGAGACGACGGCATACCTGCTGCAATGCGAGGCCTCCGCCGCAAAAATGTATGAGGCGCTTGCGAAGCCGTACTACCTGGCGGCAGAGCCACCGCATTCTTTGGCGCGGTGGGAACGGTTTCGCTTCACCCGGCTGGGCATTGCCACGATGGGCTATGGCGCGGTGCTCACCCATGCCCCGGAGACCGCGCGGCGCGGGCTGGAAGTATTATTGGACACCGTGCGCCTGTCGCGCATGGTGGTGTTGGAGGAAGGCGGCCAGATGCAGTCGCGCGGCATTGAGGAGATCGCCATGCAGGCAATCACCGTGGCGGCCCGCAAGCCGCAATGCGCCCCGCATTTGGACTGGCTGCAAGCCGAACTGGAAAAGCTGGGGCCGCCCTTTGCAGACCGCCTCGCGCTGCTGCACCGATTCTGGCGCAAGGCCGACAACACCATGACCTACAAGCGCGCGCGCGCCGACGTTTCCGGCTTCGTTCGCCGCGCGGTGATTCTGCGCGACACGCGCTACCGCGCCAAGGCATGGGCCAGACACCGCCCATTCCTCGAACAGCTGATGTCCCAGCCCCTGTCCAAGGTCAACCACCTGATGCACAGCGACCCCGCCGTGAAGGTGGATTTGGATAACGACGATACCAAGCTCTGGTTCCACATTGGCTTGATCATCGAGGCCACCCGGCAAGACCTCTACTTCCAGCGCACGCTGTTGCAAGTGGCCCTGCAACGCTACCGTCAGAAGAACGCCGCCTGGCCCCCCACGCTCGAAGCGCTCGTGCCGGAGTTCATCGCAGCCCTGCCCATCGACCCCATGAACGGCCTGCCCTTTCGCTACACCAATGACGGAACGAAGGCCCAGCTATACAGCGTGGGCGAAAACGAAGTCGACGAAACCGGCGGCGGCGATGACGTGGTGTTGTTGATGCTGGAGTAGGGGGTTAGCGGTTTGGATTGACCCGCTCAAGAGCATGGATATCAGCAATATCCTTTAACCGCCCCGTAGCCTTGCGGTTCTTGATGAGCACATCCTTGCTGATAATCGGAAGCATCACGCCGTCGACTTCATCATGCGCCGCACTGGCAGCCACCTCGTCAAAGGTGACTCCGCTTAACGAGTTCAACAGGTCTATGCGCGCAGGGGCAATGCCCAACTGTATGACATCCTGCTCAAACACATCGGCGGAAAACGAACCAACAGGAAAGCCAAACTCCTCCAACACCGAAATGAGCAAGGCAATGTTCGCCGGGCTATTCTCCACGAAGAAATCGATAGCGCTCGTCGTGCGGGGCATGCCATGGTACGCCGAGGCATGTGCCCCTACCAGCACGTACCTAACGCTTCTCCCATTCAACAGCGCGATAAACTCTTTGTAGTCTTTGGGGAGGATCATCGAGCAACCTGTTTGATAGTTCAAAGCAGATGAGCAGACGCTCGTGCGGCGTCATCGACGAATAACTTGCGTAGTCCGCCTCTTCGGCCTCGGCGTGGCTCTTGAATACCTGGGATACCTTTTCCATATCCGTTACACCCCCGCCATCGCCTGCGATTCGAGGTAGGTCTCGCGCTTGATGACGCGGACGCGGGCGGGTTCGTAGCCCAGCAGTTGGGCCACGTCGCGCGCCTTGGCGGTGCGGGCCTCGCCCACCTTCACGTCCACGCGCACTATCGTGTGCGTGTCGTTACTTTCCACCAGCGCAATCCGCTCGATGCTGGCGCGCACGTCGATGTCCAGCGTGTCCTTGATGCGGCGTCCCTTGCCGCGTGCCTTCTTCTTGTCCACCGTAACCAGCCGCGCCACGGTGTATTCCTCGCGCGTTTCCAGTTCGGCCAGGCGCTCGGCCACTTCGGCCTCGGGCGCGGGTATGTGCAGGTCATACGCGAAGCCGCGCACCTGCGCCATCAGCGCCGGGCTATACAGCGGCACGTCTTCCGCGCTGTATACGGCAAATCCCTGCGGCAGGGTGCCGCCCAAGCGTTCGAGCAGATCACTCGGCTCGGTATATTCATACACCACCACGTCCATCCAGTCGCCCGTGCTTTCCTCGCCCACGGGCGGCGCGGTGGCAAAGGTCACCTTGGGGTGCGCGTGGAAACCCTGCGAATACGACAACCGGGTGCGCGCGCGCCGCAAGGCCCGCACCCACGAGTTCATCAATTCCAAATGGCTCAACAGACTGGCCGGGCCCGTGCGCCCAATGCGAAAGCGCAGCCGCTGCAAAGGCACCGGCTCCGCCACGTTCTTGTCGGGCACGCCGTCCCAGCTGGCTTCCTCTTCAAGGTAGCCCTGCTTCTGGTTCTTCAGCATGGTCTTGCACAGGTCGCGCTCGCGGTAGATCACCCCACACAAATGGCACTTGCCCGCGCGGCAATCCTGCGCGTGCTTCAATTCCAGCGCGCGCTTCCAGTCTTTCTGAAACCACTCCTTCGGCATCAGCACATCGATGTGGTCCCAAGGCAAACGCTCGTTGATATCGCGCTCGCGGAACTGCCCCTGCCAGTCGTAGTTAACGTCCTGGATGGCCTTGTCCCACGCGTCAAAATTCAGGTGCTCGTCCCACGTTTCCAGCCGCGCGCCATTGCGCCATGCCGCCTCGATCAGGTCCGCGCCGCGCCGGTCGGCACGGGTAATCAGACCTTCAATAAACGAGGCACGCGGGTCGTGCTTGCCAAACTTGATGCTCGAATGGCGGCGGAACTTTTCGCCCAGCAATTCCTGCCGACGGTAGGTTTCGTCCAGCCCGATCTGCTCTGCCCACTGGAACGGCGTGAAGGGCTTCGGCACAAAGGTGCTCACGCCCGTGCGCACGCCCGCCTTGGGGTTTACGGCGCGGCCTTCCTTCACCGTGCGAATGGCCAGGTCTGCAATCGCGATCACGTCCTCGTCGCGCTCGGTGGGAAGACCAATCATGAAGTACGTCTTCACATGGTCCCAGCCGCGCGAGTAGGCTTCCTTCGACATGCGCAGCAGTTCGTCGTCCGGGATGAACTTGTTGATCACTGCGCGCAGGCGCGGGGTCGCCGCTTCCGGCGCAAAGGTCAGACCGCTACGCCGCACGCCGGACACCATGTCGCTCATCTCGACCGCGAAAGAATCCAGCCGCAACGACGGCAGCGAGATGCTCACGTGCTCCTTGTGCGCGCGGTTCACTGCGTTCTTCACCAGCGTGCGCGGGCGTGAGAAGTCACACGTCGAAAGCGATATCAGCGACACCGCCTCATAGCCCGTGTTGGCCAGCGTCTTCTCCATTAACTGGTCGATGTTCTCCAGCGAGCGCTCGCGCACGGGCCGCGTGACCATGCCCGCTTGGCAAAAGCGACAGCCCTGCGTGCAGCCGCGCAACACCTCAAGCCCGATGCCGTCATGCACCAGGCTGGCGTAGGGAACGATGTAGTCCGTGGGGAAGGTCGCCCCATCGAGGTTGTTCACCAACCGCTTCACAATCTTCGGCGCGTCTTCCTTCGGCAGAATCTGCCCGTCCTCCATCACCTCGAAGGGATAGCGCTCGGGAATGTAGATGCCCTCGATGCCCTCGATGGCATCCAGCCGGGCCGCGCGCGACGCCCCCTTCAGCGGGCGCAGCGCGTCCACGATCTCGATGATTACGTCCTCGCCCTCGCCAATCACGAAGAAGTCGATGAACGGCGCAATCGGTTCCGGATTGAACACCGCCGGGCCACCCGCAAAAAACAGCGGCGCATCGTCCCCACGGTTGCACGTGCGCACCGGGAACCCCGCCAAGTCGATGGCATTCACAATGTTCGAAAAGGTCAGCTCCGATTGCAGCGTGATGCCCACCAGGTCCATCGCGCCCACCGGGTCTTTCGATTCCAGCAAGAACAGCGGCAGACCCCGCTCGCGCAGCATGGCTTCCATGTCCGGCGCGGGCGTATACGTGCGCTCCGCCCACACGTCGGGCAGGCGGTTCAATATCGCATAGAGAATGTGCAGCCCCAGGTTGCCCAGCCCCAGCTCATACAGGTCCGGGAACATCAACGCCACACGCAGCCGCATCTGCGACGCGTCTTTATGCACCGAGTTCCACTCATTGCCCAGATAGCGCGAAGGCTTCTCCGCGCGCGGCAACAATTCCTGCTCAATGATCTGCTTCAAGTCCGGATGCTTCAATACCGTCTCCTCGTCTTTACAGCGTAACAGTATACCAAATACCGGCTTGCGAAGCCCGCGCTTCTTCAGAGCTGGCAGGTGCGGGGTTTCTCACCTAGGGTTCCGCTTCGCTCCACCCTCGGCTACGCTGTGCCGCGCCGTTGGCGCTCAAAGCTGCTCCGCTCTCGATCACGCCCACCATTGACTTTCATCTAGCTCTGGCCTAGTGTGGTGGCGTGGCAAGGATTGCAGGAAATGCTATCGGGGACCGGGCCTGAAAATCCCTGATATAAAGGATAATAGTTTGAGACTCTTGATTACTGTGCTGTTTCTTCTCAGTGCTTGCTCAGCTCAAGAGCCGATGCCAACAATCGTGCGCTTAGCCGACCACGAAATCTTTCCCGACACCGGCCACGATGTAGGCCCCGCTATCCGTCAGCTCATTTCAGAGCTTCCCTCCTCAGAAGCAGGCATCCTTCTATTATTGGATGCGGGCACGTATCGTATGAGTGCAGCCGCTGGGAACTGTATTCCATTGGGGAACAAACGTAACTTAAGTATTCGAGGTCAAGGCGATGAGACTCTCTTATTGGTCGTGTCCCCAGCTGCCACCTGCTTTCAGGTAGAGGAATCAAGTGGAGTATTCATCACTGACTTGCGAGTTGATTACGATCCACTTCCTTACACGCAAGGTGAGGTAACATCAATAAACGCAAGTGAGGGCTGGTTTGAAGTTCGAATTGACCCTGGTTTTCCGCTGCCTGGAGATGAGCAATTTTTGGCTGCTTCTGCACCGTATGGCACATGGGGCATGATCATGAATAGGTCAACGAGGCAGCTTAAGCAGGGCGCACCTGATTCTCTCTTTCATGAAAAGTGGCAGCACTCCCATGGCCCCATATGGCGCTATTTCCCAATCGCTGAACATAGGCCTTTCATGAACTTCATCACGGTCGGTGATGCCTATGTACACCTTGCTCGATCTGGGGGCGCGGTTGCTCATTTCTATCGAACCACCAATTGTGGCGTCTTTAATCTAACAGTGAATTCATCCCCCGGTACGTCAGTCACAGGAATTGCTGCCGATGGCCTGAAGGTTCATGGACTAAAAGTCTGCTTTCCAAAAGAGTCGGGACGGCTACTCACTACGGATGCTGACGGTATACATTTTCAACAAGGTCTTATTGGACCAGAGATTGTGGGTTGCACAATCGAAGGTACTGCCGACGACTCCGTAAATATCTATTACCTACCCAATACCATTACTTCTGTAAACTCTACCAACGAGATCGTTGTGCGTGGCGGTGGCTTTATTGAAACCGGAGATCTACTTCAGATTTTTGACCCTGTTCGTGGAGCCGTGCGCGGCGAAGCGCGAGTCAGTGGAGTATCTGATTTACCAAATGGAGACAAGTCTATACATCTGGATTCTGACGTATCCGGAATTGTAGCGGGAGATGTGCAAGGTGCTGTTTCAACCGAAGGTGAAAAGACTGGTGACACAGTCTATAACCTATCTCGATGCGGTCGTGGATTCGTAATTCGAGACAATTATTTTCATTCCCATCGACGGCACGGCATCATGATTAAAGCGCCTGGTGGCGTTATCGAGAATAACCGTATTGAAGATGTAGGTGGTTACGGAATTGTTGTTGGGAATGATCCGGGGTGGCCTGAAGGTGTGTGCCCCATTAACGTCGTCATCAGGGATAATGAAATACGGCGTTGTGCTTACGGGTCTGATTTTTACGGCGCGAGTCCGAATGCAGCCGCGATACAAATCGTTACGTTGTCCAAGACAGGCCTTGCCGAAGAGAGGCTGGTATCATTTATTACCCTTCAAGAAAATTTGATCGAAGACCCTCCCGGTGCCGCCGTATACATGGGAAGCGCTAAGGAGGTTAGGCTTTCTTCGGGCTGGGTAACTTACTCGGAAAATTTTACGATTCCGAGAAGTTCTCCAGCCGTAGTCATTGAGAATTCCGAGGGCATTTCCGTAAGTGATTTGAGCATTCGATTAGGGAGTGGAAAGCCACGGGCTGCTATAGAAGTCCGGGCAGGAACAGACTTTGGTGATTCTGGATTAAGGTATTCTGACCTTGGAATTTATCCTTTCGGGGCAATACCAGAGATGATCGATGTACGTTAGGAGTATTTGAGGGACGGGCCACAGGGGTTATTGCAGGGACGCACCACCCCAAGCACGCGACGCGGGAGCGCCGGCACATGCGTTACACCGCTGGAGCAGTGTAACGAGAACCAAGAGGGGTAGGGTCCCTGTCCCCAGGGACCTCTTGGCCACGAAGCCCCACTCTTCGCCACAGAGAGGGCACTGAGGACATCGCCCCTACCGAAAGGCATCACTACTTCTCGTTCGAATAGGGGGCTTTCCAATAAATCCCCTCCCCCTTTTCCAAGGCCGTTGACATTCCCTTCCAGTTGTGATTAGATTGCGGAATGCGAATTGTGGCGGGAGGGTGCACTGTTTTCGCCCGTCCCCTGTGCGGAGGATGACCGTGTCTAGGAGAGCGACACCGGGGGATTTGAGCGGCCTGTCTGCCTTGCCCGTGCGGCACGGCAAGCGCGGGTTTACGCTCATTGAAATGATCGTGGGGCTGGGCGTGGTCAGCGTCGCGGTCAGCGTTTTCGTGGCCTTATACGGCGCCAGCGTGGACCTTTCGCGCACCGCATCGAACCACAGTGTGGCCGCCAACCTGGCGGAAGAGCGCCTCGCAGGTATCGTATCTTCCCCCGCCGCCTATAAGTGGCTGCTTCCCGAACCGGTGGAAGAGACGCGTTTTCCAATTCAACTCACTGGCGAAGACCCCCCTGCGGGCAACCCGGTTGCGCTGCCTGCCGCCATGCCTGCGGAGCCTGTGGCCTTTCGCCGACAGGATGCGCTGTACAGCAAGTTCCGCTGGGAAGCCTTTGGCAAGCTGGCCGAGGGCGGTGCGTATTATGAAGTGACCGTGGTGGTGCGTTATACCGAGCAGGGTCGCGAGCAATTGCTGGCGCTCACCTCTGCCGTGCCCGCCGTGAATGTTCCCGATAGTGCCGTGTTGCGCAAGCAGGAGGGCGGCGCATGATGCATCGCCCCACGAATCGCGGTGGCTTCAGCCTGGTGGAAATGCTGGTGGTCATGGCCGTGCTCAGCGTGGTCACCACCATCGGCGTCACCATGTTTGCCACCATCACCGGCAGCTATCGCGAGACCGAGCGCCGCATGGACCTGGGCAGCGTAGCGCAGAATGCTTTCGACAGCATCCGCAAGGATTGCAGCCAAGTGACAACGTCGAGCCTCGCGGGCGTTCCCCTGCGGGGTGTGCGCGAGATGGAAGAGCAGGTGCGCTATGGGCGCGTGCCGCTTGAGGACGACCGCCTCATCTTGCCGGTAAGTTATTTCAATCCCCTGCAAGACCGCATGGAACACGTCACGGTGATGTACCACATTGACCGGGGCGAGGGGCAGCCCAAGCTGGTGCGGACGATGCAGGGCGGCTATGGCGCGGAAGACCCCGCCGGGGCGCAGGAAGTCATCATCGCGGGCGCGCTTTCCATGCGCTTTGAGTTCTTCGACGGCGCGGCTTGGCAGCCGGGCTGGAGCGCCCCCACCAACCCCGAGGCCGTGCGGTGCAGCATCACCGTGAGCGACCTCGATCGCCCCTACGAGCAGGTGTCGCGCAGCGCCGCCTTCCCGATACGTGTACGGTAGGAGACTGGGCATGGCGCGCAACCACGGCAAACGGCAGGCACAACGCGGCGCGGCGCTTATATTCGCGCTGACGCTGCTCACGCTATTCGCCGTGCTGGGCACGTCCTACGTGGTGTCCATGTCGCTCGAACTGGAAGCCGCCGACCTGCGCATCCGCGAGACGCGCGCCGCATTGCTGGCCGAGGCCGGCATTCATGCCGCCATTGGCGATCTGGCCTTGGCCGTGCGCGAGGGACGCCAGGGCGACTTCCTTTCCCAGCGCGAGAAGACGTATACCTTCCCCGCCTACAAGGGCGTGATGACCCGCGAGGGCTATGTGTTGGATCAGGAACCACGCATCTCACACGCCACCGTGGTGTTTACGGATGAGAGCGGCAAACTGAACCTGAACCATGCACCCGCCAGCATGTTGCGGCTGGTGCTGAATATCGATGGCGCCACCGCCCGCAACATCACCACCAGCCTGCCGCTGCCCACCATATTCCAGCCGGTGCCCAGCCCGGGCCGCCAATGGTTTGCCGGGCCCGACGAGCTGGTCACGCGTGAATTGCTCACGCCGGAACAGTTTGCCAGCGTGGATGCCTCGCTGCTCACCGTGACCAGTGTGGCGGACCACAAGAAGCCCGAGCGATTCCTCAACGTGAACACCGCCCCGGCAGAGGTGTTGGCTGCGCTGGTGGACATTCCCATCGAGGAAGCCAAGCAGGCCATGCTCAAGCGGCCCTTTAAGTCGCTGGCCGAAATCGAGGCCGCCACCGGCAAGGCCGCCGACACCTTCAACATCAGGCCCAAGGCAGGCGACCCCGACAGCCTGCCCGACGAGCTTTCCCTCGAGTCGCGCTGCTTCCGCTTGGTTAGCACCGGCACCTTTGGCATGGAAGGGCAGGGTATCGCCCGCCGCTCCAGCGGCAATGTCGAGGCGGTGGTGGTGTTCAACGGAGATGGCACCTATACCATCACGCACTGGGCGACCGGCGCGGTGGAATCGGACGAGACAACCCCCGAGCCTGAGGCCGTGGCCGAAGAGACCGGGGAAGAGACAGCAACACCCGTGGCGCCCGAAGCCACCACCACTACGGACGAGACTGCGAATCAAGCTGGCTGAACGCCTGCATCGGATGAAGGGAGGAGAGCGTTTCATGGCGACCAATCCTGGCGAGGCCCCGGCCCCCAAGCGCCGCACCCGGCGAACCACCACCTCGTTGGCGGCTACGCTCGGCGAAGACACGCCCGCAATCGAGAGCATGACCCAGCGCCACGACGATGCCCCCGCGCACCGCGTGCCTGTGTCGTCTGGCTTTACCGGCGGCAGCGTGCGTTCGAGCGACGTGACCCTGTTCCTGCGCCAGCTCATCATGCTGCTCGAGGCGGGCACATCGCTACTAAAGGCGCTGCGTTCGCTCAGCCAACGCGGCGACCGCGCTGCCCTGCGCGCGCTGGTGGGAGACATCGCCCTCTATGTTGAGGCGGGCAACCCCCTCTGGCAAGCCTTCGACCGCCACCCCCGCTACTTCGATTCCGTTTTCGTAAACCTCATCAAGGCGAGCGAGGCCAGCGGAACGCTCACCACCGTGCTGCGCCGCAGCGTCGAGTATCGCCAGTCCCGCGAGTTGCTCGGCAAGCGCGTGCGCGGTGCCATGGTCTACCCCGTCATCCTCGTAGCCATGTGCCTCGGCGTGGTGCTGCTGCTCACCAACATTGTGGTGCCGCAGTTCGTCGAAATGTTCGAACGCGCCAACCTCGAAATCCCCCCCGTAACCCAGATGTTCCTGGCTGCGGTGAACTTCTTCAACGCATGGTGGTGGGTGCCCGTGGTCGCCGTCATCGCGCTGTTCGTGGTCTACAAAGTCTGGTACGTGCGCAGCCCCGTGCGCCGCTTGATTGCTGACCGCGTGAAGCTGCGCATCCCCATCGTCGGCCCCATCCTCCACAAAAACGCCATCGTCGAGATGATGCGCACCATGGCCCTGCTGCTCCGCAGCGGCCTCAGCATGATGTCCACCCTCGACCTCACCCGCGCCGCCATACACAACCTCGCCGTTGCCGCCGTGCTGCAAACCGTGCGCGACCACATCGAAACCGGCGGTGGGCTAGAAGAACCCCTCCGCGCCGCCCACCCCGTCATCCCCAGCGTTGTCACCGACATGCTGGTGACCGGCGAAGAAGCAGGCCGCGTCGACAGCATCGCCGAACAAATTGCCGCCATCTACGAAGAAGAAGTCGAGATCGCCGTAAACACCCTCGGCGAAACCCTCCAGCCCATCTTCACCATCTTCATCGGCGTTGTCGTCATGATCCTCTTCGCCGCCCTCTTCCTCCCCATCATCGGCATGATTCAACAACTCACCGGCGCAACCGGCTGAACGAAACACCACAATCAAAATCCCCCGCAGGCATCGCCTGCGGGGGATTTTTTGTTGCGTGTGTTCTCGAAATTGCAATCAGGGTTGTCGTTGCTCTTTGCCCACCTGTTCCAAGAACGCCCATATAGTTTCTGATGTATCCAGCTGCATCGACGTATTCCCCACGATGAAAGCCGGGTACCAGTTGTCGCGGCCCGGCCAAGTGTGGCCTGCGTTGCCGACGCTGAGAAACACCACGGGGGGCTTGGCGTTGCAGGAGTAGGTGTATTTCGTAATGCGGCTGGGGTCGTCTGCCACTAGGGGCGGCAGCACTTCGGCTTGCACGTTTGCGGCGTCGCAGCCGTTGATGCGGGCCCATGCGTCTGCTGTTTCCCGGGCGGATGCAAACGACATGTCGCCGCCGCCTGCGCTTACATCTCCGCCTGCATAGGGCACAATGTTGTCGGCCTCGCCGTGGATGGTGAGGATCGGCGTGGGCCGCGCGCAGGTTTCGAGCACACTGCGCACGGGAGAACCTGCCACGGCAGCCACGCCCGCGAGCAGGTCCGTCTGGCAGGCAAGGTATTGCGCCATCATGCCGCCTGCCGAAATGCCCGTGGCATACACGCGGTCGCGGTCGATGCTGTATTGCGTCGCAAGTGTTTCTACCAGCTGAGAGAGGAAGGCCACGTCGTCCGTGTTGTTACGCCCCTGTCCCGAGTTCCACACGCGCCAGCGCCCCTGCGGATAGCACACGATGAAGCCCTCGCGCTCCGCTATCGCGTCGAACCCGGACAGCTTGCGCATACCGGAGGCGGTGTCGCTGAACTGGTGCAAGGCCAGCAGCAGGGGAAGCGGCGTGCCCTCGGCATAGCTTGCGGGCACGTGCAGGTAGTAGGCGCGGTTCTGCCCCTCAACCGCCAGCGTGCGCTTGCCCGAGGCACAGCCGACCAACGAGCCAAGGGCCACAATCAGCATCAACAGGTGAATAAATTTCATGGCATTTGTTTCTAGGCCAATTGCTGGCATTGCGAAGATAACATCCCGCGGCGGGCTTACAATCCCAGATAATCCGCAAGCATGGCGGCGCAGGCCCGCGCGTATCGACTTATCTCGTCCGGCGGCATGGGGCGCGCCGAGATGGATTCTGACATGCCGGTTACCGTGGCAAGGACGAAGCTCGCCTTGAAGTCCAGATCGCGCTGCCTCGGCGCAGGCAACACGGCGCGCAAAAAATGCGAGACCCCCTCGACGGCGCGTCGGTCGAGTTCCTGAAATTCGGGCGTGTCGCGCAGCAGCGCGCGCGCATCCTGTAATGCCGTCCGCATTTCCAGTTCTTCAAATTCCGACGCGAAAAAGATACGGATGCATTTCTCCAAGCGCAGGCGTGGGGGCATGGTCGCGTTGGCCAGAACTTCTTGAATGCGCGACCATACGCCCCAGTCTTCGCGCTGGTGCATGCAATACAGCAATGCGCCCTTGTTCGGGTAGTACTGGTAGAGCGACCCAATGCTCACGCCCGCGCGCTCGGCCACGCGGTTGGTGGTGAACCGCGCCGCGCCTTCCTCAGCCAGAACGCGAGCCGCCGCATCGAGTATGACGTCGTTCATAAAGCGTGATCGCTCTTGGCGGGGGATTTTTCGGGGCTTTACGGCAGCGGGGCCCACGGCGGGTATCCTCCCAAATGCGAGTTGTAAAAGCGAGCAATTGCTCGCATTATGACAAGGCGCATCAACGGACGCAATACGCCAACCAAAGGAGTAGAAACAATGATTGAAAAGGAATCCCTTGAACTATTGAACGATGCCCGCGCGCAGCAGGTGCTGGAGCGGCTATACGCCGAGGCTTCGGGGGAATTCCCTGGATTGATTCTGCGGATGCTGCCGTATCTGCCGAGCATGGCTTTGGGGCGCAAGCTGCGGTGGGAGGGGATGGAGCAGCGCTTGAGCAGCAAGTTCATGCCGCTGGACCAGAGCCAGGGGCTCTTCAGCTACCTGTTGGCAAGGTCCATTGGGGCGCGGCGCATCATTGAATACGGCACGTCGTTCGGCGTGTCTACCATTTACCTCGCGCTGGCCGTTCGCCACAACGGCGGCGGCACGGTGATCGGCACGGAGCTGGTGCCCGAGAAGGCCGCCCGGGCGAGGCAACACTTGGAGCAAGCCGGGCTGGCCGATCTGGTCGAGGTGCGAGTGGGTGACGCGGCCGAGACCCTTTCGGAAATCGAGGGGCCGGTGGACTTTCTATTGAACGACGGCTTTCCACCCAAGGCGCTGCCCGTGCTGCAATGCATAGCCCCACACATGCGCAAGGGTGCCGTTGTCGTCACCGACAATGTCGGCCTCTTCAAGGCGGACTATGCCGCTTACATTGCCTACCTGCGAGACCCGGTGAACGGCTTTCGCTCCTCCTGGATTGGCATGGCGGAGGGGATGGAGTTTTCCGTGCGCGAAGGATAAAACGAGTGCGCCGCCCGGCCAAGCCGGGCGGCGCACGTTAATCGTCAGCTAAGGGGACTACTTAACCGGGGCAGTGCCCAGGCAGAAGTCGTCGTCTTCACCAATGCCGGGGCAGTAGTAGTAGGAGCCATCGGTAAAGTTGTACACCTGAATCAGGCGCAGCAACTCGGTAAGGGTGATGTGCCAATCCTGCGGGGCGAAGTCCAAGTCATGTGGGCGGCAGCCGCGCAGGCTGCTGCCGGGAACGTAACCTTCGTCGCTCAAATCGCCCGACTGCGCGCAGCCATAGGCACCAGTCAGCGGGGCACCCTTGACGCCAGTGGATTGATTGAAGAACTGGATGGCGCGGATAAGCTCGGAGAGCGTAATGCGACCAAGCGGCAGTGCGTAGTCCGCCGAGTGGAAGTCGGACGGGCGCTCACCTTCAAAGAAGCCGCCCTCGCCTTCGCCCTCGGGCGTACCTTCAACAACGCCTTCGCCCTCACCCTCAACGGTGCCTTCGCCATCGATGGTGCCTTCCACTTCAGCCTCGCCTTCCTGCACGCCGGAGCACTGCAGGTTCGCGCGAATCGCACCGCCGGGACGGCTGACGCTGTTCACCTGAATGTAGTGGTTGTCGTCAATCACGTTGTACTGTGACTCGGACAGCAGGATGAACGAGGGGCTGTTCGCGGATTGCAGCGCAATAAAGAGCGCGCCGGTGTCGCCGGGGCCTCCCTGGTAAATACCAATCGACAGCGGATCGGGAACGTTGTGGTTTACCACAAGAAGAACCTGACCCTCGAAGCTGGAGAACTCAGCCGTGCCGGTGGCGGCGCTGCCGCTGGGCGTGGGCAGCTGGCCCTGGTTCAAGTTGACAAAGCAGAGGCGATCCGGGTTCACGCCCTCTTCGTCGCCTTCTATGGCACCTTCCAGGCTGCCCTCGCCACCACCGCCTTCGCCATCACCGCTCACGTAGCACGGCAGCCCGCAGCCACCACCGTCGGTGGTCACTTCGGGGTCAATCGCCGCAAGGATGAAGCCGAAGGGATCGCCGCCTGCGCCACGGAATTCTGCCAGGTTGCAGACGCCGTCAAGGTCCGCGTCGCCATCGCTCGCAAGATACATGCGGGCGGACAGGTCAAACGAGGACGGGTCAAGCGGGATGCCCAGCGTGTTCACAATGTTCTGCAACACGACTTGCGTGCGGCGTTCACCCAGCGTAGCCAGACCGGTGAATACCGGCTCAAGCACATCGCGGCCAATCGAGTTGAGAATGCTTTCGCCCTCGCCCTCGGCAGCTTCAAATTCATCAAGCGCGGACAGCACCAACTGCTCGTTCGTGTCCCAAGCGGACAATACGCAGCAGTGGATGGGCAGGTCGGTGTTGGCCAGCACGATATCCAGCAGGTTGCCGTGCGCGATATCGAGAATGCCGTTGCCATCAAGGTCGGCGGTGTTCGGGTCCTGGCCGAGAATCGGCAGGTCATACAGTTCCTGAAGGGCAAGCTGCACGCCCGAGTCAACACCGTCGCTCACGCAGAAGGAAATGCCGCAGGGCTCGGGGCAAACGATAGGCTCTTCGCCCTCTCCCTCGATAACACCCTCGATGATACCTTCGACAATACCTTCGCCTTCACCCTCAACACCTTCGCCTTCACCCTCAACCACACCCTCGCCCGTGGCGCGCACGGTCAATACCTGCGGGGTGGCGCTGGATTCAGGGCTGGTCGGACCAACGATAATCACGCCCGTGCTAATTACGCCGGGGGCGAGGTTAGCGCGGTTGATGGTCACCGTGATCGTCACGGCTTCGCCCGCGCCGAACAGCGCAAAGCTTTGCCCGCTAGACGGGTCAATGCTCTGCACCCACGGAATGCTCTGCGCCACGGCTTCAAACTGCGCCGTGGTGAAGAAGCTGCCCGTGTTCGACACGTCGAATGTCAGCGAATTCTGGGTGAGGCCGAAGTCGAGGGTGCTGGGCGTGATCGAAATCGCCTCGCCCGAACCCTGCGGACAGCCGGTGGTGAAAATGGCGATGGGCGCTAACAGCGCAAACACCGCAAGCCGAATCAAATTACGCCGCATGGAATGGATCCTCCTCAAAGAAGCCCTCGAATCTACACTGGCCCGCAGCCCGCAACAGTCGCGGCGGCGTAGCCCCCTAAGTTCAAGAACAAAAATAAAATTGCAAAACAACATTGCCTCCTAAGTTTACTCGGTATACTGCCAAAAGTCAAAGGTTTTACATGAGAATACCTTGCAGCGGGCAGGAGATGTTCGCTATTATCCCCCACGCTTGCAACAAGTTAGCCCACACCCTCCCGCGCATTCGCGCGGGTCACCCGCCCTCCCCGGGCAGAAGGAGCCTTCCCATGCCAGTTGTGGATTACAAGCGTTATTGCGAAATGCTGGACCGCGCAAAGCAAGAAAAGTACGCTTACCCTGCAATTAACGTATCCCAGACAGATACTGCCAACGCCGCGATCGAAGGCTTTGCAGCCGCCAAGAGCGACGGCATCATCCAGGTTTCCACCGGCGGCGGCGAACATGCCACCGGTAACCTGAAAGACATGGCCCTCGGCGCCATCATCCTGGCCGACCACATCCGCGCCGTTGCCGCGCACTACGACGTGAACATTGCCCTGCACACCGACCACTGCCAGCCCGGCAAGATCGACAAGTTCCTCGTGCCCCTTATCGAAGAGACCGAACGCCGCCGCGCTGCGGGTGGTGCCAACGTTTTCAACAGCCACATGCTCGACGCGAGCGAGCTGCCACTCAAGGAGAACATGGCCCTTAGCGTGCCGCTGCTGGCGCGCTGCGCCAAGGCCGAAATCATCCTTGAAGTAGAAGCTGGCGTGGTGGGCGGCGAAGAAGACGGCGTGAACAACGAGCACGCCCCCGCCGAAAAGCTTTATACCACGCCCGAAGACATGCTCGCCGTATACGAGGCGCTGCACGGCGTGGAAGGCGCGCGCTTCATGTTTGCTGCCACCTTCGGCAACGTGCATGGCGTGTACAAGCCGGGCAACGTGAAGCTGAAGCCCAGCATTCTGCGCGAGGGCCAAGAGGCGGTCGAGGCCAAGTACGGCGCTGCCGCACGCTTCGACCTCGTCTTCCACGGCGGCTCCGGCTCGAGCCTCGATGAAATCCGCGAAACGCTGGACTACGGCGTGATCAAGATGAACGTGGACACCGACACGCAATACACCTTCACCCGCCCCGTGGTCGAGCACATGTTCAAGAACTACGACGGCGTGCTGAAGATCGACGGCGAAGTGGGCAACAAGAAGCAGTACGATCCCCGCGCCTACCTCAAGGCCGGGCGCGCGGGGATGGCCAAGCGCGTGCAGCTGGCCTGCGACGACCTGCGCAGCTCGGGCCGCACCCTGGGCCGGTAGCCCCAACACCGTGATTGCACCCCATGCCCGGGCAGGCGTACCGCTTGCCCGGGCATGGTGATATAATCGCCCCGAGGATTCACCATGGAAATCATACTCGCCAAGCCGCGCGGTTTTTGTGCCGGGGTAGAACGCGCCATCAAGTGTGTCGAGCGCGCGCTCGACCGTTTCGGTGCCCCCGTCTATGTGCTCAACAACATCGTGCACAACCAGCACGTGGTGAAAGAGCTGCGCGATAAAGGTGCCGTGTTTGTGAAAGACCTCGACGCCGTGCCCGAGGGCGCGCACCTACTCTTCAGCGCGCACGGCGTAGGCCCCGACCGCTGGGAAAAAGCCAAGAGCCTGCAACTCGAAGTGATTGACGCCACCTGCCCGCTGGTCGAGAAGGTGCATAACGAAGCGCGCCGCTTTGCCAAGCGCGGCTATACCATCATCCTGATTGGCGAAGAAGGCCACGACGAAACCATCGGCACCATGGGCCAGGCCCCCGACCACATCAAGCTGATCACCTCCGTGGCCGAAGTGGACACGCTGGAACTCGAAGACCCCACCAACGCTTCTTACATCACGCAGACTACGTTAAGCGTGGATGACTGCCAGATCATCATCAACGCCCTCAAGGCAAAATTCCCCGGCATCATGTCTCCCCCCACCGAGGACATCTGCTACGCCACCACCAACCGCCAACACGCCGTGCGAAACCTCACGCAGGAAGTAGACCTCGTGCTGGTAGTGGGGGACAGTGAAAGCGCCAACAGCACCCGCCTGGCAGACATCGCCCGCGACATGGGCAAGCCGTCCTACCTGATTCTCGATGCCTCCATGATCCGCGAAGAATGGCTCACCGACGTGCAGCGCGTGCTCATCACCTCCGGCGCGTCGGTGCCGGAGAAGCACGTGCAAGGCGTGATAGAACACCTGCAAGCCCGCGAAGCCTGCACGGTGGAAGAACGCGACCTGGTGGCAGAAGACGTGTTCTTCCGCCTGCCTGCAAGCATTGCATGAGGACGGCACGTTGACCCAAATCCTTTACATGCACATCGTTGCTGGGGCGATAACCCTGTACATGCTGCTGGTGGGCGTGCGGTGGTTCGCACCGTATATCGAGCTGGACCTGTCGCACGGGCCACGCCTGTGGGTGGCAAGGCTGGCAGACCCGCCGGTGGAGTTGGCACGCAAGGCCATGGGCCAGACCACGGGCCCCTTCGACTGGGCGCCCATCGTGGTGATGCTGGTGCTGTGGCTGTTGCGGATGATGCTGACGGGCGTGTAGCTCCGGCATCTTGCCGGAGATTAATTCCCCTTGCCTACGCCACCCCCGCCAATCTCCGGCTGGAAGCCGGAGCTACATTCCCAAGCCGCCGTCCACGCTGATCACCTCGCCCGTAATGTAGGCGGCGTCGTCGGACGCAAGAAACGCCACCACCCCCGCCACGTCTGCTGCGCAGCCGGTGCGCTTGAGGGGAATGCGATCAAGCGCGAGCTCACGCTGCTTGTCGTTCAGCCCAGCGGTCATGTCGGTGTCAATCAATCCCGGCGCGACCGCGTTCACGGTGATCCCGCGAGCGGCGGCTTCCTGCGCGTAGGCCTTGGTAAACCCGATGATGCCCGCCTTGGCGGCGGCGTAGTTGGTCTGGCCGCCTTGCCCGTGAATGCCTACCACGGAGGTGAGGTTGATGATGCGCCCGGAGCGTGCGCCGAGCATGGTGCGCGCGGCGGCCCGGCAGAGGTGGAACACGCCGCCGAGGTTGGCGGTGATCACGTCGTTCCAGTCGGCGTCTTTCATGCGCATCAGTAGTCCGTCTCGCGTGATGCCTGCGTTGTTCACCAGCACATGAATGCCGCCGTGTGCGGCGAGCACGGCCTCGACCAGTGCATTGGCGGATGCGGGGTCTGCCACGTCGCAGCCGTAGCCATGAACGTCTCCGCCAATCTCCGCCGCAACGCGCTGGGCCGCTTCGGCATCGCGCCCGCAGAGGGCCACGGTGGCCCCTTCTTGGGCGAAGCGTTCGGCGCAGGCGCGGCCTATGCCGCGCGTACCACCGGTGATAAGCACTACCTTGCCTGCGAATCGCGTCATGTCATTTCTACCTTGGGTTGCCGCAGCCTGCCTTTGGCGGCTATCGTACCTGAATCTGGAGCCTGCACGTGACTCGATCCGAACCCCTTTTACATACGGAAGCCTTGGTCAAGGCGTATCGCAAACGCACGGTGGTCAGCGGTGTGTCCATAGCCGTGCATCCGGGAGAAGTCGTGGGGCTGCTGGGCCCGAATGGCGCAGGCAAGACGACCACCTTCAGCATGGCTGTAGGCCTGGTGCGGCCCGATGCAGGACAGGTGTTCTTTGCAGGCAACGACGTGACCAAGCACCCCATGTACAAGCGCGCGCGGGCGGGCATGGCGTACCTGCCGCAGGAGCCATCGGTGTTTCGGGAACTGACCGTGAAGCAGAACCTGCTGGCGGTGCTCGAGTATCAGCCCTTGACGCGGGCGGAACGCGAACACCGCGCGGCAAAGCTGCTGGATGAGTTGGCGATTACGCACCTGGCGAACAGCCTGGCGCTTACCTTGTCGGGCGGTGAACGCCGCCGCACCGAGATTGCCCGCGCGCTGGCCACCGAGCCGCGCGTCTTCCTGCTGGACGAACCCTTTGCTGGCATCGACCCGATTGCCGTGGCGGACTTGCAAGACACGGTGGCCGCGTTGGCCGAGAAGGGCATTGGCGTGCTGATCACCGACCACAACGTGCGCGAGACCTTGCGCATTGCGGACCGCGCCTACATCCTGCATGGTGGCAAGGTGCTGGCAGAGGGCGCGCCGGAAGTCATCGCGGCGGACGAGCGCGTGCGCGAAATCTACCTGGGCGAACGCTTCCAGATCGATTGAGCAGCCGCTCATTTTTCCATCCCGCCTTTCGATTGCACTTGCGGGTGGGGTAGTATGCAGGCCGGTTGGGAGGACCGTTTGGCGTGGATGGACCCGAGGTCAAGACGCTCAGCCCGGAGCGCAAGGTTGGGGTATTGTGGCTGCTGTTGCTGGGATTTTTCCTGGTGTTCAACGCGGCTTATTTTCCCATTCGGCAATACCAGTCGGAACGCGCGCCGGAGAACTTTGAAGCATTTGCCGAACGACTGGCGGCCAGCGGCCAGCGCGAGATGGCGGCCCGGCATATTGCATCGGGTATAAGCTGGTTTCACCCGCCGTACGCGGGGCCGTATCAAACCCTGGTCGCCACGGGCAACGCCGCAATGCAGGACCACGCCACGTTGTATCAACGCCTTGAAGCGGGCGCGGTGGACGCCGCCACGCTGGACGCACTGGCGCAGGGCGTGGCGTTGCCAGCCGCGCTGGACCTCGAACCGGCGGTGGCGTTATGGCGCGAAAAGAACCTGCTCTCGCCACGCGACGTGGCAGTATCCTCCTTGCAGGCTGCCGCGCTGATAGTGGCGGGGCATGGCGAGATTCGCAGCGACGGCAAGATTGGCGAGGCCGGGCTTGCACCGGTTTCCATCATTGCGGCCAGCGGCCCGCGCGCCGTGTTGGTGATTGATGGCGTAGACTATGGCGGCACGGCGCGGGGTCTCTATGCAGCGATACTTTCCAGCAGTGACGGGCGCATCTTGCAGTTGGGGCAGTTCGACCTGTGGGAAAGTTGGGACGAATCGCTGCGCATGGCGCAGTTCCTGCGGCGCGCCCCCGAAGGCAGCATTGGCGTGTTCGCTGCCAGTCAGGAAGCCTCGGTCTATTTCGACTACAAGAACCTTGCGCCGGAAGTGGAAAAGTTCGGCATTGCCCCCGAGGCGATGGTGAACAGCCAACTGCGATTCTATGGCTTGAACTACACCTTCGCGGCAATTGGGGTGAAGGGGAGCGTGAACAGCACGGGCGCGATGAACAGCAAGCCGGGATTGCAGGCATGGTCGCCGGGGGAATTCAACGGGCACAAGGGCCACCCCGTGTGCGTGGCCGTGTCGCCGGAGAACGCGCATGAATGAGCACCCCTATATGCTCTACGCGATGGTGGCCGGGGGCACGTGGCTAATCACCATGCTGCTGGTGCCGGTGTGCCGCAAGCTGGCGATTGCGCTCGATGTGGTGGACCGCCCCAGTGTGGCGCGCAAAGTTCACAAGCGGGTGGTGCCCTACCTAGGCGGGCTGCCGTTCTACTTCGGCTTCCTGCTCACGGTGTTGTTTGTCGAGGCGCTCTACCCGCAATACGTTTCCCCCGCGTTCTATCCCATGTGCGTAGTGGGAACCTTCATTGCGCTGATGGGCGTGTATGACGACATCAAGGACATGGGCAGCCTGAAGAAGCTGATCATCGAGCTGGCGCTCACCAGCCTCTTGTTCTACTGGGGCTTCAAGACCTCTACCCTCTCGCACCCGCTGGGCGGCAGCATCAGCGCGGGCTGGCTGGCCTTGTTGATTACACCGCTGTGGATAGCGGGTGTGATCAACGCGGTGAATTTTTCCGACGGGCTGGACGGCTTGGCGGGCGGTCTCGTGTTCATCTGCGCCGCGTCGATCTTCGCCGTGGCCTTCAACAACGGGCAGGTGGTGTCCTGCATCTTGATGGCCTACCTGATGGGTTCCACCCTCGCCTTCCTCTGGTACAACTTTAACCCGGCGAAGATATTCATGGGCGACGCGGGCGCGTTGTTCCTTGGGTTTGTGCTGGGGGCGTCCACACTGGTGGAAGAACAGAAGGGCGTGACCGTGATTGCGCTGGCCGTGCCGATGGTGGTGATGGCGGTGCCGATGCTGGACACGGCCCTGAGCTTTCTGCGCCGCCTGCGCCGCGCACGGCAGGGACAGTTCTTTGAACCAGACCGCGACCACCTGCACCATCGCCTGCTGGACCTGGGTCTGACGCAGAAGCAGGTGGTGTTGTCGCTTTATGTAGTGTCCATCCTCGCCGGGCTGATGGCCTTCATGATGTCGGTGATTGACGAGGAGTATCGCTTCCTCATCCTTATCCTTGCGGCGTTGATGATTGGCAGCGGGGTGATCGTGCTGCGCTTTATCGAGAGCCTGTCTCGGCGGAACGGCGAGTGACAAAGGTGCTCTGCGACCCGCCCATGACCCCGTCGAACCACACCGGGGTGGCGATTGGGCAGGAGTGGTTTGCCCAGATCGACGCGTGGATTTCCAGCAACACGCTTGAAGGTTACGACCCCTTCGACGTGAAGCAGCACCCGTGGATACGCGCGGCGCAAACGCGTCCCCTGTTGCGCAAGGCCACGAGCGGACTGTGCGACCTGGCCCCCCACTTCGCACGCCGCGCGCTGGGCATACGCCCCACGCACAATGCCAAGGCCTATGCGTTGGTAGCGATGGGCAAGCTACGGGCCTATCAATTGACCGGGGACGCGAGCCACCTGCGCCATGCGGAGGGCTGCATCGAGTGGCTGCTGGCGCACCCGGCGCTGACCGCCACGGGACTGGGCTGGGGATACCCCTTCGACATCCACGCCAAGGGACTCGACACGCCAGCGGGCACGCCCATTGGGGTGGTGTCTGCCATTGTGGGGCAGGCGCTTTCCATGGCGCATGAAGTCACCGGCAAGTCGGCCTATCTCGACCATGCGCGCAGCGTGGCGGAATTCATGCTGCGCGACCTGCCTCGCCTCGAGGGCAGCTCCCACACGTATTGCTTTGCCTACACCCCCACCGACCGGCGGCGCGTACACAACGCGAACCTGCTGGTGGCCGAGCATCTGTTTCGCATGGCGGCCTTGACGGGGGACGCCACGATTGCCGACGCGGCGAAACCCGCGCTGGCGTTCACGCTGCGGGCGCAACGCGAAGACGGCGCGTGGCTCTATGGCGAATGCACCCCGGGCGAATTGTATGAAGAGGCCCTGCTTAAATTGGTGGACCACCACCACACGGGGTTTGTGCTGCGCTCGCTCCACGCGATCGGCGCATACACCGGCGATGCGTCTCTCGAACCCGTGGTGCGCAAGGGCTTTCAGTTCTATAAGAACCACCTCTTCGAGCCGCCGTGGGGAATGCCCATCAACGAATATGGCGCGTACCCTGTGGATATTCACGCCTGTGCCGAGGCCGTGCTCTGCCCCAGCATCTTGTCACGCGATGTGCTGGCGGCGCGCGGCTTTGCCGACCTGCCCCTGCGATGGACGCATTACTATCTGCGGGACCGACAAACCAACCTGCCGCTTTACCGCAAGTACCGCCGCTTCACCTCGCGCATATCCTACCCTCGCTGGGGCACGGCGTGGATGTATTACGCGATTTCGGAATACCTCTACGCGCACTATCGCGGGGACAAGGGCTAAGGCTC
>JBIKMR010000231.1:0-7222 GCA_044359155.1 Candidatus Hydrogenedentales bacterium | reverse complement strand
TCCGATCTAGCCCGCCGCACACAACCCCACGCCCCAACCCAGCAGGGTTCGCGCCGGGTTCCCGCGCGATGCAATATCCTGAGCCACCGTGCCCAATAACAGAATGCTCGCCCAGCTGAACACCCCCAGCGGTCCCCCGTTGAAACTGTTCCCCACCAACCACGGCCCATAATCGCTCAGGCTGAACAGCCCCTGGAACAGCGCAAGATATCCAAACGCCACCGCCACCCGCACCCATGTGCCCGCCAGCAGAAAGGGCAGCGACAACAACCCGCCCACGCCAATATCCACCAAAGCATCGTACCAACTGCCCGGATCATTCGGGCCATACACCGCAATGCCGATAAGCACCAGCACCGCATACCTGCGCGCCGCAGCCAGCATCGCACGCCCCACCCCCACCTGTTCCGCCCGCCGCACCAGCGACATGCGAAACCCCATGCCCACAATGAAAATAAACAAGGGCGCTATCGTGTCCGCATAGCTCATCCCCTCACGGTGGTGCTTCAACATCCAGGGCATCACCTCGAACTGCCCCAGGTAATTCACCAGCACCATCCCGAAAATCGTATATCCCCGAAGCTGGTCCATCCAAAGGAGTCGGCTTGAATCCCCACGTGCTAAAGACATGATCCAAGCCTCAAAGAATTAGCAGCCATCATTCGTAATTCTTAATTCATAATTCTTAATTAGCTCGCCATCGACGACCGTGCATCGCCGCCATCTTCCGCCATCCCCAACTGGTCCATCTTGTACTTCAATATCCGGCGCGTGGTGCCCAGCCGGTCTGCCGCGTGGGACTGCACATAGTTGCTTTGTTCGAGCGCGTGCATGATGAGGTGACGCTCCAGCCGCGCGGTCGCTTCGTCCAGCGGCAGGCCCTCAAAATCTACCAGCCCCCCCGCCCCCTGCTCACGCAGGCGTTCCCGCTGCAACTCGGAACCCTGCGGCAATATCCTCGTCACCATGTCTGCCGTAATCTGGCCCGCGCTGTTGTTGCACACCAGCGCGCGCTCGACCGTGTTCTCCAGCTCGCGGATATTGCCCGGCCAATCGTGCGCGGCCATGGCTGCCAAGGCACCAGGTGCAAACTCGCGTGCCTGCGCGTTCACGCGCGGGGCATGTTTCGCCACGAAATGCGCCACCAACGGGGCAATGTCCTCGCGCCTGCTGCGCAGTGGCGGCAGGTGAATCGGCAGCACGTTGATGCGGTAATACAAGTCTTCACGAATTCGTCCTTCTGAAATCGCCTTCGAGAAATTCCGGTTCGTCGCGCAAATGAAGCGTACGTCCACCTGCATCTCCTTCACCCCGCCCACCGGATAGAACGCGCCATCCTGCAACACCCGCAACAACTTCGCCTGCGCGTCCACTGGCATCTCGCCTATCTCGTCGAGGAACAAGGTGCCCCCGTCTGCAATCTGCATCTTGCCCGCGCGCGCTTCCACCGCCCCCGTAAACGCCCCGCGCACATGCCCGAACAATTCACTCTCCACCAACGCATCGGGTATCGCACTGCAACACAAGGGAACAAACGGGCGCTCTGCGCGGCGGCTGCCAAAGTGAATCGCCCGCGCCAGCACGTCCTTGCCCGTTCCCGTCTCGCCGGTTATCAACACTGTCGAGTCCACCTGCATCGCCTGCCGCGCCATAGACAGCGCCTCCATCAACGCAGGGGACTGCCCGATGATGCTCTCAAAACCGAGCCGGTCCGCCTCGTGGCGCGAAGCCAACTCAATGCGACTACGTTGCGCCTCAATCACCCGTGAGACCAGCGCCAGCAGGTCCTCCACGTCAAACGGCTTCATCACAAAATCCACCGCCCCCGCCTTCATTGCACCCACCGCCATCTCCACCGTGTTCGACCCCGTCACCACAATCACCGGCGTGGTCTCGCCCCGGTCGCGCAGCGCCGCGAGAAAGTCCAAGCCCGACATCACCGGCATGGTCAGGTCCAGCAGCACCAGGTCCACATATTTCTCTGCCAACGTGGCCAAGCCTTCCGCGCCCGAGGCCGCAGTCAACACGCGGTAATCCTCGTTCAGGGTCAGCCGATACGATTCACGTACGCTCAGTTCGTCGTCAATTGCCAGTATCGTCTGCATCTTGCCCTTCTCCCGCAGTCTTTGCCGCGCCCGCCAACGTGGGGAACCGCACGATGAAGCGCGCACCGGGCGCCGTGCCCTCGAGGGCTATCGTGCCCTCGTGCGCTTCCACCAGCTTCTTCGCCACCGCCAGCCCCAGCCCTGCCCCGCGTTCGCGCGAACTGTAAAATGGCTCGAACACTTTCCCCGCCTCGTCGCCCGCAATGCCCTTCCCCGAATCCTCCACCCGTATCTCAATGCCGCCTGCCGCAGGCTCCGCCGAAATGGACACGCGCCCACCCTCGGGCATTGCGTCCACCGCGTTCTGCATCAGGTTCTGCAACACCACCTTGAACGCGTCCGCGTCTATCGAGGCCGAAAGCGGCGTCTCAGAAAGGTTGCTCTCGAATTGAATTCCCCGCTCTGCCACTGCCCGCGCAAACGTGTCCACCACCTCGCGCACCGTCGTCTTCACATCCAGCTTTTGCAGCTTCAGTTCCGGCTCGCGCGCAAACTGATACAGCGTCTCGACCACCCGGTTGATCCGGTCCACCTCCTCCTGCACCACCTTGCTGAAGGCCGAGCGGAAATCTGACGAGTCATACTTCCTCGGTAGCAACTGGGCAAAGGTGTTGATAGCCACCAGTGGATTCTTTATTTCCTGTGCCATGCGCGAAGCCAGGCCTTCCCAAAGCGCCGCCGCAGCCGCGTCTTCACGCCGCACGCGCGGTTCGCTAGACGCCTGCACCGACACCATCCACTTCCCACCATCGCCCTGCCGCACCCGCGCCTCCATCATACCCTTGTTCCCCACACGCGGCAGCAACGTCATCTCCCCCACCGCCTCGCCCGCCGCCGCCCGCATCACCAGATCGCACAGCGCAGAATTCAAAACTTGGATATGGCGACCGTCCGCCTCTGCGCGCGACAGCCCCAGCAAGGCCTCGGCCTCGCGGTTCATTGCCGTCACCTTGTGCGTCGCGTCCAGACACACCAGACCCACCGGCGCTTCCGACAGGCTCCAGTCATAGAAGGCCTGCGTCTCCTCGCCGCTCACCCGCGTGCGCGCCGCGCGAATTCCCCGCGCCAAAAAGCGCGCCATCTGCAGCGCCAGGTCTTCATGTGTCTCGATGTAGTCATGCCCGCTCGCGGGTGGCCCAATCAGCAAGGCCCCCTCGAACTGGCCGTCCGCCGTAAGCGGCACGCACAAGGCCACGCCAAACAACTGCATCAGTCGCTGTTCCGCCGCCACGCTGCCGCCCGCGCGTAACAGGCGCGGGTTTGCATCGAGCGAGGCAGCCAAGCCTGCGCCATGCCCCGGTTGATACGCCGCCTTCACCTCTTCCGGCAGGTTCGCGCTGGCTGCAAGCAACAGGTCTCCCTGCTCAGATTTCAACAACACCGCCGCCCGCGTGGCCCGCAGCGATTCAAGGCATACATCCACCGCCAAACGCGCTATGCCCGTAGTATCCGACATCGGGTTCCACTGGCGAGACAGGCAACGCATTGCAGATTCCCACGAGGCCCGAACGTCGGGCTCTGCAGCGCGTGTGATTTCCAAACCCGGCAGCACCGCCTGCACCGCCCGCTCCGTCACCGGCCACTCTACCAGCGCGAGCGCATCCTCTAATGCCTGCTCCGGAGCCTCCGCAAGGTGTACCGCCGACGCGCCCGCCTTCAGCCATGCACCTTCCGCCAAAGGGTCGTGCCGCGAGGTCAACATCACCACCGGCCTGCGCGGGGCCAACGACCGCAATGCCGCCATCGGCGCGCCATCCAGCCGCCCGCCGCAGTCATACACCACCACGTCTGGCGCAACGCCCCGGCCCCGGGCTGCCGCTTCTGCTGGCGTAGTGAAATGCATCACCAACGCCCGCGAGCCTGCGGCTTCCCGCATCCGGCCCGCCAGCCGCGCATCCTCAGTTATTAGGTTCAGCACTATCATGCGTTCAATGCCTCTGCAACGCCTGCTGGAGCCAAGGGCAGCACAAGGAAAAATGTCGTTCCCACACCTGGCGCACTGGTTACGTCAATCTCGCCACCATGTTCGGCTATGATCGAATGTACCACACTCAAGCCCAATCCGCTGCCGTGGGCCTTGGTGGTGTAGAAGGGATTAAACAACTGCCGCAGCCCGTCGCCCGGTATCCCGCAGCCCGTGTCCGAAATCGACACCTTCGCGCAGGGGCGTTCCTCGAGCATCGTGCCGTCTTTCTCGCGAACGTGGCAATACCCGTAGTGAACCCGCAAGGTCAGCGTCCGGTCCGCTGAATTCTCCATTGCGTCAATCGCATTCAGGAACAGGTTCAGGAATACCTGCTTCAACTGCTGCACATCGCCCGTCACCATCCGCGCATTCGGCGGAATGGACAACTTCACCGATATTCCCAGCTTCGTCAACTGGTTTGCCATCAGCGCCATCACGTCGCGCACAATCTGTTCCAAGTCCTGCGGGCGGAACTCCACCGGCTTCGGGCGGGCAAAGTCCAGCAGTTGCGTCACAATGTCATCAATGCGCTGCACCTCGGGAGGCACCACTTCGGAGAAGGTCTTGCGGAAATCGTGGTCGTCGTAGCGCTTGGTCAGCAACTGCGTAAATGTCTTGATGGATTGCAGCGGGTTCTTGATCTCATGCGCCATGCCCGCCGCCATCGTGCCGATGGTCGTAAGGCGATCCGCACGCTGCACGCTGGACTCAAGCCGCTTGATTTCCGTCAGGTTGAACATCAATACCATCGCGCCCGAGGCCTCGGTCGAGGCCGTCTCGAAATACGACGAGCTCAGGGCCAGCGGAATCAGGTCGCCCTCGGGCCCTGTAATCACTGCCTCCACCTCGCCAATGCCGCGTGACTGTTGCAGCGTGCCTTCGAGCATCTGCGACACGTGCATCGGCAACTGGCTCAACGGGTCGCCCGGCCACACGTTGCCCAGCATCGCCCGCGCTTCTTCGTTTACCGTGGTCACCTGTCCCTTGCCGTCAACCGCAATCACACCCGCGCGCATACTCTCCATGATCTGCTCAAGGTGCAGGTTCAGGTTTTCCAGCCGTTCATACAGCCGCGCATTGTCTATTGCCGTGGCTATCGCGCCCGCCACAGAACGGAACACGTGGTGGTCCTGTTGCGAGAACATATCGTGCGAGTCTTTTTCCCCCAGCAATATCATGCCCACCGGGCCCGACTTGCTGCGCAGAGGAATCATCAGGCGCGCACCAGAATTCTCCAGCATCTCCGCTATCGCCTGGTGCTTGGGGTCGCCCCAGTGGTAACGAATCTCTTGCGGCGAAACCGGCGACGGATGGCTGCGCGTATACGACATCAGCTCCATCGACTCCGAATTGCTGAACTCGCGCTCGCGGTCCTCCGCCGGGTAAGCCTGTTTCAGTTGCAAGCTGGGGTCGTCCTCCTTCAGGTACACCCGCAAGCGCCGCACCCCCAGCGCCGACACCACCTCTTCCGCCACCGAGCGCAGCAGCGTATCCAACTGCACCGTCTCCGATGCTATCCGCGCCAGCCGCTCGATCAATTGCGCGTCGTCATACCGCCGCCGCAACAAGGTGCGCTCGACTATGAGCTGCACCCATTCCTTTATCGGTTGCACCAGCACCACAATCGTCACCGCTGCAATCAGCGACGACAACATGCTCCCCCCCACCGTGTCGCTCAGGCTCATCCAATGCACCAGCGACACCGCCCCGAAAAACACCAGCGTCACAAACGCCGTCACCGCCGCATACACCGTTGCGCGCGATACCAGAATCCACACATCCAGCAAGTGGTAGCGCACCATGGCATAGGCAAAGGTGCCAGACATCAGCACCGTGAAGCAGGGTCCAAACAGTTCGAGCGATCCCACATGGAACAGCGGCGCGACCACATTTGTAATCGTGGCCAAGGCCCCCATGAGGAAAATGCCAAACAGCACATACTGCACCTGCCGCCGCTCGATGTCTTTCGCCACCCGCAGCTTCAGCCCCAGCTCAAACAGCATCGCCAGCATCGAAAGCCCAATCAGCACGGGCACGCCAAGAAAGGCCGGGCCATACTCCGCCAGTGGGGGAGCATCCGGCAACACCTTCACCGAGCGTAGGTGCCAAGGCGTAAATGCAAAGAGCGCCAATATCGCCCCGCCCGCATACAGCGCCCGCGTGGTGAGCAACACCCCAGAATTCCTGCGCGTCGGAAACTCCGACACGAAATGGAAGAACGTCGCGGGAAGGAAACTCGCCACCACGAACGCGGCTGCGATCGCAATCTCGGCCAAGAATTCCGTTGGGCAATGTATGATCGACAACACGCCCAAGCACCACAACGTCAAGTTCGCCATCAACAACGCAAACAGGCGATGCGTCGCCCGCGTCGGGTCGTGCAAAAAGACGAACACCCCTAGCCCGCTGGTCGAGACAGCAGACAGCCCCAACAAGAGCGAGGCAATAAGTGTTACGTCATAAGGGTTCATTATCAGCTTCTATATTCGCTAGGCCGTGTTGAGGTGTGGTCGCTTCTCCACTTACCATTTACCACTAATTCACACTCCGCAGCACCGTTGCCGCGTGCGTGCCGCCAAAGCACATCGCCGAGATCAGCGCCGTCTCCACCTTGTTCCGTCGCGCACGCAGTGGCACATAGTCCAGATCACACGCCATGTCTGGATCATTCAAATTAATCGTCGGGCACACCAGCCCCCGCTCCATCGCGCACAAGGCCGACACCACCCCCAGCAATCCGCCCACAGAATACGATTGTCCCACCATCGACTTCGAGGCAGACACCGGAATCCGGTACGCCCGTTCACCAAACACCTGCTTATACGCATTCGTTTCGCTGCGGTCATATATCTTAAGCGATACCCCGTGCGCCTGGATATGGTCTACGTCGCCCGGCCCCGCCCCCGCCTCGCCCATCGCCATGCGGCACGCTCGCGCCAATGCCTCGCCCGTGCGCTCCAGTGTCAAGGGGTTGTGTGCCTCTGCAGCCGACCCATTCCCCGCCACCTCTGCCAATATTCTCGCGCCCCGCGCCTTCGCCGCCGACAACTTCTCGAGCACCAGCACCACGCAACCCTCGCTCAACACGATGCCGTCGCTGTCGTTGCTGAATGGACGCATCGCCTCCTTGGGTTTGTCATTGCGCTTGCTT